>JBAXEO010000010.1:0-25858 GCA_037140395.1 Coriobacteriia bacterium
CTGGTGAGCTACATATTCACCGTGGGCGCAGGGACGTCGAACATCTTCTATCCGCTGATTCCTGTCATCTACGAAGTCAGCTACGAAAACGACATCCGACCGGAGCGGCCGCTGGCGGTCTCCACCGTCGCCAACGCGCTGGGCATCACGTCGAGTCCGGTCTCGGCGGCCATGGCAGCGATGCTCACGCTCACGGTGGTCAAGGGCATGACGCTGCCCAAGATCCTTCTGATCACGATTCCGGCGTCGCTTGTCGCCATCTTTGTCACGGCGATCGTTCAGAACTTTATCGGCAAGCCGCTTTCCGAGGACCCCGTGTATCAGCAGCGGCTCAAGGACGGACTCGTCAAGCCGCCCAAGTGCACCAGCAACGAGCCGGAGCAGCCCCTCAAGAAAGGCGCGGCTCTCTCGGCGTATATCTTCCTGATGGGCGTGGTCATGATCGTCGCCACGGGCGCGGTTCCGTGGCTCCAGCGTCACGTCCCGTCCGGCGCCGGCGGCGCGATGGCTCCGCTCGACACGACCTCTGGAATCCAGATCATCATGTTCGTCGTGGCATTGCTCATCCTGATCTTCTGCGACGCGAAGGTTGAAGATATCGCCGGTGAGCAGGTGTTCGGTGCGGGAATCGTCGCTTTGCTCGCGCTGTTCGGAATCGCGTGGCTGGCTGACACCTTTGTGAGCGCCCACCAGGCAGCTATCAATGCAGCGTTGCAGAACACGGTGACAGCAATCCCGCTCTTGTTCGCGCTTGCGGTGTTCGTGCTCGCCGCTCTGACCACCAGCCAGTCAGCGACCACTAGAACTCTGGTGCCCATCGCTCTGGGGATCCCGGTTCTTGGCCTCGGGGCCATCGTCGCGATGTGGCAAGCCGTGTCCGGCGTGCTGTTCCTCCCGGCGAACGGCACCCAGCTCGCCGCGGTGGCGGTCGACCAGACGGGGAGCACCAAGATCGGCAAGGCCGTCGTCAATCACTCGTTCATGATTCCGCTGCTGGTATGCACCGTGGTGGCAGTGGGAGTCGGAATGCTCATCGGCACGTTCGTCGCCTAGACCGCAATCAAAGACGAAGGAGCAGCACATGGAAGACACCGAGATTCGCAGCAAGGTTGCGGCGATGATGCCGCAGGTAATGGCCGACTTGGGCGTGTTGGTCGCGGATGCGTCCTGCGCGTTTCCCGGCTTTCCCGCCGCACCCGTGGACGCAGCGCGCGCGACGGTGATCGACATCCTGAAGCGTTCCGGCTTTGAGGCCGGCGAACTCGACTTGGAAGGCGGTGGCTACCCGGCGGTATGGGGCGAGATTCCAGCGCCTCCGGGCGCGCCCACTGTGCTGCTGTACGGGCACTATGACGTGCAGCCCGCGCCGATGGACCAGGGCTGGACCACCGACCCTTGGACGCTCACCAAGAAGGACGACGGCCGCTACTACGGCCGCGGCGCCGCCGATGACAAGAGCGGCGTCGCGATCCACTCGGGCACGTTGCGCGTCTTCGATGGCAAGCCGCCCGTCGGCATAAAGCTCATCTTGGAGGGCGAGGAAGAGACGTTGTCGCACCTGGAGGCTTTCGTCGAGAAGCATCCCGAGCGCTTCGCCGCCGATGTCATGATCATCGCCGACATGGGCAACATCACCTGCGGCGATCCCGTGCTCACCACCATGCTGCGCGGCCACGTGCAGTGCATCGTCCAGACCAAGACCGTCGACCATCCGTTGCACTCGGGCGTCTTTGGCGGCCCGGCGCCCGATGCGCTCATGGCGCTCATCCGCATGCTGGCGACGCTGCAAGACGATCGCGGCAACTGCGCTGTCCCCGGCCTCAAGGCCTTTGACTGGCCCGGCGCCGAGTACCCCGAGCCGCTCTATCGCCAGATGGCCGCAATGCTGGACGGTGTCGAGATCATCGGCGACGGGACCATCGGCACCAAGCTGTGGAGCAAGCCCGCCATCAGTGTGATCGGCATCGACGCGCCGTCCGTCGCAGAGGCCGGCAACGTGTTACTGCCGTCGGCCCGCGCGAAGGTCGCACTGCGCATCGCCCCCGGCGCCGACCCGGAAGCCGAGTTGGCCAAGCTGATGGACTTTCTGCGCGCCGCAACGCCATGGGGAGTGCAGGTGGACGTTACCCGCGTCAAGGCGTCGGATGCGTTCCTCGCACCCACGGGCGGTCCCGGGATGGAAGCGGCGCGTGCGGCGCTCGCCGAGGCGTACGGCAAGGACGTCTCGGAAGTCGGAAGTGGTGGATCAATCCCGCTGCTGGAGACGCTGATGAAGGCGTCGCCGGGCGCCGAGTTCATCCTGCTGGGCGCCGAGGACGCCCCGGCTAACATCCACGGTGCCAACGAGAGCGTCCATCCCGACGAGATCGAGCACATGATCGTCGCGCAGGCGCTGCTGATCGAGAAGCTGGCCGCTGCCGGCAAGTAGCGCCGAAAACGACACGTCTCGCACAAAGAGAAGAGGCCCCCCGGCAGGGCGGCCTCTTCTCTGTTCTGTGGCTTTGATCGCTCAGGGGGATCTAGGCCTCGTCGATGGCCTTCTTGATGTCCTTGGCGTCGGCCTTAACTTCCTGCTTCGCGAGCTTCTTGGCGCGCTTCATCAGCTTCTCGGCGCCAGCGTCGAAGGTGGCATCGGCGACGAGGATGACTCCGGCCTCACCAGGAGCGAGCTCGTCGGCGATCTTCTTGATGTCGCCGCTCATGAAGCCCTTGACCAGGTTGCCGACGACGGCGCCTACGCCAGCGCCAACAGCAGCCGAGACCAGGATGCCTGGAGGGAAAATCAGGCCGAGAACGACGCCCGCGATGACGCCAATCTCTGCGCCAGCGGCGCGCTGAGTTGCGTCGGTGTCGAGCACCTTCACCTTGCCGTCTGCGGCCTTCTCAAACAGCGCGGCATCGTACGTGCCGATCCAGCTCTCGCGATGAGCTTCCTTGATGACTGCGAAGTCGGCCTTCGCGTCCTCGACGTTGGCGTAAATGCCAGCGTACCCAATGATGGTGTCAGACTCTGCCATGGTGCCTCCTCTGGGGTTGGGTTAGTGCTTCTGGGGCTTTTGCCCCAAATAGGTTGTTGCCCGAGTGGGGAGATAATCAATCTTAACAAATTTCCGCGGGGTGCTGTGGATCTCCCCCCGCATCCTTGTGGCGAGGAGGGGTGCGCTTAGTTGGAGCGGGAATCGTCAGCGGAATCCGGGACAAAGATCGACAGAAGGAAACTGACGATGCTGATGACCAGACCGCCCCAGAATGCCGGCCAGAAGCCGTCGACCCTGAAACCGATGCCAAACCAGTTCTGCGCCATCCACGACGAGAGCCAGAGCATGCCTGCATTGATCACGAGCGTGAAGAGCCCGAGCGTTGCCATGATGCAGCCGCACGACAGGAACTGCAGGATTGGGCGGATGACCACGTTGATGAGGGCGAGTATCGCGCCCACTGCGACGATGGTGATGATGGTGTTGGAATCATGGGCAACCGAGATTCCCGGGATGAGCAGGACTGCCGCTGCGACCGCGATTGCGGTGATGAGCCACCGGAACAGAATCCTCCACCACATGTACTGACCCCTTTCACTGCGCTTCCGCGCTGACGCCCCTATTCTTCTCTCCCAAGTCTCGGCTATTGCTCGGCACCTGACAATCCCGCGCTTCGGAGAAACCGCAGGTGCCAAGTGCGCCCGTCTGGGGCATAGTAGAAAGCAGATAGTGGGGGTGCTCGGCGACCGACGGTGGCCTGAGCACTGATGACGAACGACGTTATCGGAGGGAAGAACATGAGCGCTACAGCGTCAGGTCAACATCCCGATGGGAGCATGAGTTCCGCCGCTCTCAAGGTTGAGGTGGAGCGGCTCCGTGCCGAGAATGCTGCGCTCTCTGCGGCGAAGTCGCCGACGACGTTTTGGCGCAATGCCTCGGCGGGGCTGGCGATCATCATCGGCGTCCTGCTGGTCGCGATGGCAGTCTCGGCGATTTGGCTCAACCGCACCATCATGGACGAGAACCGCTGGGTCGAGACGATGGCGCCGCTCGCGCAAAACGCCGACATCCAAGACTACGTGGCCACGACCGCCTCGGATGCCATCTTTGCCAACATCAACATCCAGCAGTACGTAGCCGAGGCGCTCGCCACCAAGCCGCTGCCTCCGCAGTTGCTGCTGCTCACGACCCCTATCACCAACGCGATCCAAAGCTTTGTGCGGGAGTCGGCAACCAAGTTCACTCGCTCGCCTCAGTTCGCCGACGTCTGGGTCAGGACCCTGCGCCTCACGCACAAGGCGTTCATCGTGGCGATAACCGACAAACCCTCTGGGATCATCACCAAGCAGGGCGGCACCGTCACCCTGGATGTAAGCGTCCTGATTACCGAGGTCAAGAAGGCGATTAGCGACAAGGGCCTGGGATTCGTCAACAACATCAACATCCCGGTGTCCAGACAGCAGATCACGCTGGTCGACTCACCGGCGATCGCGCGGCTGGGTTTCATAATCAGGTTCATGAACGGTATGGCGTGGGTATTGCCGCTGCTGGCGATTGTGATGCTAGGCGGAGGAATTGCCCTTGCCGCTAACCGCCGCAAAGCCGTGCTGTGGGTGGGCATTGGCGTGATGCTCATGACTATCATCCCGGTGCAGGCAATCTACTTGGCCAAGATTCCGTTTGCTAAGGCCGCTTTGGAACTCGGACAGATGCCCAACGCGGCATCGCAAGCGGCGTACACGATCATCTTCCGCAACCTGGTAACCGCAAACCAGATCGTGGCCTTTGCCGGGCTGGTGTTTGTGGTGGGCGCCATCTTAGCGGGACCGAGCAAGTGGGCCACCTCGCTGCGCGAAGGGTTCCGTCACGGGCTGAACAACATTGGACCTGACTGGGACTTCGGTACGGCGGGCCAGTGGATCCACGATCACGAGTCAGGCATGCGAACCACCGGCATCCTTCTGGCCGTGGCAATGTTGCTGGTGATTCCCACCAAGAGCATCTGGACGATCATCTGGCTCGTAGTGTTCGTAGTCGTGTGGTTGGTCGCGGTGACCTTCTTTGGGCGACCTCGCCCAGAGTCCGCAATCGAGGCAGCCCCTGCCGAGAAGTCCGGCGATCCCGCGTAGGCGACGACCTGCAGCCGCGGGGTTACTCGGTGGGAGAGGTATCGTCGCCAGCTTCCGGGGCGGCGTTCTCGGCGGCGTCCGCGGGCCTGGAACGCACTCTGCCCATGTTGGCTACGAGTACCGACACCACTATCACCAGGTAGAGCTGCCCGACGAGCGCCTCGGTGATCGACACCATGCGGCCGATTTGCGATGACGCCGTGAGGTCACCGTAGCCAACCGTCGTCAGCGTGGTGTAGCTGTAGTAGATGAAGTCGCTGGCAACCGGCACGCGCTGCGACACCGTGATGAAGAACGATTCGGCGGGAGTCTGGGAGCCTTGGCGCGTGAGCGCGCCGATGAACGAGTACAAGGTGGCCCAGAAGAGGCCAAAGAGCAGGTAGATGTTGGCTGCGCCGGTGACGGTTGTGAAGTTGACGGTGGGATGTGACAGCAGCCGCCGAACAATCGCGATTGGCGTGACTGCGACTAAGACGACCATCGAAGCGGCGTAGGCCAGGTGCGCCAACTGTTCGCCACCCGTGAACAGCGCGATTGTCACCCCAGCCACGGTCAGAGCGGCGACGACGGCAGCGGCGATCTGGGACTTTCGACCGGCATCCGATGTCCGCAGAGCGACGAGCAGCGTGGCCGTTTGGAGGAGCAGGGTGATGATGAGTCCCCATGGACCCTCGCCGACGAAAGCCGTGCACAGGACCGTGAGCAAGATGAGGAAGAAGACCAGCAGATAGCGATCGCGACGAAACGCTTCCTCGCCGTCGCCGGCAAGTCTTTCCGCTCTGGATCTGGCTATCTTGATCTCCTGTGAGGCCTTCATCATCTCTCCCCGCATTGGCTTGTGCTGTCAGCATATCCCACACTCGGCCGTCGTTGCCGCCCTGCGTGCGGGTCGCTATACTCGCGGTTGCGTTCTTCGGCGTCGGCTCATGGCCCGGCGAGGTCCGCACGGAGAGCTGACCGAGAGGCTGAAGGTGCACGACTGGAAATCGTGTGTGCGGCTTTAAACCGTACCCAGGGTTCGAATCCCTGGCTCTCCGCCACAGATACGACCGTCGGTGCGATGCGCCGATAACCCCGGTATCCAAGCCGGGACACGGACAACGCCGCGAGCTGAAGAGCTCGCGGCGTTCGTGTATGCGGATGCCTCCCTCGGTCCGTTTCGACCTCCGAGCTACCGTGGCTCTAGCGTGCCGAATCCGTACCCTTGGGCGCGAAGCCCGGTGATAATCTCCTGCAGCGCGCCCGTATCGCTGGTCGACATTCCGTGCAGCAGAAAGATGGCACCGGGATGGCTGCCCGTTAGTACACGAGAGACAGTGGTGGCCACGGGAGGTTGGTTCTTCTCGTCGTAGTCGCCGTGCGCAAAGCTCCAGAACACGGTCGTGTAGCCGAGCTGGTCAGTCATCGCGAGTGATCTGGTGCTGTACTCGCCCATCGGCGGCCGAAAGAGTCGCGTGATTGGCTTGCCCGTCGCCTTCGTAAACGACGCGTCAGTTTTGGCAAGCTGTACCTTGAAGCGCTTTGGGTCTCCGGTCACGCTCGGCATGGAAGGGTGGCTGTCGCTGTGGTCGCCGACCACGTGGCCCTCGGCGAGCATTCGGCGGCAGAGCTTTGGGGCTTCTCGGCAGAACTGGCCCGTTACGAAGAACGTCGCGTGGACGTTGTTGGCCTTGAGCGTGTCGAGAATCTGAGGCGTGTTGCCGTTCTCGTAGCCCTCGTCGAATGTGAGATAGACGAGCTTTGGGTCGGGCCCGACGTACATCGCGCCATAGCGTTTCGCGAGTCGCCGAGCCTCCGACGGGATCTCGGGCACCGTGTGCTTCTTGTTGCGCTGGAAGTTCCAGGCGAGCAGCCCGTTGCCCAGCGCGGCAGTCCCGGTACTCGCCGAGGATGGCTTTGGCTTCTTGGGTGCGGGTTTCGGCTTCTTGGGCTTTGCCTTCGGTGTCGCGGGGGCAGCTGCGGTTGCGGTCTTGCTCGTCGCACCCGCGGGCACACTGCCGGTTCCGGCAAGCGGAAGTGGAGACGTGCAGCCGCCAAGCGCGATTGCCGAGAACACCAACGCGCACAGCGCTGTGTATGTCGCGGCGATCTTGGTGGCGCGTCGGCTCAGGGTGGCCCCCATTATCGCTTCGGTTGCGGGCTGGTGACCATTGTAGAGCCGCCACGGCTCGCACCGGCGCGTCGGCGAGGTCAGGTGCTCCGTTTGTCGGCAATCGCTTCGGCGGCTGCCTCAACGTGCCGCAAGACGAACCGTCCAAAGGGCTCCGGATCTCCACCCACCTGCCCGGCGGCGAGTGCGTCAAAGTAGTCGGCACGATCCTCGGTTCGGATCGTCACCCACGGCAGGCCGGCCGTCAGAAGTCGATAGTTCATGACGAGTCGAGCTGTCCGTCCGTTCCCATCGAGATACGGGTGGATGGTGACGAGGCCGTAGTGCCACAGAATCGACTGGACGAGGAGGTTATCGATTTGCGCGAGTGAGTCGTGTAGCGCGCGCATGAGACCCGGAACCTTGCTGTGCGGGGGTGGGGTATGCGGGGTGTCTCGGATGAAGACCTGCCCGCGACGGTAGTCGACGAGGTCCAACGGGTCGACTATGCCTGCGTCAACGGATGGCGAGAAGAGCGCTGCGTACGTCTCGCGCACGACGCGTTGCGCGGGAGCGGCATTGCCTTTCTGAGCAACTGCGCGCTCGAGGGTCAGATCAAAAGCCCGCGCGTAGCCGAGTACTGCCATCCGGTTTCGAATCTCCTCGGGGTCGCCTGAGAACCGCGCCGCTGATCCGGCGAGCAAAACAGATACGTCCTCGGGGGTGACGCGGTAGCCCTCGATGCTGGTGGAATGGTAGACGTCGTAGCGACGTGCGCTCTGCGCCCGCCTTTTCAGCACGCCGAGGTCAGTGCGCGGCAGGGCATCCGCCCGCTCACCCAATACCTGCGTAAGGTGGTCCGCGAACTCGCAAAGCTGTGCGGTCTGGAGCTCCTCCCACGGCGGTGTGAGCGTCGGAGTGGGCGCGAGCGGTGTCATGAGAAGATGGGCCGGAGCGTAGACCGTCGCCTTACCCACGATGCGGTCCAGAACCGCAGCAAGGTCGGCGCGGCGGACATCGCGAGCGATTGCAGCTGCTCGGCGGTAGGCGGTTGGGGATGGCCGGCGTCGGTAGATGGCCGCGAGAGTCGCGGAGTCGAACTCAGTACCCGCGACGAAGGCTCGGTACTTCGGGTCGTCGGGTTGGCCGGACAGCTCTACGAGTACAAGTTCGGGCGCGTCGACGTTGAGCTGTTCGCCAGCGATCTCGATCGGCTTCACGAGCCGGGTATCGAACGCGGTGTCCTTTCTCAGCAGCACCGGATAGCCCCCGAAGAGGCGGAGCACCTGGTTGCTCGCTTGCGCGGTTCGAACACTCAGGCGCTCGGGGATAGCAGAATCGGCCACGAGTGCTGCGAGCGCGCTTGGGCCACGCAATGACCAGTCGTAGCGGTCGTCGAGCACGGCCCTGACTGCCGACCAGTAGAGAAGAGGGGCGACGGTGGCTTCCGCATCTTCGGCCCGTTTTAGGGCGTAGTGGCCCTGGGTGACCGGAAACAGTACGCCGAGGCGCACCAAGTGCGCTATCTCCCGACCGCCTGGCGCGTTGGAGGATCTCACCACACGGTTGTTCGCCTCGAGCTCTTCCTTGAGCCAAGCGTTCGCGCGCTCCTCCACGACACTCATCGGGCTAATCCTCTCCGCGAAATTCATGTACTGCCAGAACGCAGCGAGCTTCGCGTCGGATTTGAAAACACTCTCGCGTCGGATTCTATAACAACGAAGCGTCGGATTTCAAGACAGCCGCGCGTCGGAATTGGAAACGAGCGCGGCTCGGGTTGGGCGTGTCCGAGTAGGCCGTGAGGTGGCCATCCTTGCTAATACGCTGACGCGGTCTAGAATCCTTAAGATGCTCGTCCATTTCTTGGGACGAGGGGGCACAGCCCAGCTTCGGGCCGAGCCACATCCACATGTCGGGAGGCTCGGATGCGCAAGGACATCGAATTCAAGACCGATGACGGCGTGACGCTTCGTGGCTGGTTCTACCAGCCCGATTCCGGTACTGGACCGTTTCCCACGATTGTGATGTGCCACGGTTTCTCGGCCACCAAGGAGCAGGCACTCGACGACAACGCCGACGTCTTCTGCGCCGGCGGGTTCGCTGTACTTGTCTACGACAACCGCAACTTGGGCGCGAGCGATGGGCCTCTACGCGGCGAGATTGATCCGAATCAGCAGATCCATGACTATCGAGATGCGATCACCTACGCGATTACCCTTCCAGAGGTGGACAGCGACCGGATTGGCATCTGGGGCTCCAGCTACAGCGGCGGTCACGTGTGCGTGGTTGGTGCGATCGATCGTCGAGTCAAGTGCGTGGTCTCGCAGGTACCGTATCTAGCAGGGTTTGGGGCATCTCGTCGCCTTGCCACGCCGCTCGGTCTCAGGGGTCTGCGCCAGGCGTTCGAGGCGGACAGGTTGGCCCGTTTCAACGGTGAACCACCGGTCTACCTGCCAGTTGTTCCCGTCTCCCCAGGCGACCCGAACGCGATTCTGGCTCAAGACTCCGCAGCGGAGTGGTTCTTCGGTACGAGCTCCTACGCGACGACGTGGGAGAACCTGGCAACACTGCGCTCGGCCGAGATGTTCTTTGAGTACGATGCGTCGCCATTCGTCGCCCAGATTGCGCCGACGCCCTTCATGCTCGTGGTGACGGCTGACGACCCGATCTGCTCCTCAGACCTGAGCCTCAAGGTGTTCAATCAAGATGCGTCCGAGCCCAAGCGCGTGCTCGTTCTTCCAGGAGAGCACTTCGCCATCTACGGCGGGGATCTGATGAAGCGGGCGAGCGCCGCTGAGCTCGATTGGTTCCAGGAGTGGCTGATGGCGTAGTCATGCAGCCAAGGATCCGCCAGATGGCGAACAGGGCGTCGCTACTGGTATCCGCGACCGACCGACAAGCGATTGCCCCGACCCACCGACGTCGCTATACTCCGTACCTGCCGCTCCCGCGCTGTCGGGAGTGCTGCACCCTCGCGGAGAGGTGGCAGAGTGGTTGAATGCGGCAGTCTCGAAAACTGTTTAGCGGGTATCCCCCGTTACGAGGGTTCGAATCCCTCCCTCTCCGCCATGAGCAGGTAAAACGCAGTCCCGGCCACTTCATTAGAAGTGCCGGGACTGCGGTGTCTTTGGGCGGCTTGCTGCCGGATCGCTACCGACGGCGCAATCGGACGTTCACTCCACCTTGGCACCAGGCGTCCGGTCGATCGTGTAGGGCGACTCAAGCGGCTCGTTGTCAGGCAGATGCCGAAAATCCCCGAACGAGGCAGGCGGGGAGCCCGGCGTGGACATGAGCCCTGTGGTCCGGCTCTCCTCGGGGCTGATGCCTCGTCGCCGATCCGCCCACCTCGCCAGCAACAGCACAATCGCCACTCCCGCGAGCGAGCCGCCGATCATGAACAGTCCCACTCCGAAGGACCCATTCATCTGGAGCCTCTCCTTCCGGTGCTGACGCCGAACCTTATGGACACGGCCATCGCTCCTCCCGCTACCTTCGAGCAACTGTGGTCATCGGCATTCAGCCCACCGCTAGCGACTTATCAGGCGTGCGACGAACGCGATGGTCAGTACAACGAGAGCCACTGCCCAAGCGACCCCGTACATCGCGAACTGCGGGTCCGGTTGCGCAAGGATCCGTGCTAGGCGATCGCGCCATCTCTTTGCCACAAAGCCACCTCGTCTTTCAACGCCGTTCGCCAATCGGGTGGGCCTAGACAACGTACCCGCAAATGCTAGCCGAGATTGAAGATGGAGACGGCACCGAAGGCGGCGAAGTACCAGAGAGGGACAGCGACCAGCGACAGCGCAAGACCCACCACGCCTGCCGTCAATGCGCTGGGGTCGGCCTGCCGCGCGAGGGCCGCTCCGATGGCAAAGAGCACGACTCCGAGCGGCACGAGCGGAACACCGAGCCACCGCCCGACAAGAGCTGCGCTGCATGAGCCCTGAGCCATATCGAGGACACCACCGATCGCGACGTACCCCTCGACTGCGTTGGTGGCGACGCCCACCGCGAGCGCGGCCCAGAGGAGCGTGCGTCCGGCCACGATTCGGACCGGAACCGTGGAGCGTGCCTGCGCCGGCGATTCGTTCATGGCACTCCTGTTCAGGTGGCCGAGGCACCGCCCTCATTCTGCGCCTCAGCGGTGGGCCGCGGCGTATCTCGGAGCTCGCTGCGATAGTATAGCATCTTGCATGGTAGTACGCATTGTGTAATACTCGTCCCAGCGGCGGCTCTCGCCTCCGCAGACTGAGCCGGTCGATTCGAGGGGGCGGTTGAGATGGCAGACTTCGATCCCATGAAGTTCTTCGCGTTGTGGATGTTCACGCACGACCAGGCGGACGATCTGATGGTGCAGTCGGTCGAGCGTGGCCGAGCCGGCGCGGGCGAGGGGATGTCCGGCGGAGCCGACGCCTTCACCGACGGCTTCATGGCGATGGTCGCCGAGGAGAAAGTGCGACTCAAGAACCAGATCGCGTCGGGGAGCGCCGATGAGGCCATGAGCCCGGCCGACGAGCGCCTCGACGAAGTCCGCTTCGAAGTCGCCGAACTGCGTGGCACACTCGAGCAGATGCGGACGACGCTCGATGCCATGGCGGTACGCGTCGGCGTCACGGGAGCGTGAGCCTCGTGTCCGCGCGCTCAACGCAGATCACGCTCGCGCTGCTGGCCGCAACCGCGCGCGGGGCTGCTCACTCGCGCTTCGGGCTTGCTCCCGCGCCGACACGGCGTGCTGCGTTCGCCCTCGAATGGCGACGCGCGTTTGAGAAGCTGGGCGGCGCATTCATCAAGCTCGGGCAGATGATCTCGGTGCGCCCTGACGAGTTCGGCGACGAGCTCGCGGCCGAGATGGAGTGCCTCTGCGACCGCGTGGCGCCTGTGCCCTTCTCTCAGCTACGGCCGGTGATCGAGGAGAGCCTCGGGGCGCCGATCGATTCGCTGTACGCGACGATTGACGAGACCCCGCTCGCCACCGCGTCTGTGGCGCAGGTGCACGCCGCGGTGCTGGCTGCTCCGTATCGGCCCGTGTGGGGCGAGGAGCTGCCCGCCGGCGCCGAAGTCGTGGTGAAGGTTGTCCGCCCAGGTGCGGCGGATGCCCTGCGCGGCGACATCGTCGAGGCTCGGCGACTCGCCGGCAGCGCGCTCGCGAAGTTGCTGGTACGGGGCATCGATCTCGATGCGATGCTCGAAGAGTTCTCCTGCTCGCTGGAGCGCGAACTTGACCTGCGTGTGGAAGGCCGCGTCGCCGACCGCTTCGCCTTCGACTTCCGGCCCGACCCCAAGATCGTCGTGCCGCGCATCGTCTGGACGCACGCGGCCCCGCGAGTGCTCACGATGGAGCGCATGTACGGGTGGCGGCTCTCGGAACTCAGTGAGGCTGAGCTTGCTGGCGTGGACGCCCATGGGCTGGCCGTGCATGGCGCGACCGCATTCATGCGGCAAGTGATGCTCTACGGTCGCTATCACGCCGATCTGCACCCGTCGAACCTCTTCGTGACCCCCGACGGCCGCATCGCCTACCTCGACTTCGGCATCGTGGGGCACCTCACTGCTGCCGAGCGTGGCGACATCGCCCAGGTACTCGCGGGTTTCGTCTACCGCGACGCCGACCGCGCCTTGCGCTACAGCGCGAACCTGGGCGTGATTGTGCCGCCGGAGAAGGTGGCGTCGGTACGGGCCGAGCTCGGGGTGCTCCTCGACAAGACCATGGGTGGCGGCAGCACGGACTTCCGGCACTTCGGATTCGGATTCCTCGCTCTGCTGCGGCGAAACGGGATTGCGATTCCCGGCGGGTACGGGCTGCTCGTCAAGTCGCTCGCCACGGTCGAAGGCGTGGCGCGGCGGCTCTACCCGGACATCGACATCATGGAGGTCGCGCGCCCGTTCGTGACGCGCATGATCGGCGAGAGCATGGGCCGTCCGGAGCTGCTCCAGCAGCGGATCCCGAGGGTGTGGCGGGCGGCGATGCGAGAACTGCTCGCATAGGAGTTCCAAGCCGAGGAGCCAGCGCGCTCTTCGCGTATGCTGAACGGAGGGGACGGCCATGTCTCAGAACAAGAGCGGTACGGAACTGCAGGGACTCTTTGGTGCGTTGCTCGGGGGGATGATGTCGTCTTTTGTCGGCTTGGCTGTGGCCACAGCGCTACAGAACAGCAGCGGCGTGATCTCCAACTACGGCCCGTTGATCGGCGGGCTCGCCGGTCTTGCGTGTGCAATCGCCTTCATGGCCGGTGGTCTGTGCGTCATGGATCGGATGCCTTGGCTCGGGAGCTCGCTGCTGTTTGCGAGCGGGTTCACGACCATGTGGAGCGTTGCCACATCTTTCAGCGCAGAGCAGCGCTGGGCAGTTCTGGTGGTGCTAGGGGGTGCCATCGCGGCGGGCGCATTCATGGGTTGGCAGTACTTCGAGCGTGGCCCGAGGGCGATTGACTCCCGCAGGGACGAGGCCGTGTGGACCCACTAGCGTCTTGGCTCGCGCAGGCGCGCAAGGGCATCGTCGAGCTGTTCGTGCTCGAGCTGCTCAGCAGCCGAGGCCGCATGCACGGCTATGGGATCGTGCAGGCGCTTGATGAACTCGGCGATCTGGTCGCGGGGCTGAGCACGGTCTACCCGGTCCTCAAGCGGCTCGAGGCAGACGGTCTTGTCGAGGCCACGTGGGAGACCGACACACCCGGCAACCCCCGCAAGTACTACGAGATCACCAAGGACGGCGCTGCGTTCCTGACGCGAGCGCAGGCCGAATGGCGCCGGATCAACGAGGCGATGGACGCACTCAGGGGGGAGGACGCATGACGCGCTCGGCATCTCAGATCATCGAGGACTACCTCTCAATACTGCGCTCGGAACTCACCGCCGCGGGTGCCGAGGACACCGACGATGTCGTGGCCGAGATCCGGTCGCTTCTGACGGAAGGCGCCGGAGACGACGCACAGTCAGCGGAGGCACAGACCGCGCGGCTCGGCGAGCCGGCCGAGCTCGCGCGCGGCATCTTGGCCGAGCGCGGACTCGACGCTACGACGGGTATGGCATCGGGGACGTGGTGGCGACTGGGCATCGCTGCTCCGGTCGATATCGCGATCGGGCTGGCGGTCCCCCTCGCGGCGGCTCTGCCGCTGTACGTTGTGGGATGGTTCGGCCAGCCGCGCGCGATGAGCATCGCGATCGCGGTCGTGTTGGGCGCCCTCGCGTTGGCGTGGCCGTTCTTCATCTGGCGACCTTGGCGGCGGGGAGGACGCTCGCTCAGCCCAGGCATGACGCTCACCGGGCTGGCGGTCGTTCGCGCACCCGGGTTCTGGCGGCTGGTTCGTATCGACGAGTTGAGAGCGATGGGGCTGGCCCCGCGCCGCCGAGTCGGCGTGGCAGTCATCGTCGCGCTCGTCGCCGTCGCACTGATCGCGGGCGCGTCGCTCGTCGGCCTCGACTTCGGAGGCTCCTGGCTTGCTGCCGCGGCCATCTCGGCCGAGTTCTCGGGCAAGACCGTCGGCGGAGGAGTGCCCATCGACCGGCAGCTCGAGAACGTCGTCACGCAGGTCTACATCGGGCTCACGGGAGCTCCGGGACCGGACCTCAGCCCCGCAACGTCGTATGTCTCTCCGGAAGGCTCCCTGAACCTCCAGCCGCTGTGGGCAAGGATCGCCGAGAAGAACATCCGTACCGTGCGCCTCGGGACGCCCGAGCAGATCAAGCCCGGAGTGTATCGCGCGGAGGTTACCGAGTTGACGGAGGGTCCCAGCGGCCAGGTGCCGGTCGGTTCGTCAACGTTCACCTTGGGGCAGCGGCAGTGGCTGCGAGCCGACGGGGTTGGAAGCGACTGGGTCGTGGTCGACATCGACGTCGGATCGACGCCCGGCTCCAAGTAGGGGACTGCGGAAGGGGAGGAAGCAGGATGCTCACGCTGATCGTCTTGTTACTGACGGCGGCCGGCCTTGTCTATGCCTGGCGCCGGTTCGGGATTGCCCGTTGCCGGCTGCGCCGGGTCGCGCTTGTCGCGGTCCTGGGAGGTGTTCTCGGCGGCTCCGCTGCCTACGCAACGCTGTTTCTTAGTCCATCGACGTGGCTCATCGCGGCATCTGACGCACTGTTGCTGTTCCCACTGATACTCCTCACGGGCTCCATGAACGAGACCCTGCTGTCCTTGCTCGGGCCCGCGCTTCTGGTCGTCGAATTCAGTGTTGTGTTCTTCTGCGCAATGGTCGCGGCGAGGTGGGTGCTGAGGGTGTCCGGGCAAGTGGCCACGCGGGCTTGAAGAAACGTGAGTGGGACGCTTTCGAAGTCGAGTAGGCGGATTGCACCGCCTAGACGGAAATGGGGGAGTCAGTGAAGAAGCTTGGGGTCATCGTCATAGTCGCTCGCCGGCAGGCTGCGGTTGGGTCGTCCGGCGGCCGACGAGTCTCCGGCACCGCCTCTGTCCGCCTGTCCGTCCTGCGGAGAGCCCAACGCGCCCAGCGAGTATGGGGATGTTGAGAACGCCAGGTGCGCCCGCTGCAAGGAACCGCTCGATATCACTGGCACCGAGCAGTGGTAGCGAGCCGACGGCCGGCGCACAGGCCGCCCCTGCGAGCTGCATCGGCGCAGGCCACGCGCTGCGCATCGGGCGAGACAGAAGGGGGACGATATGGGTCGGCGAATGGTCACAGCTAGGCGGATCCTGGCGCTAGCCTTGGCCACCTTGGCTGTCATCGGGGTGGCTCCGGCTACCGCCATGGCGAACGTCGGGATTCCTGCGGGCTACATAGTGGGCCAGGGGATCCGTGACGTTCTCGTAGCCGGGGCCTTTGCTGCGATCACCTCGGCAATAGCGATCCGCGGACTTCGCCGTATGGAGCGCAGCAACGCGGGGCTCGCGGCCTCGGCGGCAATGCCCAGTGAGGGCGATTCCAATGCTGTATGAACTCGCCTCTGCGGGGATCATCCTCGGCCTCTTCTGCATTGCGTTGGTCTCGACGCTGATTGTCGAACTGGTCGTTGCAGTGCTCTTCAGCTTAGGCACGCGCGGCCTTGGGGCCGTTGCGCTCGTGAATCTTCTGATGAACCCTCTCTACAACTTCGCTTTCCTGGCGGTCATCTATACCTTCGGCCTCGGCGGTGAAAGCTTCTCGGTGGTCGATTGGCGTTGGTTGGTTGGCGTCACGACCATCATTTTGGAGACGGTGGTGGTTGTGGTCGAATGGCGTCTGCTCTTCTGGGTGACGCAGGGAACGGCGGGCAGCTCCCGAAGGTTGCTCGTGTTCAGTGTCGTCGCAAACCTGGTGTCCGCTGTCGCACCGTTCGCCGTGCTTTCGCTGGGCTACATGAATGCGGCTGGTTCGTGGTTCTGAACTGCGCAACAGCAGGGGGCCCTGTCTGGGAGGTGTCTGTGACTCAGGAGCAATATGGCGCTGCATTGGGACAGCTAGCCGTCACAGTGGTGATGACCTGGTTGACCCACACGGTGCTCGCACTATTCTTGGCGGCCTGGCTGGCGGTCGTGGGAGGCGTGATCTACTTCTCCGTTGCCGCTTTGCGTCTGCGTGCCTTCGCAAAGCGCACCGAACTCACCTCAGAGCGTGAGCGCGAGGCCGGGACCCTTATTCGCCGAGGATGGCTGGGGGTGCTGGGTTGCGCAGCGACGTTCGTCTGCTATCTGCCAATGTCCTGGGCTACGACGTACTACTACGACGCCATTTCGCAGGGGCTCGTGGCCTATTCGCCGACTTGCTGGATCGTATGGTCGCTGACGATGCTGTGGTATGCCTCAATCCCTCTCGGCATTGCCGGCACCGTTGCAGCCTGGTCCAACGGAATTCGTCTCCGCCGGCTGATGAATGACGACCCCTCGTCGGGAACAGCAGTCGCCGCGAATCCCTTGCTTGGGGAGGGAGACTAGCGACCGTGTTCCCGCTGAGCGAAGGAGACATCATGAGCACACCGAGGCCGTGGACGGTCAATCTTGCGATAGGCGTGATTGCAGCAACGCTGACGATTTGGCTGGTCGGCCAAGGCTGGTTGCTAGTCGGCACCGCCGGCATCGTCTCGATTCTCAGCATCGCAAGCTTGACCTTGGGTTTTGTCACGATTGCGGGCCTGCTGGTGCTCATTGCTCTCGGTCGCAACTGGGCGCGGATCACGTTCGTTGTTCTGGCCCTTGTAGGTGTGCCCGGAGCCGCACTGGGCATCCTGATACCCAGCTACGGCATCTCCAGTCTGGCGGCAGTTGTCACAGCTTCGATGACGGCCACAGGGACGATTCTCCTCCTGCTTCCGAAGTCGAATGCCTGGTTCTCGGAAAAGCGCTCGCGGCGGCCGGGGGCTGCGCCGGAATCGCCATAGCTGTCGGCAGCCCGAGGATCTGCACAGCCCCCGTCCTGCCAAGCGTGCTGGGCGCCGCATCCGCTCGGCAGAGCTGCCGTTGCACGCCGCTTGCTCTCTCCTTGATGTCGTCGCGAGAGGAGTCTGCCAGTGAGCGCCATTCGAGGAGCGTCTGCCCGCTTAGGGCCCGTCGTTGCGTTGGTGCTGGCAATCGCAGTGCCACTGGCTTTCACCGGCTGCGCCGCGAGTGGGAGCGAGCAGACGAGCTCGAGTACTGACAGCACAACGACGGAAACGACCGCGTCCACTGACGCTACGGCCACAGGAGGAAAGAACGTGAAGACTATCTACTTGGCAGGCGGGTGCTTCTGGGGACTCGAGAAGTACGTCGGACTTGTCCACGGCGTCATCAATGCCGAGTCGGGATACGCCAACGGCCGGTCGGACAACGCGCGCTACGGCGACGGGAGCGGCTACGCCGAGGTAGTCAAGGTCGACTACGACCCGACTGAGGCGCCACTGCCCTTCCTGCTCGACCTCTACTACGACGCCATCGACCCCACGACGGTCAACCGGCAGGGCAACGACAGAGGCGTCGAGTACCGCACCGGCATCTACTTCACCGACCCGGCCGACAAGGCCGTGATTGATGCTTCTATCGCCAAGCTGCAGGCCGGGCTCTCGAAACCCGTCGCTATCGAGATCGAGCCACTGACCACGTACACGCCCGCCGAGCAGTACCACCAGGACTACCTCGACAAGAATCCAGGCGGCTACTGCCACATCCCGCGCCGGCTCTTCGACGCGGCGGCTGCGGCCCGGCCGAGATAGGTCGGCAGCCGCGGCGTCTTTACCTGCGCGACCGTGCCGGTGTCGCTAGGCGACAAGTTCGGCAATGCGCCGACGGCGAGGAGAGCATGATCTGCGTCACGGGTCTGGATGAGGCCTGGCCTCCGGGACTGTTCCTCGGCTACTACCACGACGGCGCGCGCACCGTCGACGTCATCAAGGCTTCGGGCTACCGCATCGGCCCGCTCGAAGTCGAGAGTGCGCTCATAGAGCACCCGGCGGTGGTCGAGTTCGTCGACGAGCTGCCCAAGACCGTCAGCGGCAAGATCAAGCGCGCCCAGATCCGTCATGAAAGCGGCATCGAGGAGTAGCGACTGCCTCTACCCGAGCTCGAAGGTGGTGACACCGAAGACGCGCTTGAGGTCAACCGCAGGCGTCCCGCCGAGGTACATGCGCGCGGTTCCAAAGACCTCGGCCATCCGGTAGCGCTTGGCGAGATCGAGCGCCTCAGCGTGCGCCTCCGGAACGTCGAGGTAGAGCTCTGCCGTCCCTGGCACCGAGCGCGCGAGCGTCCGAAGCAGGGCATCGGCGATGTCGGGGTTCATGGCGAACAGTGGACCAATCTTGTAGCCGACGCGACACGGCCGGATGACTCCGTAGCCGAGCAGGCGTCCATCATCGACATACCCCAAGCACGTATGGTCGGGCGCACCGATCCACACCGACAAAAACGCAGGGCGAGCTGCGGGAAAACACGTGCGGTCAAGTTCGGCGACTTGCACAAAGTCTGAGGCCGACAGCGACAGAATGTGGGAGTCAACGCCTTCTTGATCCGCGAACACGGAGCTTGAACACGCGAACCTGATGTTGCGGTACGCGAAGACGAAATCCGAGACCTCGTAGTCCTTCTGGTGAGCGTAGACACCATCTAGGCCGACGACGTGGCCGTCGAGCCTTTCCATCGCTCGGCGCCACAGCTGCATTCCGACGCCTTGGCTGCGAAACTCGGGGGCAACGATGTAGAGTCCGATAAAGCCGAACTGCTCCCCGTATGAAACCGCCGAGATGCACCCGACCGGCTGACCATCCACCTCGGCCAAGTAGAAGCCACCAGGGTCGGCTGCGTGGAAACACGCCGCATCGTTCAGCCCGGGATTCCACCCCTCACGCGCCGCGAGATCGATCGCCGGATCGCCCTAGTCGACTGTGAATTCGGCCCACGAGGACTATCGGCTAGCGCCGAATGACCCTCCATCGCACAGTGTGCACGCCTGTGAAGTTCAACGTGCGCGCGAGGCCGGGACCCAAGTCGAACACGCGCGGTGGCGAGTTCGGGCCGCGATCCTCGACCGAGGCCACGGCGCGCTTGCCGTTGTACTCGAACTCGATCAGGGTGCCGAACGGCAGCGTCATATGAGCGACCATCATGGAGCTCGGATTGATGCTCTTGCCGCTTGCTCCGCGCCCGCGTCCACTGCTCCCGAAGGTCCAGCTGTAGTGCGACGCGAGCGAGGTCGTCCACTCTCCGGCACCTGAGAGTTGCTGCTTGGGGTCGCTCTTCTTCGCGCTCGTACCCGACGGTGAGCTGGGCTTCGCAGCCGCGGCAGTTCTCGCCTCGTACTCCTTGAGAGCGGCCTGGCTCGACGCGAAGTCCTTGCGCGCCCGAGCAACCTCGGCCGCTTGGGATTCCACCGCCTTGAGCTCCTCGGCTTGAAGGTCCATCAACGACTTCGCGGACTTCTCTGCCTTGGCGCGCGCGATTGCCAGTGCCTGCAGGTCTTGGGCGTCCTGCCGGTTCATGCGCGTCAGCAGGTCCCAGCGCGAGGTGAAGTTCTCAAATGTCGACGCGCCGAGCAGCACCGAGACGTAGGCGGCGTTTCCCGAGCGGTACATGTTGAGCGCTCTTGAGCCGAGTCTCTTACGGACTCGTTCCTGTTCGGCGATGACACTATCCAGCTCAGCGGAGGTCTTTGCCATCTGAGCAGTAATCGCCGCAGACTTCTTGCGCACGGCCTCAAGCTTCGCGACTGCACGATCCACGCGAATGCGGTCAGCCGAGGTCTGGGCAGATGAGGGCACCGCCACCGCAGGTACCGTGGGCAGTCCAATAAGGCACACCGCGGTCGCGATGAACAGCGCTATTTGGATCATTCGCCGATAAGACATAAAGCCTAGTGTACCAGCGGCTCTCGAAAGACGAGAGTCGCTGCGAATCTGGAGAGCGAGAGAGAGCGCATGGCATCAGGCCCAGTCGGCTACTTCTTGTGGGTGCGGATCTTTGCGATCTCCTCCACGTGCCCGTACAGGTGCAGACCCTTTGACACGCCGATCAGACTCCCCGAGGCGACCCCGATCTCGTCGGCCATGTACTGCTTTAGGAGCTCCAGCCCGGCCATGTTCACCGGGAAGCCGCCCCAAGCGTCCCAGCTGCGGAAGTAGACAATGAGGTGCAGCTTTCCATAGCGGACCCGGCAATCGATAAGCCGCATGCAGGGCGGGTCGTAGCCCACGCCCCTGTTGTCGTGGATGGCGATATCTTCAGGGCGGCCGATCTCGATCGTGGCCTGGTTGGTGTTTCCCCCAGAGTCTCTGAGCATCCGTATCGCCCACTCGACTTGGGGCAGAGTCAGCCCGAGCAAATCATCCGTCACCGGATACATGATCCGCTGCCCGTAGGTGTACTCCTCGTTCGGCTGAAGCTGATCGCTGAGGAGGTACCCCGGGAAGTACTCGCACTTCACGTAGTCTTCGTCGGCGAGTGGAGGAATTCCCAGACCGTCTGGAATCAGAGGCAGCAGCGGTCCGCTCCCCGGATCTGTGACCAGGATGGTCGCGAAGTCCAGTTCGATGCGGTCAGTCCCCTCGTAGCTCCCGCGCTCAACTTCGTAGCGGTAGCCGTGGGTCATGATGGCGTCGATTAGCTGGAACCATGCATCATCAAGATCGCGGGCGGTAATCGAAATCGGCAGAAGCGAGTCCCTTGTCACGGAGCGATTCCCTTCTTGCGGGCCGCCTATCGATCCCCGAGCGGCACGTAGGCCTGCAGCGGCGAGACACTCTTGTAGGCCGGTCGGATTATCTTGCCACCGTTGGCGAGCTCCTCAAGCCGGTGAGCGCTCCAGCCCACGACCCGCGATATCGCGAACAGTGGCGTGTAGAGCTCGGCCGGAATGTCGAGCATGCGGTAGACGAACCCGGAGTAGAAGTCGACGTTGGCGCTGACGCCCTTGTACACGCGGCGCTGTGCCGAGATGACCAAGGGCGCAATCTGCTCCACGCGTTTGTGCAGGGCGAACTCCTCCGAGTACCCCTTCTCGTCGGCCAGCTTCTCGGCATAGCTGCGAAGAATGATCGCTCGCGGGTCCGAGACCGAGTAAACCGGGTGGCCCATTCCGTAGACCAGGCCAGCACGGTCGAACGCCTCTTTTCTGAGCAGGCGGTGCAGGTAGTCGGCGATCTGGTCCTCGTCCTCCCAATCAGTGACGGTCTTTCTGAGGTCGTCGAACATCCCCACCACTTTGAGGTTCGCGCCGCCATGACGGGGCCCCTTGAGCGATCCGAGCGAAGCCGAGATCGACGAGTACGTGTCGGTGCCGGTGGAAGACACCACGTGGGTGGTGAATGACGAGTTGTTGCCTCCGCCATGCTCGGCGTGCAGCACGAGTGTCATGTCCAGCACGAGCGCTTCGAGCTCGGTGAACTTGCTGTTGGGGCGGAGCATGTGAAGGAAGTTCTCGGCGGTTGAATAGGTGGGTTCGGGGCGGTGGATTACGAGGCTCTTGTCGTGGAACTTGTCCAGATAGGCCTGGTAAGCATATACGGCAAGCATCGGGAACTTCGCAATCAGGTGCAGGGTCTGGCGCAGCACGTTGCGGGTTGTGGTCTCGTCGGCATGCAGATCGAGGGTGTAGAGGCCCAGTACACCTCGCATCATGGCGTTCATGATGTCGCGGCTCGGCATGCGGAGAATTCCATCATGGATGAACGAACGCGGCATCTTGCGCATGTCCGATAGGTACTCGTCGAACTCATCGAGCTCGGTCTTGTTGGGGAGGGCGCCAAAGAGAAGAAGATAGGCAGTCTCCTCGAATCCGGGCTGACGCTCTGCGACGAACCCGTCAACAAGGTCTTCAATCTCAATGCCTCGATACAGCAGCCGACCGGGCGCAGGAACCAGTTGATCGCCTTCGGGCTGGGTGCCGATGACGTCGCCGATCCGCGTCAGCCCTGCGAGAACACCCCTGCCAGTCTGGTCGCGAAGGCCGCGCTTGACGTCGTACTCGACGTAGAGCCCGGGATCGACCGGACACTGCTTGTCGGCGATTGCGGTCCAAGTATCGAGAGCCGAGTCTCGGCCGCTGGGGACGCCGAGATGAGGCTCGAATGAGGTGGCGTTATCCTTCTGCGCCATGGGCATTCCTTTCGTCTGCGAGGGCTCTGCGCCGTAGCTTGACGGCGGATATCATCGCGGTTTGCGTACCCAGCGTACCCGAAGCGCGCCCGCGACTCGTGAATCAGGCGCATTGCGGTGTCGGTTCTGGGGGGTTCGGTTGCGCTGCAGAGGCCGCGACAGGGACGAAACCTTTGGGCGGTCACGCTCCTCTAGGCAAGTACAATCAATCAAGCGGCTTGACCGAACAATCCCCAAGACACGAAGGAGCGGGCACGGATGACCGGCGCACAGATCAACGACCCGCTCCACGGCGTTACTCTAGAGACGATCCTGCGTAGACTCGTTAACAAGTATGGATGGGGCGGGCTTGCCAAGCGCATCGACATCAAGTGCTTCAAGAGCGACCCGAGTATCAGTTCATCGCTGAAGTTCCTGCGCAAGACGCCTTGGGCGCGCAAGCAGGTTGAGGACTTGTTCGTGAGCTCGAAGTTCTGGACCAACGACTGAGAGGGAGCAGTGGAAACGACCGACACCGCGAGGGATTCGGTCCGGGAGAAACGATCGTTTGACCGGTTCGTCAACTTCTCCGATGGCGTGTTCGCCATCGCAATAACCGTGCTGGTGCTCGACGTCCGCATGCCCCTATTGGACGCGACGGCCGTGGCTCCTCCACTCGGTCCGCAGATAGCGGGCCTGATGCCGAACCTCTTTGCGTTCATGCTGAGTTTCGTTGTGATCGGCGGCTACTGGATAGCTCACAACGGGCTGTTCAAGCTCATCGACCACAGTGACATTCGACTGGTCTGGCTCAATCTGCTCGTTCTTTTCTTCATTGTGCTGCCGCCGCTTCCGACTCAGATCGTGGCCGACTACGGCAACACAACGCTGGGAGTCGAAATCTACGCCGGCGCCATGACGCTCACCGGCCTGTCAATCTTGGCATTGGCTGCGTACGCCAGACGCGCTCACTTGATTGCACCCGGGGCCGATGTCTCGATGACGATGGTCAAGTCCTCGTTGACGCCTCTCGTATTCGCGTCGTCCATGGTGGTAGCGATCTGGAGTCCGAGTTGGGCCACCAACATGTGGTGGCTCGTGGCTCTCGCCTTCTTCGTGGTCGACCCCATCATCAACAGCGATTGGCGCAGGCTGGTCCGCCGAGAACACTCTTCGCGCTAGCTTGATTGCGCTTCAAGTACATTGCTGGGGCAATTTGCCAGAGGAATGGGGATAGACTCTACGTGATATGCCGGTCGCAAGGCCCGTCGTCGTTCGCCTCTTGTTAGGAGTAGTCATGGCAGATCAGACCAGTCAGAGCCCAGGCCAAACTGCAGGTCAGCAACCCGCTGTCCTCGCGGGATCAAGGGTGGTGCTCTTGGTTTCCCAAGGTCCGCCGCAGACCTCCACGCCAGCCTATGTCAGCGTCCCCGATGTCACTTCCAAGTCGCAGGGGGACGCGCTCAAGATGCTGCAGACAGCTGGGTTGACGGCGCGGGTCTTTGACGAACTCAGCGACAGCGTGCCGCGCGGGCACGTCATCGCTCAGACGCCTGAGCCAGGGCAGAGCGCGGTGATGGATGCCGAGATCGTCATCCTTGTCTCCAACGGGCCCCCAGCTCAGCAAACGGGCTACGTTGCTTTGCCGAATGTAGTCGGCAGTCCCGAATCCGACGCGGTTGCACTCATCCAGGCTGCGGGACTCTCGGCGCAGACGGTTCACGACTCCAGCCCGACAGTCCCCATCGGAATCGTGATCGATCAGATTCCCAATGCCGCATCGGTTGGTACACCCGCCAAGAAGTCGCTCATGTGGCTCTGGATCCTAATTGCGGTTCTGGTGGTGGCGGCGCTCGCCGGTGGCGCATTCATGTGGATGAACCGTACGACCGCAGTTCCCGCTGTCGTCCAGATGACCCAGCAGGATGCGCAGGCGGCGATCATCGCGGCCGGATTCAAAGTCGGGAACGTCACGACGACCCAGTCCACGAACGCTTCGGAAGTGGGCAAGGTGACGGCGCAATCTCCTGCCGCAGCAGGGCAGGCCAAGGTCAACAGCGCCGTGGACATTGTCGTCTCCGGAGGCCAGAAGCTCGTCACGGTGCCAAGTGTTGCCGGGATGACTCAGGCGGCGGCCGAGGCGGCCTTGGTGCAGGTAGGCCTCAAGGCGACAGCTGGTACGGCCAACAGCCCCACCATCCCCACGGGCCAAGTCATGACGCAAGCGCCCCCCGCCGGCGAGAAGGTACCCGCCGGTACCAGCATCGGTATCACGGTCTCCCAAGGGCCTGCGAGTGCGGTCGTTCCTGACGTTGTCGAGCAGACTGAGAGCGATGCGACAGCCGCTCTCAAGGCCGCAGGCCTCAAAGCTAAAGTCGTGACGAACCACAATCCTGCTCCCAACGGCGATGTCTACTCACAGTCGCCTGTCCAGGGCACGCTGGTGGCGCCCGGCTCGACCGTCACCGTCCTCGTGTCAAGCGGACCTGCGCCGTCGCCTGTGACGGTGCAGGTGCCCAATGTGATTGGCAAGACGCAGTCATCGGCGACCAGCACGCTGCAAAATCTCGGTTTCAAGGTGTCCGTCAGTCAAATCGCGAGCGGTACTGCCGGACAGGTAGTCGGGCAGGCTCCTGCGGAGGGGGCGCTCGAGCCAAACGGTGCGACAATCTCCATTCTGGTTTCGACGGGTAGCGCTCCGTAGCGGTGGGGTTTTGCTAGGTCGCGGTCACGAATCGCGATCGGGTGACAAGTGCATGGCTTTGATGGGCGCCTCGGCTGGAAACGGTCGGGGCGCCCTTTTGCTTTGGTGGCAATGGCTTGGTCGATAGCCAACGATGGCTAGGAATCAAAAGCAAAGGCTATCAAGAAACAACGAAAATGTACTAAGAGAGGCTCCAATACTTACGGTCCCCCATTCACGCGAGGACCTCTTCCGACAAGAATGTGAGAGTCGAACAAGAATCGAAAGGAGTCTCACTATGTCAAAGCGCACCAGCTGGGCCGAGCCCTGGAAGATCAAGGTCGTAGAGTCCATCAAGATGACCACACGCGAAGAGCGCGAAGTTGCCATCCGCGAGGCCGGCTACAACACGTTCCTGCTCAAGTCCGAGGAGGTCTACATCGACCTGCTGACCGACTCGGGCACCAGCGCGATGTCGGACAACCAGTGGGCCGGCATGATGCTCGGCGACGA
>JBAXEO010000011.1:0-25580 GCA_037140395.1 Coriobacteriia bacterium
CCGTCCAGGTACAGTGCAGCAACCAATGCCTCGTACATATTGCCCAAGGCGCTCTTAAGGCCTCTGCCGCCAGTTCCACGCTCGCTCTGGCCGACGACGATTGCCTCAGCGAGTCCGAGATCGGCCGCGACACGACCCAGCGCACTACGGGACACAACAGAGACTCGGATTCGTGTCAGGCCCCCCTCATCCATCAAAGGAAACCTGCTGTAGAGCTCCTCCGCAATGACAAATCCAACGATCGAGTCGCCGAGGAATTCCAGTCGCTCGTAGTAGGCGCCTGGATCGCGCTGCTCGACGGCAGAAGGGTGCGTCAGGGCGCGCAGCCCGAGCTCCTTGTCGGCGAAAGAGTGACCAAGGACCGACTCGGCGAGCGCAATACGTTGCGCTTGGTCACCGGATTCAGCTTTCGGCTCGGCTCCTCGCACCATGATCGAGATCAGACGCGCGCGAGAATCAGCGTCGCGTTATGCCCACCAAACCCGAATGAGTTGCTCATTGTCACCGAGAGATCGGCCTTGCGCGCAACCAGCGGGACGTAGTCCAAGTCGCATTGAGGATCAGGATCGGTGAGGTTGATCGTCGGCGGAATCAGGCTGTTCTCCATCGCCAAGACGCAGACAGCGGCCTCTGCAGCGCCGGCCCCGCCAAGCATATGACCCATCATCGACTTGGTGGAACTCACCGGTGGAGCGCATCCGCCAAACACCCGCTTGACGGCGTTTGTCTCGGCAATATCGCCCACCTCGGTAGAGGTGCCATGAGCGTTGATGTACTTGACGTCACACGGGGCCAAGCCTGCCTGCGCCAGGGCGGTCTGCATCGCACGGATGGCGCCACTGCCATCGGGTGCAGGAGCGGTGATGTGGTAGGCGTCTGCCGTCGCACCGTAACCAACGACTTCGGCGCGAATACGCGCGCCGCGAGCAACGGCGTGGTCCCAGTCCTCAAGAACCAGCAGTCCACCGCCCTCGGCGATGACGAAGCCGTCGCGTCCCACATCCCAAGGTCGAGAAGCGCCCGCCGGATCATCGTTGCGAGTCGACAGCGCGCGCGCCGCAGCGAATCCGGCCACTCCAAGCGGAGTGACGCCTGCGTCAAAGCCGCCCGCAACGATCACGTCGGCAGTTCCTCTGCGAATCGCCTCGGCGGCCTCGCCAATGGCGTGAGAGCCGGTGGCGCATGCCGAGACAGGCGCGTAGTTGATGCCTTTGAGTCCCCAGCGGATCGAGATCTGGCCCGCTGCCAAGTCGACAATCATCATCGGCACAAGCATGGGGCTGACGCGGCTCGGCCCACGCTCGCGAAGGATGGCGGACTGCTCTTCCATGGTGCCGAGTCCGCCGATTCCGGAGCCGACGATACAACCGGCCCGCGGTGCCAGCTCGTCATCTATCTCGCTCAGTCCGGCGTCCCGTAGCGCCTCGTCGGCAGCAACCATGGCGAACTGATGGAACCGCGACATGTACCGCGACTCCTTGCGGTCGAGCACATGACTGGGGTCGAAATCCTGGATGTAGCCGGCGAACGTCGTTCGAAACTCGGAAGCGTCGAAGTGAGTGATGGAGCTGATCCCACTGCGACCGTTTGAGAGCGAATCCCACATCGCCTCGGCGCCGACTCCAGTTGGAGTGACGACCCCGAGTCCCGTGACGGCTACTCGTCTCATGACAACTCCTGGGCGGCGCTGTATTCGGATTGCAGTCGCTCCATCAGCGTCGCGACCGTCGGGATGTCGTGAATATCGGCAGCCGCTGAACCGGCAAACACCAGCCCCTGCTCCACGTCGCCGCCTTGAGCCATCTCAAGCTCGTTGATGATGCAGTAGTCCTTGCCGCATGCCTTGAGGCAAGAGCGGCACTTGATGATAGGCGGGTAATCCTCCACAACAAGGCGCTCCCAGAACGGGTTCTTCAGGGCGCGGCCCGGCAAACCGACAGGGCTCTTCATCACAACGACGTCATCTGGAGTCGCATCTACGTACATCTGCTTGAAAGCCTGCGGCGCCGAGCACTCAACCGTAGCGGCGAAGCGAGAACCCATCTGCACTCCCGAGGCCCCAAGCTCGAGGACCTCGAAAATGTCGCGTCCCGTGGTCACTCCCCCAGCACCGATGACCGGGATACTGACGGCGTCCAAGATCTCCGGCAGCAAGTCGCGCATCATTCGATCGGTGCCGAGATGCCCGCCAGCCTCAAACCCCTCGACCACGACGGCCGAGGCACCGAACTTCTCGGAGAGCTTGGCCACACGAGGACTGCCCACGATCGGCACCATGGGGACGTCAGCTTCGCGACACCAGGTGAACACGTCGCGAGAGAAGCCGGCGCCGGCGATGACGAGGTCGATACCCTCCTCCAGCGCCGTTTGCACCAACTCACGAAACTCCCGAATCGCGACCATGATGTTGACGCCGACAATCCCGTCCGTCAGCGCGCGGGCCTTACGAATTTCACCGCGGAGCTCTTCGACGGACAACCCGCTCCCAGCGATGATGCCGATGCCGCCGGCTTCAGCGACAGCCGCGGCCAGCGGGGACAGCGAGATGCGAACCGCCATACCTCCCTGAATAATGGGAAGCCGAGCAGTACGGTTACCGATGGTGAGTGTGGGCATGTCCACGGGGCAGCCTTTCGCAGTGACAGTGTCGCGAGGAACGCGACTACACCCGGTGGCCGACAGCGGCCACCGGGTGATTACGTGTGTGGGGACTAGCTGTTGGAATCGATGTAGGCAACAGCATCGCCAACGGTCTTGATGCTCTCGGCATCCTCATCGGGGATGGAAATGCCGAACTCCTCCTCAAGCGCCATGACGAGCTCGACAATGTCGAGCGAGTCGGCGCCGAGGTCGTCGACGAACGCTGCGTCCTCGACCACATCGTCTTCCTCAACGTTGAGCTGCTCGACAACGACGGCCTTAACCTTCTCAAGAATCTCTTCGCGCTCCATGCAACACACCTCCCTCCGGGGATCATCAGCAGACTATATCGCAGGGCGAATCCTACGCCCGGTAGCGCACTCTACGTAAACGTCATCCCGCCGTCGATAGCCAGCGTCTGTCCCGTGATGTACCCGGCCTCGTCGCTGGCCAAGAACGCGACCGCCATCGCAACGTCATCGGGAGTTCCGAAGGTGCGCATCGAAATCGTTTGCTTGGCGGCCTCCCGGACATTCTCGGGCAACTTGGCCGTCATCGCGGTTTCAATGAAGCCGGGGGCCACGGCGTTGGCACGCACGCCTCGGCTGGCCAGCTCTCGAGCGGTCGACTTGGTCAGGCCTATGACGCCCGCCTTGGCCGCAGCATAGTTCGCCTGACCAGCGTTTCCAACAAGCCCGATGACTGATGCGACGTTGACAATCGCGCCGGTCCGAGCCTTCATCATCACTTTGCCTGCAGCTCGAGTGCAGAAGAACACGCCGGTGAGGTTGGTAGAGATAACAGCCTGCCAATCGGCATCGCTCATGCGCACAATCAGACCATCGCGAGTGATTCCAGCGTTGTTGACGAGCACGTCAAGCGCGCCAAACTTCTCGAGCACAGCGGCCACAAGCGCTTCGCACCGCTCTGAGACGGTCACGTCAGCCGGAAATGCCGCGGCGATACCACCGGCGCTCTCGATATCCGCCACAACGCCCTCAGCGTCGGCCTCCATACCAGGATAGTAATTGACTGCGACCGCAGCCCCCTCGCCGGCAAGCTGAAGCGCGATTCTGGCGCCAATTCCGCTCGATGCGCCCGTAACGAGCGCAACCTTGTTGCTTAGTCTGCTCATAATGCCTCCTTGATGACAGCTTCCAGGCCTGCAGTCTCGATAGCGATTGCCGTAATGCCATCGACACGTTTCGCCAAACCGGTGAGCACAGCTCCCGGCCCAGCTTCAATGAGTGTTACCGGACCATCAGCGACGAGCGCACTCATCGTCTCGGTCCAGCGCACGGGAGATGTGATTTGCAGCAGTAGCCTTGAACGGATCAACTCCGCGTCAACCGTGAATGAAGGATCGCTGTTCGACACGACCGGGTAGCTCGCGTCCCTAAAGGCGGTCTCAGAGAGCAGCCCGCCAAACGACTTCGCAGCATCGTCCATCAGCGGCGAGTGAAACGGCCCCGACACCGAGAGCGGAACAACGCGACGGGCTCCAGCCGAGGCAAGCGCCGAGGCGGCCTCCGCAACGCCCTCGTGAGTGCCCGAGATAACAACTTGGCCAGGCGAGTTGTCGTTGGCGAGCCAGACGCCCTCAATCCCGGCAATCGTGTCGGCGACCGTACTGGCATCCAGACCCAGAATCGCCGACATGGTTCCCGGCGACTCTACGGCCGCATGAGCCATGTACTTGCTCCGCTCGACCACTAGTTCCAGCCCCGCCTCTGGTGAGAACACATCGGCAACAGCCAGCGCAGCCAGCTCTCCGAGCGAGTGACCTGCAACGGCGACGGGCTCGACACCGCTCCCTAGAATCGTAACGCCCCACGCCCAGTCGCAGAGAAACAGCAGCGGCTGAGCAACTCTGGTATCTGCGAGTTCGGTGGGCGTCCCCGAACGGGCGATGCTCCGCAGATCGAACCCGGAGAGCGCTTCTGCAGCATCGAGAAGTCGCCCCATCGAATCCAGTCCCGGGACGTCATCAAGCATTCCGACTCGCTGCGATCCTTGGCCTGGAAAGACCAGTGCCACACGGTCGGCCATGAAACTACCCAACCTCTGGAATCGAGCAGAGGGCTCGCATCACGGCCTCGGCACCCGACATCATCTGCTCGACAATCACCGCAGCGGGCTGAATCTCGCACACGAGCGCTGCCGCCTGGCCTGCCATGAGTGAGCCCATGTCGATGTCACCCTGACGCATCGCAAGTGCGAGCTTGCCGCTGCCCAGAGCCTCGATCTCTTCCGCCTGATTATTCCGATCCAGAATGTCGATCTGGCGAGATAGCTTGTTCTTCAGGACGCGGACCGGATGTCCGGTCGACCGTCCCGTGACTACCGTGTCACGATCCTTGGCACGAATGACCTGAGCCTTGACGTCGGGGTGGATGGTGCACTCCTCGGCACACATGAAGCGCGTACCGACCTGCACTCCCTCGGCGCCCAACGCGAAGGCGGCAGCCATGCCCCGCCCGTCGGCGATTCCGCCAGCCGCAACCACGGGAATCTCAACGGCGTCAACGAGCTGAGGGACGAGCACCATGGTCGTCAAATCGCCGATATGACCGCCAGCCTCCATACCTTCGCCGATGATCGCATCTGCACCGATGGACTCCATCCGCTTTGCGAGCGCGACTGACGGAGCGATCGGCAGGACCTTGATTCCCATTTCCTTGAGCGCGGCCATGTACTTGCCAGGGTTGCCGGCGCCCGTGGTGACCACGTCGACACCTTCCTCCAGTACCATGGCGACGATGTCGTCGATGTGGGGTGTCAACAGCATCAGGTTCACGCCGAACGGCCTGTCCGTGAGCAGTTTCGCGTTGCGAATCTCTGTCCGCAGTACATCAGTCGGCATCTGCCCCGCGCCGATGATTCCGAGCGCCCCCGCGTTTGAGACGGCTGCGGCCAGCTCGGCAGTGGCGGTCCAGGCCATGCCGCCCTGGATAAGCGGATGCTCTACGCCGAGAAGTCTGCTGAGTCGGGTCTGAAACGCCATGCTACTGATCCCCTTTGTCCGGGACGGTCATGGTCCATCGGATTGTTGCAGCACCCCAAGTGAGGCCCGCGCCGAATCCCACAAGAGCGATGAGGTCGCCGGGCTGAAGTCGCCCGCTAGTATACAGGTCGTCCAAAGCCAGAGGGATCGATCCCGCCGAGGTGTTCCCGGTGTTCTCAACATTTGAATAGACGCGTTCATCATCGATTCCCAAACGCTCCTCAATGGTGTCGAGAATCCGCTTGTTGGCTTGATGCGGAATGAGCCATGCAAGGTCATCAACGGTGTTGCCGGTGGACTCGAGTGCTTTGACGGTAGCCTTGGGAATCACTCGCACTGCGAACTTGAACACCTCGGTGCCATTCATCTGTAGGTAGTGCTCTCGATTCCGGATGCGCTCGACAGTGCACGGCGCCGCCGAGCCGCCCGCCGGGATCTTCAGCAGGTCTCCCCCGCTGCCGTCGGCACCCAGCTCGATTGCCATCACCCCGGGATCCATCGACGCGCGTAGCACCACAGCTCCCGCTCCATCACCAAAGAGGACACAGGTCGCTCGATCGGTGAAATCGACGTGCCGCGTGAGAGCATCCGCGCCGATAACCAAGACGGTTTCGTGGCGGCCCGACTCGATTGCGGTGGTTCCGGCCTCAAGCGCATAGATGAAGCCCGAACATGCCGCATTGACGTCGTAGGCGGGACAAGTAAGCCCCAGTTTGAACTGAGTTAGGCACGCTGTTGAAGGAAAGAGATGGTCGGGAGTCGAGGTTCCGACCACCAGCAGATCGATGTCCTGGGGCCTGAGCCCCGCACAATCCAGCGCACGCTGTCCAGCGCGAACCGCTAGGTCAGAAGTCCCGTGATGCTCCTCGGCAAGTCGGCGCTCCCGGATGCCGGTGCGCGACACGATCCACTCGTCGGAGGTGTCGACCATTCCTTCGAGATCTTTGTTGGTCAACGTGTGTTCGGGCAGGAACGACCCGGTTCCGATGATGGTTGCGTGGCGTGTCATCTTGAGACGAGCATCCCTTGAGTCGGCTTGTTGTCGGTCCGCGGTCCTGACGAGGCCCCGGCTTGGCGTCGGCGAAGTGTACACGACCCGCATCGCCAAACAGAAGTACCGAACGGTCTAGTTGTCGGTGACAGCTGCGGCAATCTGCTCGGTCAGGCCGCCTCGACCGGCCTGAGCTGCGATTGCAATTGCGCTAGCAATGGCGGTCGACTTGGAAGAGCCGTGCCCGATAATGCACACTCCCGCCACACCTAGCAGCGGCGCGCCTCCGTAGGTATCCGGGTCGAGCCTGCTGCGGAGTCGATTCAACGCAGGCTTGAGAACCGCTGACGCCGCGGTGTTAATGGGCGTCGACGTGATTGCATCCTTCACCTGGCCGAGCAGTATCATGCTCGCACCCTCAAGCAACTTCAGCGCGACGTTGCCGGTAAACCCATCAGTCACGATGACGTCGGAAACCCCGGCCAAAACATCGCGGCCCTCAACGTTGCCGATAAAGTGAGGAACCCGTTCGGCCATGAGCGCATGGGCTGCTTGAGCGAGTTGCGAGCCCTTGGAGGGCTCTTCGCCGATGTTGAGCAGTGCTACCCTCGGCCCGATGACTCCGAGCACGACAGTTGCGTAGGCCGCACCCATCTGAGCGAACTGCAAAAGGTTCTCGGGCTTGCAGTCGGCATTGGCTCCCACATCGAGCAGCACACATGGCGGACCGGCGGTAGGCACGACTGTGGCGATTGCCGGCCGCTGGACTCCCTTGATTCGTCCCATGATGAGCGTCGCCGCGGCCATGGCCGCACCGGTGTTACCTGCCGAGAAGAACGCGCTCGCTTTGCCTTCTTTGACGAGGCGCGCTCCCACAACGATCGATGAGTCCTTCTTGTTTCTGACGGCATTTGCCGGATGCTCGTCCATCTCGATGACCTCGGTGCAGGCAACGGTCTGCACGCGGTCACCCTGTTGCGCGGCGAATGGCTCGATCACGTCGGCAGGCCCAGTGAGGATGATCCGCAAGCCGGAGTCCTTGGCTAGGGCAGCGCCCACCCCGGCAAGAACCGCACCGGGGGCGTTGTCACCGCCGACGGCGTCGACCACTACCGTCACGGGACGACTATCCGACATACACACCCTCTCCCGACAGAGCGGCCGACCTCATCCCGACAACCGGGCTAGGTCGGCCACTGAAACTCAATGATTCCCAGAGAACCGCTCAAGTCACCACGACCCAGATCCTAGGCCGACGACACCTTAGGCAGACTACTCGGTATCGATGACCTCGCGGTCCTTGTAGAACCCGCAGGTCGGACAGACCCGATGCGGCAGCTTGACCTCGTGACACTGCGGGCAAGTGGACTTGGCCGGCGCAGTGAGTACACTCGATGAGCGACGGCTGTGCGTCTTCATTCGGCCGGTCTTTCGCTTCGGTACTGCCATCGGAGCCGTTCCTTCCGTCTTGGCGCCACTACTGAGCGGCGCTCGTGGTGTCTAGAGCGTATGGCGACCCGACGGCCGCACGAGCGAAAATGATAGCACGCGTCTCGCGCCATTGGTAGAACCATCCGCTAGGGCACTTGCCCTCACTTGCCTTCACTTACCCGACAACGACTCACCCTGCGTAGACAGCCAAACCCTAAACGTCGTCGCCCTGTCGCTCATCCGTCAACAAGGCACCCAGTGCCGCGAACGGATGCTCGTCAGGCGATGCATCAGCGCATCCGCACTTGCCCTCATTGAGGTCAGCACCACAGGAAGCACAGAGACCTGCACACTCTTCGTCGTGGACGGGCGCGAAGGGGGCCTCGAGCACCAAGGCCACCATGAGAGACGGCAGCACATCCACGACGCCCTCGTGGCTGATCAACTCGTAATCCTGATCGTCTGGAATGCCGTCTTCTTTGCCAGGCTCAATGTAGAAGCCATCGACAGCGCCGCGAATTATCAGCGGGAACTCGCGCAAACAGCGGGAGCACGTGGCAACAACCTCGGCCACAACGCTCCCACCGCTCACCACGCTGGTCCCCCCATTGGTCAGCCAGATGTCAAAATGAGCCGGTGAGCTTTGAACGAAGACCTCACTGCCGACTTCAAGCCTGTCAAAATCGAACTCGTCGGCAACCGTGATGGTCGCACCAAGGTCGTCAAGAATAGAGGTCAGTTTGACCGGATAGTTCTCCATAGTAATCGCGAGCGCCTCTCGAGAGACTACTGTCGCTGACCGCCGACTTTACCCTGCAGGCGATCACGGCCGCGCTGCACGGCTGTCAGCAGCTTGCCCAGATTGACCTCGAGGTTGGCAAGCATCTCGTCGGCGTAGTCCTCGGCACCCAGGCGGGTCTCACGCTCCTGAGTACGAGCCTTGTCCATGATGTCTGCGGCCTGGGCCTCTGCGAGGCGAACGACCTCAGTCTCGTTGGCAAGTGCCTGCGCGCGATCACGGGCGTCCTCGAGAATACGGTTGGCCTCTTTCTCGGCCTCCTCGAGCATTTCCTGACGCTCCTTGACGATCCAGCGCGCCTGCTTGAGCTCATCGGGATACTGCGCGCGTATCTCGTCGATAATCTCGTAGACCTTGTCCGGGTCGACCATCTTGTTGCTCGAAAACGGCACTGTTCGCGCGTTATCGACAATCTCTTCAACTCGGTCGATCAGGGCCATAATATCCATGAAACAGCCTCCCTAACGGGCTTCATTCATCTTGCGCTCGAGCGCTTCACTCACAACGTCGGGCACCAGGCCCCGAACCGCCCCGCCGTGCCGGGCGATCTCCCTCACTGCAGACGAACTCAAATACATGTACTCCGGTATCGCCATGATGAACATGGTCTCAATCTTTGAATCCAAGCGCCAGTTCAGCGCCGCCATCTGGAACTCGCGTTCAAAGTCTGTGACGACACGCAGCCCCTTGATTATGACTGATGCGCCCACTTCTTCTGCAAAGTTAACCAACAGGGTATCAAAAGGACGCACTGATACGTTGGGAAGATGCGCCGTGGCCCTCTCTACAAGCTCAACTCTCTCATCGATAGTGAACAGCGGGCCGCTGCCATTCTTGTTCTCGGAGCGCGCAACCCCCACCACCAACTCATCAAAGAGCCCCGATGCGCGAACGATAACGTCGAAGTGTCCTGAAGTAATGGGGTCAAAGGTTCCCGGGACAATACCGCGATTCACTCTGACCTCGCTTCCCAGTGGTAGATAACAACGTCAATGCCGGTCGTGCCGTACTTCTTGTACGTGTCCAAGCTGAACCCCGCCGGCCATGCCGCAGGCCCGTCGCTCGCGTGTTCGTAGACGATCAGTGCTCCGTCCACAAGGAGCTCACAACGAGCAAGTGCCGAGGTCAATAGCTCAATATTGGCCCACGCAAGTCTATACGGAGGGTCGAGCAGAAGCAACGAGAAGGGCCCGCCGGCGATCCCACACCGCGAAGCCATCGACGTAACATCGCCTTCTAACACGCGTCCGCGACTCTGAAGATCCAGCGACTCAAGGTTTCCTTTGAGTGTCCTCAACGCCGCCCGGTCGCTCTCCACGAACGTCGCACAAGCGCACCCGCGCGAGAGTGCCTCGATTCCGAGGGCACCGCTTCCGGCGAATGCGTCCAGAACGGCCCCGCCGCCAAGTTCCGCTCCCAGCCGAGAGGCGAGCGCCGAAAACATCGACTCCCGCACCCGGTCAGACGTCGGTCGCGTGTGGTCGCCCTTTGGCGCGACGAGCGTGCGCCCACGGTACTGGCCTGCAATAACCCTCATCCGCTGCTCACCCACTCCCAAGCCGCCGCGTAGGTGCGCTTGAGCTCGCACAGGAGCGGGCCGTGCTCAGGCAATGACAGGTGGGGATCGATCCCCACCAGCTCTCGCGCGTCGGCTCGAGCAAGCGCGATCAGGTCACCGTCGGTGACAACCGATGTGAGGCGAAGGGCTGGCAGACCGTGCTGCCGGTCACCCAGGACCTGGCCTTCGCCACGCAGCCGAAGGTCGATCTCGGCAAGCTCGAAGCCATCGTTGGTGGCTGCGATTGCCTCCATCCGCTCTCGCCCCTCGGGTGACTTGGCCTCGGCCAGCAGAAATACCTCGCCCACGACGTCCCCGCGTCCGACTCGACCTCGGAGTTGGTGCAGCTGTGCGAGCCCAAAACGCTCGGCGTTCTCGATGATCATGATGGTCGCATTGGCGACGTCGACGCCCACCTCGATAACGGTTGTGGCGACGAGCACGTCGATCTCACCAGCGCGAAAGTCGCGCATGACCCGGGCCTTCTCGGCAGGTCGCATGCGGCCTGTGAGTAGCCCCACGCGCAACTCCTTGAAGACCTGGGTGCTGAGGCGTTCAAACTCGCGAGTCGCCGCCCGCGCCTCGGCTGAATCCGACTCGTCCACGAGCGCGCACACTACGTAGCCTTGCTGGCCTTCTCGGACAGCTGCGCGCATGCGCTCATAGGCCTGGCCGCGCTGCGTGGGCTTGACAAGGGTGGTTCTGGCTCCCGGGCGGGAGTTGGGCCGTGTGCGCAGGTACGAAGCCTCTAGGTCGCCGTAGAGGGTAAGCGCGAGTGAGCGCGGGATAGGGGTTGCCGTCATCACGAGCAGATCGGGAGCGGCACCCTTTCCGCGCAGTCCGAGGCGCTGGTTGACCCCAAAACGATGCTGCTCGTCTACCACCACGAGTGTCAGCCGGCTGAAGGCTACCGACTCCTCGAGCAGCGCATGGGTGCCAAAGAGGACCTGCAGGACCCCATCGGAAAGAAGCGCCAGGAGTTCACGCCGCTCGGCAGCAGGCGTTGAGCCGGTTAGAAGTCCCCATCGAACCTCGGCCGCATCCAGCAGGGGCCCGAGGGCGGTGGCGTACTGGTTCGCCAGGACCTCCGTGGGCGCCATCATGGCGGCTTGCGCTCCTGCGTCAGCGGCGCAGACCAGTGCCGCCGCAGCGACCAGCGTCTTGCCCGTCCCCACGTCTCCAAGCAGCATGCGGTTCATGGGTCGCGGCTCGTGCATATCGGCGAGAATCTCAGTTGTCGCTTGGATTTGGTCGGCGGTCAGCTCAAACGGGATTGCCGCGCGGAGGCGCTCAAGCGCCGGCCCATCGATCGGATGAGACACTCCCGCATGCTCGCGCGTAAGCGCATGTCGGCGTAGCGCCATGTAGAGCTGGAGCTGCAAGATCTCGTCGTAGGCCAGTCGATACCGCGCCGTGTCGGCCTCTCCCCCGTCGCGCGGGAAGTGAATCGCGCGCAGCGCCGCGTGAAGAGGCATCAGATCCCGTCGCGTGCGGAGTGCCGACGGTAGATGATCTGCGACGTCGGCGAAGTCATCGACCGCCGCCGCCACGAGCCGCCTGAGCCAGTTGGTCGAGAGGCCCTCGGTCGCGCGATGAATGGGCAGCACCCGCGCGGCGGCGTCTTCTGCCTCATCGGACGGCAGCTTCTCCACAAAGGGCGCGCGAATCTGCTTGAGCCCGTAGTCGAGCACCACTTTGCCCGAGAACGCCACCCGCTCGCCCGCCGAGAACCGTTGCTGAATGTAGGGCAGGTTGAACCACACGCCGATCAGCACGCCGGTCCCGTCAACGATTGAGACTTCGGTGATGGTCAGCCGAGGTCGCGGCTTCTTGACCTTCACCTCGTGGACACGCCCCACGACCGTGGCGTCGAAACCAGCCCGGACACCCGCGAGCGAGTCGATATGCGTCAAGTCCAAGTAGCGAAACGGGTAGTGGTGCAAGAGCTCGCCGACGCTCTGGATTCCGAGCTTGCCCAGGGCAGCAGCACGGGCGGCATCAACAAACCGGGCCGTAGACACTGGTCGCGCGTGCGCCTCAAGGCGCAAGCACCGCTGCGGCACTGCGTGCGAGGTTTGAGGGGACCCCACGACGCGCTAGCCGACCGGGTAGTAGGCCACGCCGACTGCACCAGGCCCCGTGTAGACACCGATCACAGCACCGATGACTCCGTGCGACTCAATGACGATGTCGGCGCCGGCAGCGAGAATCGCAGCCTCCAACTCCTCGGCGTCTTTGGTCTGGGCCGCGTGCAGCATCGCTATGCGCATCCGCCCGTTGCGACGCGAATCCTCGGCCACGTGCTCGGCAAGCGCAGCAATAGCCTGCGCCCGACCCCGGACCTTCTTGAATGGCTCGATGATGCCGTCAGCATTGACCTCAAGTACGGGCTTGATGTTGAGCAGAGCCGCGGCCAGGCCTGTCGCCTTGCCGGCTCGGCCACCTTTGACGAGGTAGTCAAGAGTGTCGAGCAGAAAGAAGAGGCGTGTGACCCCGGCGACCTCGATTGCGCGCGCCTCTACGCCCGCCCCGTCGAGCCCGCTAGCACGTGCCTCCGCTGCGGCCTTCACGATCAGTCCGGTCGCCTGAGACGCGCGCTTTCCATTGACGATTCTCACCCGGATCGGAGACGTCGTGGCGGCAAGCGTCGCGGATTCAAACGTCCCCGAGAGTGCTGCTGACAAGGTGACGACCACAATCTCGTCACACCCCTCTGCGGCCAGGCTCTCGTAGACCGCCGAGAAGTCCGCCGGCGATGGTTGCGAGGTGGTAGGCAACTCAGCTGCCGCCGACAGCATCGGGTAGAACTCGTCGGGCCGAAGATCGATCCAGTCAGCGAAGTGCTTGTCGCCCAGGTGAACCGTCAGCGGAACCATTCGCACGTCCAGACCCGCGAGCTCCTCCGGGCCCAGATCGCAGGTGCTATCCGTAACGATTCCGACATGCGGCATTCGATCTCCTCGGCGCTCGGGCGGTGCGGACTATTCCGCAGCCATGATGACGGGATAGAGCGGCTGCTCTCCGCGATGCGTCTCAACCTCAACGCCAGCGTGGGAGGCAGCTATCCGCTGACCGAGCGAGTTGAGCGCCTCGTCATCAAACGCCTCCCCGGCCAGCACTGTGAGAGTCTCAGCACCGTCGGCGAGAAGCAGGTCAGCGAGTTGAGCGGCGACGGTGCTCACATCATCGCCGACAACCTCGATCTCGTGCTCAGTGATGCCGATGACCTGGCCGCTTGCGATGTCACCGACCTTACCCTTGGCGTCCTTGACCGCCCGGGTGACCTCACCGCATCGAACCGCACCAGCGGCTGCAGTCATCGCGGCAGCGAGCGAATCCAAATCGTCGCCGCCATCAAAGGCGAGCATCGCCGAGAACGCCTGAGGAACTGCCGTGGTCGGCACCACGGCAACAGGCTTGTCCGACACACCCGCGGCCGCAGTGGCGGCCATGATGATGTTCTTGTTGTTGGGCAGGATGACGACCTTCTCGGCCGGTACCGAGGCGATTGCGTCGGCGAGATCCTGAGTCGACGGATTCATGGTCTGGCCACCACTCACCACAACGTCGACGCCCAACGATTCCAGAATGGACACAAGCCCCGACCCCGCCGCCACAGCGACGAACCCGATGGGTTTGAGCGGGAGGCTCGGATCAACGGCCAGGGGGTTGGCTGCTGCCGCTTCGGCGATGAGGACCTCATCACGCGCCTGCGATTGTCGGCGCATGTTGTGAATGTGGACGTCGGAGACCTCACCCAACGCCGTCATGTGTGACAGCACGGACCCTGGGTCGTTGGTGTGAACGTGCACCTTGAACTCACCAGCCGAGCCGACGACGAGCTCGCTGCCGCCGACCGATGCCACGTAGTCGTGAACTGATCCCTCGTCGATTCCGTCGCCAAAGAGCAGGAACTCCGTGCAGTAAAGGAATTCGTCGTCATCCCAGTCGTCAACCGGCTCGACAACCAGTAGTGGTGCCGCTACGGATGAGACATCGACGATACGCACGTCCTGACCGGTCGCGCTGGCCACAAAACCCTCAATCAGGATGGCCAGCCCAAACCCGCCGGCATCTACGACGCCGTTCTCTTTGAGAACCGGCAAGAGCTCCGGAGTTCTGCGAACTGATTCGAACGCGGCGACGCTGAGCGCCAAGAGCATCCCATCGACCGCGAGACCATCGTCGGCGCAGGCACGTGCAGCTTCCGCGGTGTCCCGCAACACTGTGAGGATAGTGCCCTCGACTGGTTTGCGGACCGCCTGAAACGCGACAATAACTGCACGCTCGAACGCATCTGCGACGAGCGCGGAGTCAAACTGCTCCGCACCATCGATTCCCTCGCAGAGCCCCCTCAGAATCTGACTCAAGATGACACCCGAGTTGCCCCGAGCGCCCATCAGCGACCCATGTGTGACTGCGTGGCACACTGTGGCCATATCAGAGGTCTGGGGAAGCTTGGTAACCTCAGCGACCACAACGTCCATGGTCAAAGACATGTTGGTTCCGGTGTCGCCGTCAGGCACAGGGAAGACGTTGAGCTTATTGACTTCTTCCTTGCGCTCCCTGAGCGCCTGGGCTGCTGCCGAGATGTGCTGGGCAAAGGAGGATGTGGGCACTAGGAGGGCTCCGAGTCGCTACGGGTTACGGACCTTGACGCCCTGCACATGGACTTCGACCGACTCAACCTTGACGTCGGCTGTATTTGCCAAGACATACTTCACGCGATTGGCGAGGTTGTGTGAGACCTCGGTAATGTTGGTGCCGAACTCAATAACAACGTAGAGGTCAACCAAGACCGCGTCGTCGGTTGTCTGGACCTTGACCCCCTTGCGAAGCTTGGCCGCTGGCAGAAGCTGCGCAACTCCCTCCCGAAGAGAAGGGCTGGCCATGCCGACGATACCGTAGCTCTCCAAGGACGCATATCCAGCCAAGTCCGCAAGAACGTCATTGGCAACGTTCACGGTACCGGCAACGGTCTCTGACATCGGCGTCACTCCTCTGGTTCAGATGAATCAGACAGCTGGTTAAGCTCGGCAAGCAAGACCTCGACCGAAACATCGTGCATTGTTGCGACGGCCGAGACGGTGTCCATACCCGAAGCCAAGCACGAGGCACACGCCAGCCCATGTCGATCGAACACGTCGGCGGCATCGGGATGGCTCACGAGCACCTCACGAACCATAGTATCTCTCGTGATCCCTGCCATTTCCGGGCTCCCCTCTCGGCGGGCTCACGCCCTGCAGATAGTATAGCCGACCACATCTGGGCACCCGTGATTGCTCGGGAAACAGGAGCTCTTGTTCGTCGTGCGGTCACCGTGGTAGGATTGCCTGCGTTTTGAGCCTTGAAGAAGCACTCGGTCGGCACAGCCGATCTATGAGAACCCATGAGGAGTGTGCCAAATGTCCCAGGTCTGCACAGTTTGTGGAAAGCACCCCGTGGCGGGCCGTAACGTCAGCCACTCCCACCGAGTCACCAACCGCGTGTTCCGTCCCAATATCCAGAAGGTGACTGCGCTTGTGAACGGCCACGTCAAGCAGGTCAAGGTGTGCACTAAGTGCATGAAGGCCGGCAAGATCACCCGCGCTTAGCACACAGAACACCATGCATTCCGGCGGCCGCCCCAGTGGGCGGTCGTTTTCGTTTTGAAACGCGAAGAGCGACTCGCTGACGCACGAGAAGAACCTATGCATCCCCTGAGTCAGATCGCGTGCACCGCAAAGCGATCCTCATCGGCAGCCATCAGATCGAGGAAGGCGCCCACAACCTCGGGATCGAACTGCGCGCCCGCGTTCGTGGTGATTTCTACCATTGCTTGCTCCGCCGACATCGCGAGACGGTAGGGTCGGCGCGACGTCATCGCCACATAGGAATCAGCCACACAAAGAATTCTCGCGCCTAGAGGAATCTGGTGGCACGCGAGACCGTCGGGGTAGCCGTCACCATCAAAGCGCTCGTGGTGATGGAAGACAACGGGGATGACCGCACGCAGAGACGGGGTCCCGCCCAAGATGTCGGCAGCTATGCCGGGGTGGGCCTTGAGCATTCCCCACTCGACCGTGGTGAGCGGGCGGTCCGACACCCATGCGATCTCGCCGGTCGCCGACATCCCGATGTCGCGAAGCAGCGCGGCCAGCTTCAGCGCGTGCGCATCGGCTTGGTCAAGGCCGATCGACTCTCCCAGCAGAACCGACAACGCGACGACACGGGCGGTACCACCCCGGGCATAGGGATCGCCCGACTCAAGAGCGAGTGCGAGCGCCTCAATGGTTGCAAGAAAGAGGTCGTTTGAACTCTCGACGGCGCGAGCATTCCGTAGCGCCGATGCGGTGACGCGCCCGACAGCCTCGAGGTCGGCCACGGCCGAACGCGAGATTTGACTCGGATACCGATTACTGCCGACATTGAGAATCCCGAGTGCACCTTCATCGTCGGCAATCGGCACCGATGCAGCCGCGAGCAGATCGTGTCGCTGCCTCTCTGGGCCGGGGTACGTGAAGTCCTCGATTACAAGAGGCCTTCTGTTGATGAGCACCCAGCTACCGGTTTGTTCTCCGAGTAGAACAGCTGCGGATTTGGTCGCCTCTGGGGACAGTCCTTGGGTTCCGGCGATTCGCATCTCGCCTGAAGCTTCTTCGCCGAGAAGCAGCACGCTACCGCTGTCGGCGTCAGCAAGCCTAATCGCATGTTCGAGCGCAGCGCTCACAACGTCATTGGGATCGAGCCGGCGAAACAGGTCGCTCGTGGTGTCGAGCAGCCTGCGCGGGAAACAGGTCTCTGGCTCTGCAGCAGTCAGCGTCAGCGGACTCTGAGCTTCCTCGCTCGGCATCGAGACCTGACCCAGTATCTCAACGGAATCCTGACTCTGGGTATTTGCGCTCCCCGTGGACCTCAGCGCGGCCCAAATGACGAAGGCTCCCGCAACAGCAGTCACGCTCAGGCCAATGTGCCATCCCAAAGCCGCGGACGCCACGACTAGGAGCAGCATAAGCCCGGCAAATGCAAGTATGGTCAGTCTGGCGGATCGGCTCATGCGGATATCACGCCCGTCGTCGGAGTGATTGCAGTATACCTTCGGCCCAAATGCTAGATCGCTTGAGCGCGAACTGCACCATTCACCTGCGGCGCGATTGCCAAGATCACTCCTTCGGACACGGCAATCTGAGCGCATCCACCGTCGCCAATCCTGTTGCTCAGGCCCAGAGACGAGGTTGGATCAAGCCCAATCTCGTCGAGTTCCCACACCACGCCCTTGACCGAGACCACGGCCGAAGAACCGAACGCGACCAGTGAAACAGTCGCTCCCTCGCCCTCAAGCGAGAGCAATGCGCGGCCCTGTGTGGACAGAACCCAGATGTCGACCTCCGGCTCGGCCAAGTGAGGACTCAAGTCACGGGCCGACAACATGACGCCAAGAGCGGCCAGTGCGTGGTCCGGCCGGCCCGAGGAAGCTGCCGTAACTACGATCGATGTGGCTCCTCGCCGGCGAGCCTCAATCACGGCCAACTCCAGGTCGGAAGCGTCCTTGTCGGCCGAGAATTGATAGATGTCGGCGCCAAGCTCCCGCAGGCGATCGAGGTCGCCTGGTGCGAGAGAATCCATGTCGCCCACGACGACATCAGGCTGAACTCCGGCCTCAAGGCAGACTGCTCCCCCACCATCCACTGCGATGACGAAGTCGACAGAGGCCGCGAGACGCCCGAGTAGTTCACAGGTGCCGACAACTGGAGCCGCGCAGACAAGAAGGGCTCTCATGAGGAAGCCCTCCTCACACCGTGAGACGCCAGGGGAACCGCGGCATCCAAGACTGGCAAGACCAGCAGCGCAGCAACGACGCTCAGAATCAGCGAAGGCACCACATAGCTCAGGTTATAGAGCGCCGAGTAGACCCAGATCGGAGTCCCAGCAGGCGCATTGGAGCCAAAGAACACGATTCCTGACACAAAGTGCGCCGAGAAACGCGCAGCGGCGCCGAGAATCATCCACGGAACGGCGACTGCTTCTGCTGCCAGACGTCGGCCGGAACTCGCGAGGGCGCGATAGTGCGCCGAACCAAACCCCGCCACGGCCAGTAGCGCGAACGCAACCGGATAGTCGAGCAGAACCTGAATCGGAGCGGCCGCATACGGCTCAAAGAAGAAGTCGATTATGCCGAATGCTGCCCCCGCAACCGCGGCCGCAAACACACCGCGTCTGAGCGCCAACACGAGTATGGGCAGCATCGCGAGGGAGATATCACCGCCGGCGAAGTTCCAGGGCAGCTGGATACGCCACAGCTTGAGAACAGTGCAGAGCGCGATGGTGAGCGCTATCTCGGCAAGTAGTCGAACTCTCTCAGATCTCACGAGCGCTCCCTCGGCAGTGCGCGGAAGGCGAGCCAGAAGGCCGAGAGGTGGAGAACCAACGCCGCCCGCCACTTGGAAAGGCGGTGCCGTCGTGCGGGCCCCGCATTACCGGAGCCGTCTTCTCGGTCGCGACGCTAGTCGCCTCTCAGCCGCAAGGTGGTTCGCAGCTCCCGACACGGTGTTCAGTTGTCACTGTGGATTCTGGAACAAGAGGCTGGTCCGTGCAAATGGCCTGCGGTAGCCCGCCGAGCCTATTCCATCTTCCGGAGATACGGATAGGGGTTCACGGGGCTGCCGCCCGGCTGAATCTGAAGATGCAGATGCGATGCTCCGCCCGCCGCGTTTCCTGTTGATCCCACATAGCCGATAATCTGCCCGGCCTTGACGCTCCCTGACCTGACGGCCCAGCCGTCGAGGTGCGCGTAGTAGAAGCTCCACCCGTTGTTAGCCGAAAGCCAGATCGTCTTTCCGCCCAGACCACCGGTCTTAGATGACACCGTGCCCGACATGATCGCCACGACCGGCGTACCCCTGGGCGCCATGACGTCGGTTCCCATGTGCCTGCGGCGACCACCGCCACGAGAGGCGCCCCATGTATCCGAGTAGTAGTAGGATCCAACCACCGGGAATACCATTCCGTTGGGTCCTGCAACCGAAGCGAGGCCCGCTGGCCGATTGGATCCACCTCGGACGGCATCGAGTTCGGCCTTGACCTTGGCGAAGTCGGCCTGTTTGGCCTTCAGCCTAGCCTGCAAACGGTCGCCCTCAGCCTTGATCAACTTAACCGCCTTGGTGGCGTCTCGCTTCTCCGACGAAAGCTGCGCGCGTTGCTTGTTCAGCCTGTCGCGAACCCGCTTGACCTGGGCGACCGCTTCCGCGTCGGAGTTGCCTATACGTCGCATCAGCTCTACGCGAGTGACGAGATCCTCGAAACTCGAGGATCCAACAAGCACCTCTAGAGGTGAAACCTGGCTGCGACGATAGATCGCAACGGCGTGGTTTCCGAGTAATGCGCGAGCGGCGGCCAACTCTGTCTTGGTCTTGGCAATCTGCTTGTCGGTCTTCTCGACTTTCAGTTCGACCTCGTCTAGGCGCCAATACGCCTTATCCCACTCGTCGCCAGCCTTCTTGGTGTCGCTCTTGAGCTTCTCAAGCTGAGCCGAGAGCTGCTCGGCGGTCTGACCCGGCGCCGCGGACACAGAGACAGGGAGCAGGATGCTCGCGGCCAGGCATGACACCACACTCCACGTGACCAGCCTTCGGATCAGTTCGCCGCCCCCTTAACGCCGTAGATCTCGGCAATCGCGCGGTAGATCGCCCGAGCAACATCGTCCCCCCACCTGGAATCGCTGAAGTTCCTGACGTCCTCAGGTGCACTCGCAGAGCCCAGCTGCACCCTCGACCACGGCGCCTTGGTGGCCATCAGAACCGTGTCCGTTTGAGTAGTCGAAGCGGAGGCCGACAAGGCACCCTTCAGTAATGCGGTAGCAACTGCAGTGGCCAACGTGCGAGAGGGCTCGAGAATCGCGGTCGGCCCCGTCAGTGGATACAGGGCAGCCAGGCCCTTCTGTCCGTTCTGGGCGACGTCAATTCCTACAGCCACGGTCGTAGAGCTCACTTGAGCTCTACGTGCCCTCACCGCGACAGACGCAGCCGTTCCAGAGTCGGTCAGTGAGCGAGTAACTAGCACGGTTCCGCCGGACGCCTCAATCAACGATCGCAGCTTACGTGCGACCTCGAGAGAAACGTCGGTTTGCCCCTGCGGAACTACGGCGGGGTCAATAGTGATTGCGACTCCCTGCAAGTTCAACGGGAGCAGGGTCGAGCTTCCGGGCCCTTGGGAAGCCGCGGTGAGATGAACAATCTCGCCGGTCCTGATCATGACGCCTGGAGATGGATTGGTGGCCAGAACCGTGCCGCTTGGCTGGTCAGAGGACTCGGTCTCTACTCTGACCTCAAGCCCTTTGCGCTCCAGCAGGCCTCGGGCCTGCAAGAGCCCGCTCCCGGTGACGTCCGGCATCGCGAACTCCTCGGTTCCACCCGATAGAACCACCGAGATCGCCTTGCCTCGCCGAAGCTTCGATCCGGCAGCAGGTGACTGCTCGATGATAGTGCCGGCCGGTATCACAGAGAATCGTCTCTCAACCACAACAACTCCGAAACGCCCGACGCCGGCTCGAGACTGGGCAACTGTGAGCTCGTACCCCACAACCTTTGGCACTGCGACCAACGAAATGCTGTTGGCGTACCAAACGCCCGCAACAGCGACGACTATCACCACGAGGGAGACCCCCAACGCGATGGGTAGCCACCGCGGGATGAATGATGGTCGACGTCTTCTCGGACGGTCGAGGAGCGAAGCACCGTCGCCAAGGCCGCTCTCAAAGAAGTCCGATGTGATTTCCGATTCAGTCATGATGGCTCCTAGTGTATACGATGCCGGTGCCCGAGCCTTTGTGTCACGGCGAGATGGTATGTATCCTGCATGGTTCCAGATACCGGCTGGCAGAAGACCGGAAGGCCGAACTACCGTGAGGAAATCGGATGCCCAAGTACGACTATCGCTGCACGTCTTGTGAGCATGATTTTGAGGTGTCTCGTCCGATGGTGGCCACGCATGACGAATGCTGTCCGTCATGCGGAGCACCCGCGGTCAAGATCTTTGCGCCCGTCACCGTCGCCTTCAAGGGCAGCGGCTTTCACAATACCGACTATCGCCCCAAGCCTGTAGACACCTCGTCGGATGCGCCGAAGCCTGAAGCAGCTTGCCCGGCAGCCTCGACGGGCGATACCGCCTGCGCCAGTTGCCCCGCTGCCACTGCCGAGAAGGTCTGACTTTCGCCGAAGGCTGCCGGTGCTCGATCCTTTGATTCGAAACCCGAAAGGCCCCGCGACTGGCGGGGCCTTTCGGGTAGTAATGCTGCCTTAGGCGGGGCAGGACCCGCGGTATTCGCGGGAGCTCCGGCGCAAGAGCGCCGAGGTGGTCAAGAAACGAGTCTCCGCACCTGAGCGCCGTCAGACCCTCACGAGGCGCGCTGCAAAGTGCCCGTCGGGTCCATCTGCCAAGGGTAGCGATCGAAAAAACCCCTCAGCGGTCACGAATCGCTGCCACTCTTGAGGCACCTGCCCCGCAACCGAATCCACAAGAAACGCGCTTCCCTCTTGACTGTCCAAGAACGCTCGCACCACACCTGCGTTTTCCATCTCGGCGAGCGTGCATGTCGAGTACACCACAAAACCGCCGCGGCGAACAAGGCGTGCAGCCTCACTGAGCAGTTTCAGTCCGAGTGTCGCGAGCGAGTCAATGTCGGCAGGGTGGACGCGCCAGCGCTTCTCGGGATGCCTTCGCAAGGTGCCCAAACCCGAGCAGGGGGCGTCTACCAGCACCGCGTCAACCGTTCCCTCGGCCGGTGCACCCTTGATTGCCGAGAAATCCGTCGCGTCTCCGATCAAGATATGGACTCCGGGCACGCCGTGCCGCTGCAGCCGCTCGGCTAGCAATCGTCCCTTGAATTCATGCGAGTCAACCGCATAGAGATCTGCAGAGCGGCCAGCTTTGACCGCCGCCATCTGGAGAAGCATCGTCTTGGTACCTCGGCCCGCGCCCACCTCGACGATGGTCGATCCCGGACGTGCATCGACCAGCGCGACAACCAGTTGTGCGCACGAGTCGACGGCCAGTACCAGCCCCTTCTGGAGTGTCTGGCCGCGAACAGCCGCACCTGGATCTCCAACCTCTATCGAACCCGGCAAAACCCCCGGGTGCGGGAGGGCGCCGTCAGAGCGCAGACCCTGACGAGCCGCCTCTGCGCTCGCCGAGAAGGTGTTGGCGGCCAGATAGAGCGGCGCGGGGGTGTTGTCGGCAGCCATGACTTGTTCGGCTAGGTCGCGTCCGAGCTCATCGATCCACATTTTGGCAAGCCACTCGGGATGCGCGTGCAAGCGTGCGAGCGCCTGCGTGTCGGTTCTCGGGTCGCCCCAGGGAAATGACGGTGCGTCCTCGGCCAGACGCCGGAGGACCGCATTGGCCAGGCCCGCGGCCTGCTTGCGGACCTCGCGGACGAGCTCGACGCCCTGATGCACAGCCGCGCGCTTCTCGCTTCGCAGAAAGAGAATCTCGTACGCCGAAACACGCAGCGCGTCTGCGATACGCGGCTCAATGCGCTTTCCACCCAGATAGCGGTCGACTGCTTCGGCAAGCGTTCCCTCAGCCTGCAAGGTGCCATACGCGAGCCGGGTGGCGAGCGCCGCGTCTGCCGGAGAAAGAGCGGCGGCACGAAGCGCAGAGTCCATCAACTCGTGGGCGTAGGCCGAGCGCTCACGCACGCGCGTAACGACGTCGCGTGCCACTCTGCGTGCAGGACTCGCGCTCATCGGGCAGAACTCCAGACGGTTTCTGCATCCAGACGGGCGCCACGCGCCCATGCTGTCGCGTCCATCTCTGCCTTGCCGTCAGGCCTCACACGCAGCGCGAGGAGCGCGCCGGATCTTGTTCCCAGAGCAATTCCGCCGGTTTGCTGCCTCACCGATCCTGAGTGCAGTCCATCGGCTGAGTTCGAAAGGGTTGCGAGCATCACTGTCACGCCCCTTCCGTTGACGAGAATCCGTGCAGGCGCAGCGGGCGTTGACGCTCGCACGCGCAAAAGGTTGTCGTTGGCGCCCAATTCAGGATCGGGGGCAACGTCGGCCTTCGTGACCTTGGACGCGTAGGTGGCTTCGTCGTCCAACTGAGACGTCCAGATGGCAGTTTCGTCGGCGATGCTCGGCAAGGACGACACGAGGAGTTCGGCGCCGAGCTCACCCAGTTCGGCGGTCAGTGCGAGCGCGCCTTTGTCATCGGCGGGGATTCTGCGTTGGATACAGTAGGGTCCCGTGTCGAGACCCTCCTCCATACGCATGATCGAGACGCCAACGTGGGTGTCCCCTGCCAGAATGGCCCGCTGTATGGGCGCCGCTCCCCGCCAACGAGGGAGGAGCGACGCATGCACGTTGACTGCACCGAGCCGCGCGGCCGTCAGCACGGCCGGCGGCAAGATCAGCCCGTAGGCAGCCACGCACACGACGTCGGCTTCAAGAGCTGCCAGTTCGCGCTGGGTCTCAACATCGCGGAGTGTCTCCGGTTGACGAACCGGCAGCTCAAGACGCAAGGCAGCGACTTTCACAGCAGCCGCCCGAGCGACTCCGCCGCGGCCTGAGACGGCATCCGGGCGCACGTAAACGGCTGCAATCCGGTGCTCAACCGCGAGCCGCTCAAGTGACGGCACGGCGAACTCAGGTGTCCCCATGAAGACGACGCGCACTAGTCCCCCTCGGGTCTCTTGTGACGGATCGATATCTAGATGCTGGTCTGACCGGGTTTGGCTCCAGCGAGCTGCGCATCGAGGTACCGACGCAGCGCAGCCTTACGCTCTTCTGGCGTGGCACGATCGATCATCAGCACGCCATCGAGGTGATCTATCTCGTGTTGGAGCAGTCGTGCGTGAAGGCCGTCGGCCTCGATGCGGACTACGCGGCCCGTCAATGTCTGCGCCTCGCAGACCACAGTACAGGAGCGCTCAACAGGAACGGTGATTCCCGGTAGCGACAAACACCCCTCATCGTCAAACTCGCGCTCTTCGCCCGACTCAACGATCTTGGGATTACACAGCGCAACAACCCCAGCGCCTTCATCGTCAAGATCGTAGATGATGACACGCTTGAGAACGCCGATCTGTGGCGCCGCAAGACCAATTCCAGGCGCGTCGTACATCGCCTGAGCCATCTTGCGGCAAAGTTCGCGCAAGTCGGTGTCGGTGGCCGGATCGACCGGCTGCGCAAGCTGCTTGAGGGCAGCGTTGGGGTGTGACAGCACATTCATGTTCGCGGAGCATCCTTGTTGCAGATTGAGAGACACGCGTACAACCCGTACACGCCGAGGGACTGCGACTATCATACCAGCCGACCACGACGGGCCGAGAACCCGTCAACCTAGAGCAGGTCCACCGGATCGATATCGATCGCGCGGGATACCGTGCGGCTCGTGGGCAGTCCTCGCTCGACTGCGGTGAGCACTTCAGCGAGCGGTGCGCCGACTGGGCTTTTGACGAGCAGGTGCCAGCGCCAGACGCCCTTGATCCGAGAAATCGGAGCGGGGCTCGGCCCAAGAATCGTCCACGACTCCGGACGAGCGGACTCCAGTGACTTTGCCCACTTGCGCGCGGCCGTTGCAACAGCGGCCTTGTCGTCACTCCAGAACAAGATATTCGCAAGACGCCCAAAAGGCGGATAACCCAAAGCGGCGCGCACGCTCTCTTCCTCCTCGTAGAACACGCGAGGCTGATGCAGGGCAGCGGCCTGGATGGCGGGGTGATCCGGCCAGTAGGTCTGCACAATCACACGCCCCTGATGCTCTCCCCTTCCCGCTCGACCCGCGACCTGCTCGAGTAGCTGGTAGGTGCGCTCTCCGGCACGGAAATCGGGCAGATGCAGCGTGGTGTCGGCGTTGATCACGCCGACGAGCGTGACCTCAGGATAGTCCAGCCCCTTGGCAATCATCTGGGTACCGAGCAATACACCGGACTCGAGCGCCTCGAACTGGGCCAGCGCGCGCTCGTGACCGCCCTTGCCCTTGGTGGTGTCGGCGTCCATTCGGACGACTGGGAGATCGGGAAGCAGCGCCGCTAGCTCGGACTCGACGCGCTGAGTTCCTGCCCCAAACTGCCGTAAGTACGGACTCGAGCAGCGCGGACAGACCGGCGGAACGGGTCTGGTGGCCCCGCAGTGATGGCACGCAAGCCGGGAACCGACCTCGTGGTAGGTCAGAGACGTCG
>JBAXEO010000012.1:0-25215 GCA_037140395.1 Coriobacteriia bacterium
GCGGTTCCCCCTCGCGGGGAATGCCGTTGCCGGCCTCGGACTCATCGTGATGCTTTGGGGGATGTGGGATATCTGGAGCCGAGGCAAAGGCCTGCCAATGAACGCCTTCCCCCCAAAGCGGCTGGTGACCGACGGTCTCTATGCGTGGGTGCCACATCCAATCTACGTCGGTTTCGTGTTGGCCTGCCTTGGCGTATCACTGCACTTCGGCTCAGCGACTGGCGTATTCCTGACGACGCCGCTTGTGGCGATGTGTGCGGTCGCACTGGTCTTGGGATACGAGCGACCGTACTTGCTCATGACCTTCGGGCAGCTACCGCGCCCCAAACTCGGGATCGCGAACGTGCTCGGCCCGGTCGCACGCGCCGTGCGGTTGGACCGACTGTGGAGAGCGATCCTGCGTGGGACCGAGAGACTCGCCAACTCTTGGAAAGCCACTAGGGTCGGATCGGCGCGGATCATCAACCACGCGGTATTCGCTGGTCTTGCCGGGGGCGTGGGCGCCTTCATCGTAGTGCTGGCGGCCGGCAAGGCGCAGATAGGAGCGGTCTCGCTGCTGATGCTCGCCGGCGTCATTGGCGCGGCTTTGGTGGGGCAGCTCATGGTCGGCTCGTCCAAGGGACTCAGCCGACCCTTCGGCTATTTCGGCGGGTTGCTTGGGATTGCGATTGTCGGTCTCGCACTCCTTCCCTTCTATCCGCCGATGCTGCTCGTGCTCGCCGCCTTCGCTTTCGCTGGCCCGTGGACGCAAGCTATTGGACGGCTGCGCTGTATTGTCCAGGGCTGCTGCCACGGAGCTCCCTCGGTGGCCGGAGATCCGGGCATCGTCGTGAAGAGCGAGCACTCTCGGGTAGCGCTCGCGGGGCTCAAGGGAACCAGCATCTATCCGACCCAGCTCTACTCGATCATCGGTAATCTCGTCGTCGCTGCGGTGCTTGTGTGGTTGTGGACCGCCGGCGCGTCGCTGACTCTTGTCGGCGGTTTGTACCTCGTGCTGGCAGGGCTGGTCCGCTTCGTCGAGGAGGGGTATCGCGGCGAGCCTCTGACGAAGGTCGTTGCGGGCCTTCACAGCTATCAGTGGTTCGCTATCGGGATGGTCATTGCCGGGCTATTCGTGATGACGGTGGACTCGCCCGCCGCCCCGCCGCTGAGCGCCTCGGCTCTACTTCCGGCTCTGGGGATAGGACTGGTCTTCTTCGTCGTGTGCGGCTTTGCAATGGGCGTGGACTTCCCGGAATCGCAGCGACGGTTCTCGAGGCTTTCCGGATAGAGAGGCTCCGCATGTGGAGCCACTACAAATATGAGGTGGACGAGGATATCGTTGAGCGCCAGAAGGTTCACTGGGATAGATGGCGGTGATTTCCATCCAGCAAGGCCCCAGGACTAGGAAGAAAGGAACTGACATGGACGAGAATGGATCTCGAGAAGACAGGTCCCCTTCTCAGCTGATAGACGCGAGAATCCAGGAGCTAGGCGACTGGCGGGGAGAAATGCTCAGCCGACTCCGTAGCCTCATCAAGGACGCGGATCCCGAAGTAGTCGAGGAGTGGAAGTGGCGAGGGGTCCCGGCCTGGTATCACGACGGATTGATCTGTACGGGCGAGAGCTACAAGGACCACGTGAAGACGACCTTCGCCAAGGGAGCGGCGCTGGAGGATTCGTCGGGCGTCTTCAACTCCAGTCTTGACGGGAACACGAGGCGTGCCATCGACTTCCACGAGGGCGACAAAGTAGACGAAGCGGCGCTAAAGGCTCTCGTTCGCGCCGCCGTGGCCCTGAACCAGTCTGGAGCCAAGAGTTAGGCCTCGCGGATCATCTCGGTTACCAGATCGGCGGTACGCTCGATGACCTCTGGTTCTATGTTGGCCGACACGTCGGTCTTCCAATGCCAGTTCATCGGCAGGCTGGAACTGTCGAACGCCATGAGCGTCATCGCCTTGAAGCCCCGCGCGAGCGCCGGCGTGGCGTCAGTCGAAAGCCCCTTGTAAACGCGAGGCTTGACCAGGATCTCGCACTCACGCGACGCGCGCTTAGCGAGCCCGATGACGCGCTGGGCCGCTCGGTATCGGCGCGTCATGCCCTCGGCGGTCACCCATGAGAGCTGCCCTGCGCCGACGTTGTCAAGATTGATGATGAGCGCATCTCGGATCTCGTCGCCATAGTCGTCCAGAAGTGCCTGCATGCCGAAGGTCCCGACCTCTGCAGCACCGGTCGCGACAAACCAGACTTCCTTTTCGTTGAGCTCTCGGTCGACCGACTCCGTGACTCGCCGCCGAATACGCGCCGCCTCATTTGCCGAGAAATCGTCATCGCCAATGGGGTCGTCGCCGGCCCAGCCGCCCTTCCATCCCAGTCCACCCGCATCGTCGTCATCGTCGTCCGAGCCAAACTTGTCCCACGATCCGATGTCGGCTCCAGCCTTGCGCGCATCAAACTCATCATCGACGCCGAGCCAGCCTTTGACGTCGTGGTCCTCCTCGGCTTTCTTCTTCTTGCCGAGCCCCAGCCCGCCTAGGAACCCGCGACGCTTGGGTGGCGAATCTTCGGCCACAGCGCCGCCGGGAAGAGCACCCGCACCCGGCAGCGTGTCGGGTCCGGACGGGACGTAGGGGCGAGAGGGGGCCTCGGCGGCGACCGGCGCTTCTGTCCGACGCGATTCTGGTCGCGGCTCTTCTGCCCGTGACGGCTTGACGGCATCGGGCCCGACGGCAGCGAAATCGATCGTGTCGAAGTCCAGAAGGCCTTGGCCGCGCTCTGGCTGACGCGTGGAATCGCTAGATGACTCGGCCCAGCGAAAGTCATCGGGCAGCTCGCTCCCCGCCTCGCGAGACCCCGCTGGTGAGTACGACAGCAGGGCTCCGTCGGGAACCACGTCGGCCTCAAGGGCGGCCTCGGCTCCGCGCTGCACCGGCTCAAACTGCGAGGTCGAGAAGCGCGAGGCCTCAGGCTCGGACACGAGGTTGTGGAGCACGCCGAGCATCGCTGCGACGCCTGAGGCGTTGTCGTTGGCGCCATCAACGAACGGCATCATGAGCTCTCGCTGGATATTGATGATCATCGGAATCAGCAAGTAGGCCGCGACCACCATGGTGACGTACCAGAGGTACGGCTCGGCCTTGGCCACCCAAGGAGTCGCCATCGCCAGAATGAACACTGGCGTGAGGAATGTCGCCCACTTGGTGAGCGCAAACGTCACCGGGAACTGCCGCACCATGCCCGGAGAGAACGCGAGCGAGGCACGCGCCGTGTCGTAGTGAGCAACGATAACGATCTTCTTGAGCTTTTCTCCGCGTCGCGCCTTGGGCACGTGGCGCGCGATGACGTTCTGGCTCGGACCTTTGGGCATCAGATGAGTCAGGCCGGCGCGCCGCGTATCCAAGTCAAGCCAGAAGAAGACCGCAACGGCCGCCGCAACGATTAGCGCGCCCCAGTTCAAGATCTTGATCTCAGGCTTGATACCGGCAACCACAGCCGAGGTGATCGTCAGCACGAAGTAGATGACGTATGCCCACGAGTAGGTCCGTGGGGCGTCGAACTCCTGCACCTCGGGCTCAAGCCCTCGCGCAACAAACACCGACTTGATGTAGTCAGCGGCGCGGCTTTCGGCGTCGCTCGTTGCGGGACGCGGGCCGATCTCGTCGGCAAGCGCGGTGAGGTGCTGCATGATCTCGGCCATCGAGTCCTCCGACGCGGTCGCGTGCGGGCACGGGCGATCCTCGACCGCCACGCCCCATGGTAGCGCAGAGACGGGCGGTGCGGATGCGCAAAAAGCCGCACGCGAGCGGCCCGGCTACCGTTTGTGGTAGCCGGGCCGCATGAATTGCGCGCAAGAACGTCGGTTGACCTACAGCACTCCCGGCTCCATGTGCGCCGGATTCGTGTTGTGGCACTTGCCGCACTCGTTCATGTGACGCCGAGAATGCTGAGCTGTCAGCACCGGATCGGTGCTGTGGCACGTGCATCCGGGAATCGGGATGACGAACCGCTTCCTGAGCGCAGGTGCCTGACCGGACGCCACGAGCTGCTGGTACTGCGGGCCAAGCTCGGCGTACACCGAGCCCGACATGCCACCAAAGTAGTAGAGCATGACCGCCGCGAACACGAGGAAGACCAAGGTGGCTCCGATGGCGAGCAACGTCCACTTGAGCACGCGCTTCCAGCGCGGAGCGACAGGTGCACCGACGTCGGGCTGCTCGGCATTGAGGCTAGCCTCAACCTCATCTGCGGTGCTCTGATCTCTTGTATCAGTCACGATTCTTTACGCTTCCTCGCCAAGGATCGCATTGAGATCCTCACGCGGACTGGCCGCGATCGGCTTGATCGCGAAGTTCTCGACCAGCACGCCGAGCACGTTGGGGGTGATGAACGCCGGCAGTGTGGGGCCAAGCCGGATGTCGGTGATGCCGAGGTGCAGAAGCGTCAGCAGAATTGCGACGGCCTTCTGCTCGTACCACGACAGAATCATCGACAGCGGCAGGTCGTTAACGCCGCACCCAAAGGCGTCAGCAAGTGCAACCGCGATCTTGATCGCCGAGTAGGCGTCGTTGCACTGGCCGACATCCATGAGTCGCGGCAGTCCGCCGATCTCGCCGAGCTGCTTGTCAAAGAAGCGGAACTTGCCGCAGGCCAGCGTCATGACGATCGTGTCGCTGGGCGTCTCCTCGACGAACTCGGTGTAATAGTTGCGGCCCGGCTTGGCTCCGTCGCAGCCGCCCACCAGGAAGAAATGGCGGATCGCGCCACTCTTGACCGCCTCGATGACGGTAGGCGCCACCGCGAGCACCGCGTTGTGACCAAAGCCAACGAGAACCTCTCCCACCGTCGTATCCCACTCAAAGCCCGGCTCGGCAAGCGCCTTGTCTACAACAGCCGAGAAGTCGTCACGCGTCAGATGCGGGACGTCGGGGAATCGCACGGGACCGCTCGTGAACAGGCGGCCCTTGTAGTCGGCGTGCGGAATCATCAGACAGTTGGTGGTCATCAGGATGGCTCCGGGGAACTCGCGGAACTCCTTGTGCTGGTTTTGCCACGCGGTGCCAAAGTGCCCGGCGAGGTTGTCGTAGGCGTGCAGCTCCGGGTAGGCGTGCGCCGGCAGCATCTCGCCGTGGGTGTAGACATCGACGCCGGTGCCCTTGGTGGCCTCGAGCAGCGCCTTGAGGTCGGCGAGGTCGTGGCCCGAGATCAGGATCGCCTGGCCCTTGCGCTGGCCGAGCGAAACCGAAGTCGGCGTCGGGTGACCGTATGCACCGGTGTTGGCTGCGTCGAGAATCTCCATCGTGCGTAGGTTAGCGGCCCCGCATTCCAGCGTCAGTCCGACCCAACCGTTTAGGTCGAGCTTGGTATCACTCATCGCAGCGAGCGCCTTGAAGAGGTAGCTGTAGATGACCGGATCGGTATGGCCCAGCGCACGCGCGTGGTGCTCGTAGGCGCCGACGCCCTTCATGCCGTACAGCGTGGTCTCCTGGAGCGACTGGACGTCGGCATCGCGGCTGGTGTCCCAGGGAGAACCGAACTCGCGGCCTTGAGCGATGAGGCCAGCGGTGGTCTCGGCGGGTTCGAAGTTAGCGAACAGGTCGTCGAAGGATCCCGCGCCACCCGCACCAGCCACTGCGGCCTTGAGCGACTCGCGAAGCACGACGCCCTCGCGAGTGATCGAGGCGACAGACTCGGCATCAAAGTCAACGTTCGTAAGCGTGGTGAACAGCGCATCGGCTACAAAAGCACCAGCGGCCGACGTGTCCACACCCAGCGCCTCGGCCTGGACCGCGACGATCGAGATGCCTCGGCAGACGTTGACGAGCAGATCTTGCAGCGCCGAGACGTCCGGCGACTTCCCGCACACCCCGATCTTTTCGCAGCCGGTCCCGTGGGCCGTCTGCTCGCACTGATTACAAAACATCGTGCTTTCCTTGGTAGTCATTAGCAATCCCCTCATCGTTGTTTCAGGCTTTCAGAGCATCTCGTGTCCGCGGAGCGCGCAACGCGCGCCTCCGTCTACCCGGCCGCGCGGATGCGAGCGCGGGGGTCCTGAGCGAGTTCCGCAGGCGCAAAGCGCCGAGGATGTCTGAGCGCAGGACCTCCGCGCTCGCATCCGCGCCTCCCGCTTACCCGTGAATCAACGAAGGCAAGCAGCGAGTGCAGACCCAAGTGCTCGTCCCCTTGGTGCGGACCGGCAGCAGCGGCCCGTCATCTTCCGAGCGACCACAGTTGAAGCAGTTCTGCGCGATATACGTCTTCGGCTGCTCGGCGACGTGGGCCTCGACAGCGTCATGGTCGAACGGGACAGCCTCTCGGGTCTCAAGCGTCAGGGCGCCGGTCGGGCAGACGCCCAGGCAGAAGCCAGCACCGTCGCAGAGCTCTTCCTTCATGACGCGGGCCTTGCCGCCGACCATCGCGATTGCGCCCTCGGCACACGGGGACACGCACACGCCGCATCCATTGCAGAGTTCTTCGTCGATATGAACAATCTGTCGGGTCACGGTTGCAGTACTCATGAGGATTCCTCCTGCTTCTCGGCCGCAACGGCGGCGTCGGTGTCTGCCGCGGATGCGGCGATCTTCTCGGCGGCGGCCGTGTGGGCCTTCGCCTCGGCGAGCTTGCGGAACTTACGTCCATCGAGGACGTGCTTGATGCCATCGATTGCGTAGCCCTTGCGCCACGACTTCGGACCCGAGTAGCGCATCATCTGACGCTGCCACTCGCGCTCATCGGACTTGTAGCAGTGAACTTCGCAGTACGCACAGAACGGCTTGGGGTCGACGTTGCAGTACGCCCGGCGCTTCTCGGCATACGCGAGGTGCGCCTCGCACTCCACGCAGAGGACCGGCCGCTTGCGCTTGTAGATGCCGAGCAGAGCGCCGTCGGTCTCGACCGGCCTGCGCTCGGCGGCCTTGTGGTGCCCGTCGCAGTAGATCTGGACGAAGTCCGCCAGCGTCGTGGTGTCGCGCACGATGATGGGGTCGGCCAGCTTCTCGGCGAATCGGTCGTTCACGAATGGTCCTTCCTTCTGGTGACGCAACCATGAGCGGAGTCGACGGAGCGCTACTGAACGGAGCCGACTCTACGCACGCGGAGGGCGCGATTCCTTGACGCGCATCAAATGGCCCAAAGTTCTTGGCAGGGGTCGCACTCCAGCGTGTGGCTTTGCAGAGTGGCGCCTTTCGAGGGAGCAGGTTGCTGACGAGTAGAATGTTCGCAACCCCCGCAAGCCCGCGGGAACGATTCGGCCGAATGGACGCCATGACTGCTCCGACTGACATCCGCGCCGACGTATGGACGGCTTTCCGCGACTGTCGGCTCTGGCGAACCGCCTCCGACGAGGCCGTCGCGACACTGGCTCGCAGTGCGCGCCTCTCCCAGGTCGAACGCGGGGCCTCACTCGCAAGAGAGGGTGAACCTGCTGAGGAGTTCGGCGTGCTCGTCTCCGGCAGAGCGCGGGTCTTCTACCTGGGCGCTGACGGACGGCAGATCACCTTCGAGACCGTCGAGGCCGGCCAGCCGCTCGCAGCGGTAGCCGCGATGGCGGGCGCGCGATACCCGGCCAACATCGATGCCGCAACCCCTGTGACCTACGCGTGTCTTCCCACCGAAGCGCTTTTCGACCTGCTGGCTGCCGAGCCCCAAGTGGCGCGCACCCTCATTGCCGACCTGGCGAGCCGCGTCGTGAACTTCACCTCAGTCGTCTCAACGCTGGCCCTCGATGTCCCGAGCCGGGTCGCGCGCTATGTCTTTGGCCGAGCGCTGCAGTCGGGCCGCCCCTCGGAAACAGGACTGCACGTCAGTCTGGGCATGAAGAAGGGCGATCTCGCAATGGCGCTCGGCACCACGCCCGAGTCGCTTTCGCGAGCGTTCGCGCGGCTCAAAGACGACGGCGTCATGGAAGTCAGCGGCCAGAACATAACGATTACCGATATGCGCGCACTCGCCGCCCTTGGGAGCGGCTACGACGAAGGCTGATCCGGTGGTGGCGTCTCCTCGGCGGCCTTCGCTTGGGCCTCGTGGGAGCGCCGCTCGCGTCCGTGAGCAACAGCCTCTTTCGCGCCCTTGTCCAACGTGCCCGCCATCAGGAATCCCGCAAGCAGTAGAGCCGATGCGAACATCTCGCCGGGGTACAGCGCGCCGCTGAATCCCGCTCGCGCCATGCTCCCGGCCCCGGCAATCAGGAGGGTGCCCAGCGCGATGAGCACGTTTGCCCACATCCGGTAGGCGAACTCACGCTTGCGCGCGAACCTCCAGATGGAGATGAGTGCGCCGCCAAGCAGAAAGATCGAGCCGGTTATGTTGAACGGCAGCGACATGATGCGGGGAAATGTCGATGCAGCGCCGAGCGCTTGACCACCTACCGTGATACCGGGAACGAGCTTGTCCAGCCTCAACGTCGTGTTGAACACGCCCCACACAAATACGAGTTCCCAACCCAAGATCATGCCGAGATAGATGTGCGGACCGGTCTTCTTCTTGGCAAGCAGGTAGTACGACCCAAGACCCAGATAGCCCACCATTGAAGCCGCAAGCACGATGTAGATTCGGTAGACGAGCGGGTTCCAGTCACCGGTGAACTCAGAAACCGCCTCCATCACAGCGGCAACCGCGTACATGAGCAGGCCGACCGACCACGCAAGCTGATGTGGTTTGTGCCGGTGCAGCCACTGATCAAACACCAACCATGCGAAAGCGAAGCCGAGCAGCGCTGTGGCCACCGGCCACCACCAACCTGACCAGAATTCTTGTGCGCTCACAACTGCTCCTTTCCCATCGCGTCGCCTCGGTTGCCGGCGCACCTTGAGTCTGACCGAGCCGTCACAGCTTCACCAGCGCTGCGTCCGCCTGTTGCATCTTGTCGACCGCTGCGCCGTAGTCACTGAGCCCCTGCTCACTCTTGCTCTCGCTCCCGACTTGTCCCCTGGCCGACAAGAGCCCCTCGGCGGCGTCGAGCACTTGGATGCGCGCGATCGCCTTCGCGTTGACCAGCCTCGCCCGCTTCTGCTCGTCTTCGGTAAGCCGCTCGAAGCCCGTCTGCGAAAGCTGCGAAGCCTCCGCCAGCGTCTGTCGAGTAGCCGAGATGGCAGCCAGCGCTTCTCCGCTCAGCGCTGCAGAGCCGGACGCTGATGATCCTCGTACGGCAGCATCAATTGCAGCAAATTCGCCCTGGGTCCCAGCGATCATCGTCGTAGCGCGATCGAGGTTGCGTGCCGCGGTGAGTCGCCCTGCCACTAATGGCCTGCCGATGAGGATGATGCCGATGAACAACAGGAAGCCAACGGCGAACAACATCCACCAGATCCGACGATCGCGGCGATCCTCTTCTGGCGTCGGCTCGGGTCTTGGTTCCGATGATGAGTCGCTGCTACGCCCCATAGTCTGTTCAGTCACGCGGGCTTTGGCCTCGCCTTCTTGTACTGGTTACACACTCACTTCACGCCCTCTTGTACCGCACAGAGCGTCACACCGCAAAACGAAGGCCCGGCTGCATCAGCTTCGTGCCGAACAGGACAGCTCCGTCGGAGGAATAGTCCTCTTCGTCGCCTGAAGTTGGCACACACATTGCTCTTCAATGGTCGAGCAGTGGCGAACCGCCTTTCTTTCCCCCCTCAAAGGCGGGGACCGCCCGCTCAGGAAATTGAACGGCCCGCGTCCCCCACGCGGGTCGTTTCGTTTACGGGCACTCTTCTGGGGCCCCGCTCCACAAGACACGCGGTGCCGTACAATCACCGTATCCGCGTCGCTAGAGGGGGTTACTTGTACAGCGCAGTCGAACGTCTCGTCAATCTCGCGCTCTACCTCGCAGCTGCGCGCGTGCCGGTAAGCGCCGAAGACATCCGCTCTGAAGTGCTCGGCTACGCACCTGACCAGGCCGACGACGCCTTCAAGCGGCAATTCGAGCGCGACAAGGACGACCTCCGTACCGCTGGACTCGTCATCCGGACCGACGCCGAGAACGAGGGCTACTACCGCCTCGATCGCTCCGGCACCTTCGCCGCCCCGCTCGATCTGAACGCCGAGGAAGCCGCCTCCGTACGGGCGGCCGCAAGCGCGCTTCTCGGCGATGCGTCTTTCCCTTTCTCAGACGACCTGCGTCTGGCGATGGCCAAGATCACCTCAACGATCGACTCCGGCGATGTCGCTGCTGCCGCTCGACTTGCCGATGAGGACCCGGCGCAGCAGGGGTCGATCGTCGCACAGCTTGCCGAGGCCGCGAGCATCAGAAAGTCCGTCGACTTCGGCTACACCAACTCGCACGGAATCAGCGCCCCTCACCGTGTGGACCCATACGGTCTCTTCCTGCACGACGGCCGCTGGTATCTCGTTGGACGCGACACCGCTCTGGACGAACCTCGCACCTACACCGTGGCGCGCATGTCTGACATCGCGGTGAACCCGGCGCGCCCCAAATCGCCCGATTTCGAGCGGCCTGACGGCTTTGATGTGGCGAGCTTCGTTCGCCTTCCCTTCCAGTACGGTCCGGCCCAATCCCGCTTCGACGCGCTGCTTCGTTTCGGCGCATCCGCTCGCTGGCGCGCATCATCTCTTACGGCTGGCCACGGCGAACTTGAGGCCGACGGTGACGGCATGCTGTGGCACGTCTCGGCATGCTCACGACCTCGCTTGCTGCAGTTCGTTGTCGACAACGGCTCCGGAGTACAGCTGCTCAAACCTGCCGACGAGGTCGAAGCTCTTCAGCGAGGGCTGCAGGAGGTGTTGAGCATCCATGGCTAAGCTCAGCACCGCACAGCGCACGCGACGCCTGATCGCACTGCTGGGTCGCATGCAAGACGGCGTCGTCATCTCACTTGCCGAGATGGCGGCCGAGGTCGGCTCGTCCTCCGCCGAACTGGCTGAGGACTTGACGACCCTCTCCCTGTGCGGCATCGCGCCCTACACTCCGTGGGAGCTTGTGCCCGTCTCTATCGACGGCGACCGGGTCGAAGTGTTCGGCTCGATTCCCGCGATGCGCGGCCCGGTGCGACTGTCACTCGCCGAGGCCGAAGCGCTTTCGGCCGCTCTATCGGCCGCGGGGTTCTCGGCAGACGACCCGATCAACCTCAAGCTCGCTGCGGCGACCAGTGCGTCACTAGACGCCGAGGAGCTTGCCCGGACGCTGCATACCGAGACCGCCAAACACGACGTCGCAATCTTTGAGGCCTTGGCCGCAGCGACCCGCGACCATCAGGCGGTCGTACTCGCCTACCAGCGCGACGGGGACGTCGCCGCGCGCGAGCGCACGGTTGAGCCGCTACAGCTCCTGGCCGACCGCGGCGCTTGGTATCTCACGGCATGGTGCCGGGAGGCAGACGACTTTCGAACCTTCCGAATCGACCGGATACGCAACCTGCAGGGAACCGGTGAGCAGTTTGACCCGGGGGCACACGGCACGTCCGCCTTGAGTGCAGAGGCATTCTCGGCTCGGGGCCTGCCGGTTGCCAGGCTGCGCTTCACCAACCAGGAGAGTTACATAGAGCGGGACTGGCCGGGCTCACGATTGATTGAGCGGCTGGAGAATGGCGATGAGCTGGCCGAGGTCCCCTTCGCCGGTACCGACTGGATTGCTCGGCGCGTGGTTGCGCGCTTGGGGCGAGTCGAAGTGCTCGAACCTGAAGTGGTGCGCGAGGCGGTCGTCGCTCTGGCCCGCGAGGAGTCCTCGCAGCACTAACCCTCTCAACCCACCAGCTGGCATGCCCCTGCTACTGCTGCTTCTCGCGTTGGAAGACGATTGCTGCTTCGGTTTCCAAGTCCGCAGCGAGGGGCGCAACCGTGAGCGTTTCGCCGTTCAGCCGGAAGTACCACACGGTCGGCTGCTGTGGGAAATCATCGTAGGTGAGCCGCATGACCGGCCCCTGATCCGAGCTGCCAACCTGGTAGCTCCCTCCAAAGTTCACGGGAAGACCCAGCGCGTTATTGCCGGAGTGTCGGAAGGCGCCGTCCTCGGCGAACCCGATCTGGGAAAGGCTGGCGGCCTGCCCCTTGGCCGCAGCGTTGGTCCAGAGCCCGATTACGCTCCCGGTGGATACCGGTGCCGGCGCCGGCGACTGCCGAGCCACGCAGCCGCCCACCAAGAGCGCCATGACCAGCAGTGTCACGCCGAGCAGTGTGCCTCGCTTTGCGACCACGTTCATTGCTCCCCCGACTCCGTGCCAACCCTCGCCCGCTGCACGCGCAAACGCCCCTCCGGCCCTAGCGCCCAAACCGTTTCTTGATCTCCTCGACGGCCACTCTCGCCGGCACCTTCTCAATGTCGGCCACCGGCAACGCCGAGATGAACTCGCGTCCGTACCCCTTCGAAATCACGCGGGCATCGGCGATAACGAGACAGCCGACGTCAGTGCGGCTCCGAATCAAGCGTCCGGCGGCCTGCTTAAGCTCGAGCACCGCTTCGGGCAGCGTATACCGACGCCATGCTTGGCGTCCTTCTCGGCGCTCTCGCTCTTGGGCGAGCGGGTCCGTGGGGCGGCCGAACGGTAGTTTGGGCACCACTACGCAGCGCAAGGTATCGCCTTTGGCGTCGAAACCCTCCCAAAACGACTTGAGCGCGAAAAGCGACAGGCGCTCGTCGGCGAGGAACTCGTCGCGAAGGCGCTTGGCGGACGTCCCACGCTTCTGGCAGAGCAGAGCGATGCCCGCGCGCTCCAGCCGCGGTTCCAGAATCGCGTGGAGGTGCTCCATGTCGCGGCGGTTGGTGAACAGCGTGAGCACGCTGCCGCCCATCGCGACATGTACGTCCTCGAGCAGCTGCTCGAGATCGGCCAGGTAGCCGCGCTCGGCGGGCAGTGACATGTCGGTGGGGACGAACGCCGCCATCTGGCGCTCAAAATCGTAGCTCGAGGCTAGGCGTAGCGAGCGCCACGAACCTTCCGCGACCCGGTCGAGTCCCACCGCGCGGGCAAAGTGCTCGAACGACTCGCCCGTCGCGATAGTCGCCGACGTGAAGACGACGCTGTGCACCCGGGGGTACAGGTCGTCGACCAGCACCTCACCGATGTCGAGCCGCTCGGCGACGAGCTTCTCTGCGGGACGGTCTCGTCGGCGATCCAGAGTGGCCGAGTAGACGAGCGCCTCATCCTCGCCGTCGAGCACGGCTACGAGCCCGGCGTGCTGCTCGGCAAGTCGAGAAAGCAGGCCGACCAGATCGGCGCGCCCCTCGGTGAAGTCACCACCCATCTCCTCAAGCATCGTCATGAGCTCGCGGCCATCTGCGATGAGGGATTCGAGGCGCTTGGCAAGCGCGCCGCCGGTGGACGAGACCGTTCCCCAGGAGCCGGTCTGGCGAGTCTCATCATTGAGCCAGAGCTGTGCGAAGTCGTATTCCGAGCCACCCGCCAGCGGTGCGAGGTCCTTCACAAAGTCGAAGAGCGAGTCACTGATGGTCGAACAGCGCGCAACCTGATCCTCGATGCGGGCAATCACGCCGATCGCAGAGGCTGATTCCGCTCCGCGCAACGCACGGCGCAGGTTGTCGAGCAGACCCCCTCGGCCCTTGGACATCAGCCCGCCCAAAACCGCCGAGAGCTCCACGTGGCTTGCCCCGGTCGTGAGCTGTTTGCGCGCCTCGCTCTCGGCCGAGTGCGCCTCGTCGACGATCCAGTGCCGGATCGGCGGCAGGATTCCGCCTTGAGCGACCACGTCGCGGAAGAGCAGCGCATGGTTGGTCACGACCACATTGGCGCTCGCAGCGCGCCTGCGCACCCCGTGCAGGTAGCAAAGGTTGGGATAGAAACGGCAACGCTTGCGTGTACAGTCCGCTTGCGATGCCGAGACGGCGGCCCGCACTTCTCGGCGGCCCCAGTGAAGGTTGATTGCGTCGAGATCGCCCCACGATGACTGCGCCGTCCACGCGAACAGTGCGGCGATCGTTGCGAGACGATCGTCTTCGGCACCTTCGAGCTCACTCGCGTAGCGCTCAAGCTTGCGTAGGCAGAGGTAGTGGTCGTAGCCCTTGAGGGCCGTGTAGCGCAGTCCGCCGCCGAGCGCCTGCTTCAGCTTGGGAAGCTCGTGGTAGACGAGCTGGTCCATGAGCGCGTTGGTCTTTGTGGCAACCCCCACGCCCACCCGGTTCTTGAGCGAGTACAGGGCGGCGGGCACGAGATAGGCAACGGATTTGCCGACGCCGGTGCCCGCTTCAATAGCGGCATGCGTGCGAGTGTCAAACGCCTGGAGCACCGCGCCAGCCATCTCCAGCTGCTCTGCGCGCGCTTCATAGCCCTCGTACATGCGCCCGGCGATGCCGTCCTTCGAGAACTCGCCCAAGACCGAATCCGGCTCGGGACACGAGCACTCGATCTCCTCGGCGTCATGGAGGGCTTCGGCCTTGTCGGCGGCTACTCGGCGTCGGCGAGTCTCCTTCAGGTCGAAGAACGCTCCGGCGGACTCGGCGGCGGCGACTCGCGCAAGCACCTGCCGAACCGCCCACGGCGTTGTCGCAGCGAGCTCGGTCAGGCGGTGCAACAGCCCGGGTGGCAAGTCTGAAAGGCCGACGAGCGCGATGCGCCACACCGCAGCAAGCGCCTCGACGTCGGGCAGCGCGCGGTGCGCCGGACCTTGCGGGCTGACGCCAAACGCCACCGCCAGGTCCGCGAGCCGGTGAGAGCGAAGCCGGGGCAGAGCGATGCGCACGACCTGCAGTGAGTCGAGCCAAGAGCCCTTGAGTGCGTGACGTCCGGCGACTCGCTCGATGAACGATCGGTCGAAAGCAGCATTGTGGGCGACGATGTCTCGGCCGCCGATGAATTCGACGAGCCTGAACACGGCTGCCTCGGCGCTGGACTGACCCTCCAGCATCTCGTCGGTGATGCCGGTGAGCTTGGTGATCTCTGACGGAACCGGGACAAGTGGATCGACAAGCGCCGAGAAGGTTCCCACTACTTGGGGACCGTGCATGATCGCGGCCGCGATCTCGATGATGATGTCGTGATCGGGGTCGTAACCGGTGGTCTCGATGTCGACCACGGCGACTTCGTCGTCGAGCCCGAAGGTCATCGTGCGAGCGCGCTTTGCGAGCGTCCGATAGGACGCTTCTACGTCATCATCCGTGCCGGGGACAAGGAAGGTTGAGAGCTTCTCGAGATTCACGGGCCAAGACTAGCACGCGACTCCGACCCCGCGACGTACAAAGGGGCGCCCGTTGGGCCGCCCCTTGTCAGTCCTGCGGACAGCCGAGCGTGCAGCTAGTTGAGAGACTGCGCAGCAGTGCGCGACTCGACGTACCACTGCCCACCCACCTTTTTGAAGGTCCAGGTGTAGAAGATGGACATCTGCGGCGTGACTTGCTCTGAATTGATCGTGATCTTGTCGCCGTCAGTGACTGGCTTGCCCATGTTGAACGCCGTGATGCCGTAGCCCTTGAGTGTATTCTCGTAGCCGGCCGCATCGACGTAGTACTGCTGCTTGTCGAGTGGGAGCATCTTGTATGCATCGGCGTACTTGTTGGCAAGGATATCGTCGCCATATGTCTTGAGGAGCTGCTCCGGCGTCATGCCGCCCGGCACCTTGGTCGCCGTCTTGGCATCGAACGGACCTGCGGCCGCAGGTGCTCCGCCGGCCGCGCCACCCATGCCTGCTGGGGCACCGCCTGCTGTTCCGGCCGCGCCAGCTGCCGCACCGCCGGTAGCCGCAGGGGCTCCGGTGGCAGTCGGGCTCGGGAGCGTGGTCGCTGCCTTGCTCTGCTGCCAGATCACGACGCCCACGATGGCGGCGAGCAGAGTCGCGATCACCACAAGGGCGATGACGATCATCTGCTGATTGTTGGACTGAGTCTCTTCCGACATGTTCTTCCTTTCGCGCGGACAACCGATGCTTGCCTGAACCGAAGCGCTCAAAAGCGCTGGCACACTATACTCTCGCGACCACCACCACGTACAGTTGAGGGTCAGAGCCGGTGCTAGGGTGAGCGAATGGTGCGCCAACGAAGCGTCTTCGACATTGTGGGTGTTGTGATGAGCGAATCCTTGCCCAGCCCGATCGGCTTTGGACACGGGACCAATCCCGCCTTGGTTGCCGGGCTGCTCGGCACGCGTCCCGACGATTTGCGCATCCGGCACGCTTTCGAGCTCTCCGATGAAGCCGGGCTATCACTTCGATGCAGGTGTCGCGCGAGCGCAGATGCACGCGCGACCGCCGCGTGAATCGGAGAGCAGGCCGGAGTCCAGAGTGTTCGGCAGGTGTGTTCGGTATAGTTCAGCGACACGGGCGACTTTCGCTGGCCGATTCAAATGATGTGGAGAGCAAGCAGATGGGTAGGAATCTCGGCTCCTACGAACTGCGTGGCGAACTCGGCCGTGGCGCCATGGCGGTCGTCTGGAGAGCGTGGGATCCCGTCCTCGACCGCGAAGTGGCGATCAAGGAGCCGCTGATTCCTGCAGGTATGGACCCCCATATGAGCAGTGAGTTCGCCGAGCGCTTCGTTCGCGAGGGCAAGGCGGCCGCCAGCCTGAACCACGTCGGAATCATCACGATATACACGGCTGGCGTCTATGATGGGCGACCTGCCATCGTAATGGAGAGCATCGACGGCGAGACCCTCGCCGGCGTGCTCGACCGGGGGGCGCTTGAGCCCGCCAGCGCAGTCGCTGTTCTCGACCAACTGCTCGATGCGGTCGCCTACGCGCACCAAAGGGGCGTAGTTCATCGCGACATCAAGCCCGACAATGTATTCATCACCCGCGACGGAGGAGTGAAGCTCGCCGACTTTGGCATCGCTCAATTGGGCAGCTCCGCAACGCTCACGCAGGCGGGCACGGTGATGGGGACACCGGGATACATGGCGCCGGAGCAGGTCCTTGGGTTACCCGCGGACGCGCGCGTGGACATCTTCGCAATCGGAGTTCTCGGTTACGAGATGCTCGCAGGCCGCAACCCGTTCGGAGCGACTGAGGGCCTCCCTTCGACTAGCGTGATGTATCAAATCGTCCATGAGGAACCACGCGAGCTGTCCTCGGGCGCCACCTCAACCATCCCTGTAGACATCGGACGAGTGCTTGCGGTCGCAATGGCGAAGCAACCGGACGCTAGATTCCCGAGCGCCGATAGAATGCGCGCTGCGCTACATGGAGGCCCGATTCTGTCCGGAGGGTCTACGGCTCGTATTCAGACCCCTGGCGGCAATCCGACGGCAGCGACTAGCGCTGGTCCATCAGCGAAAGTGTGGGTGGCCGTCGCGTTGGCCGCTCTGGTTTCACTAGTCGTGGTCGCCATGTTGTTCTCGATGACGAGCCCCCCCTCGCCGAGCACGGGCGCCAGTACGCTTCCCGCCCCAACAACTGCCGCATCCGATCCAGTCCTCGGCGGCTCATCAGACGCTCCTGTTGGGACGGGCGACGCGGCTCCTCCGCCGGCCACTGCCGATGGCGCATTCGATGTCAGGACGGCGACCAAGGTTCCCAGTGGTATGTCACCGGAGCAGATGCTCAAGGCATACGGCGATGACATCCTCGCAAGCAGGTATGCGGACGCATACAAGCTCCTGCCACTCGACAAGCAGCAGAGCTACGAAGATGCCGCTGCCTACGAGGCGCAGGTCAGGGCCTACGGCATCACTGGGTTCAATAGGGGAAAGCCCGCGGCAAGCGGCGACAAGATGACCATCGTCAACGAGCAGGTCACGCCGCAAATGCCGATAACCTACACATGGACCTTCAAGAAAGTTGGCGGACAGTGGTACGTGGAGTCACGCACCATGGGTGGAAGTTTGCAGTAGAAACGTTCTGTTTGGACGTCGCTTCAATGCAGGTGTCGCGCGAACGCAAGGGCGCCCGTGCGCTGATGCCAATCGAGATCGATGCCGAGGTTGACCGTACAATTGCCGAGCGAATCGCCGAACAACATGGAGTCAAGAGCGTGCGGCAAGCGCCCGCAATCTAGCCCGCGCTCTCGCGAAGGCCATTCCAGGCTGACGGGGGCGCGTTCTCGGTGAAGAACCGCATCCCGAGGTCAGGGTGAATCCCAGGCGCTCGGAGAGCGGCATTCCCGGGTCACTCGCGTGTAGGGCGACAAGCGACGCTCCGTGTTCCGCGGCGCAATCGATCGAGCGAGTCACAAGTTCTCGCGCCACTCCCTGGCGTCGCAGCTCGGGCACAACGTACATGCCCAGAGCGTACGCCTGAAGGCCCGCGAGGTTGCGCACCGCCGTAGGCACCCGCTGCCATACGAGCACCACGGTCTCGAATCCGCAGTCGTCATCGACTTTGGAGTGACTGTGTACGAGGGAGGAGTCATCCTCGCACCCGCTCTTGCAGCCCGCACACGAGCCCGAGCAGCCCACGACCTTGAGCGTGTTGCAGCGCGGGCAACGGATCTCGTTGGAGGCCAGGCCGCACGAGGGACATTTCGCGAGGATTCCCATATCCGCTTCGCTCACGCCACGCCGACGACGCGAGCGATGATGCCGCCGAGAAGGAACGCGAGTCCAATCGAGCTCGCGAAGAGCCCGATGGTGAACGGCCAGCCCCGCTCCTTGAGCACCACCATGGTGCTGGCGATACAGGGCACGAAGAGCGTGATCGTCACCATCGCCACGAGCAGTTGCGCCGAGGACAGGTTCATCGTGAAGAAGCCAGCGGCCCCAAAGTCGCGTCTCACGAAGCCCATCACAAATGCCGCGGCCGCCTGGGGGGGAAGCCCCAGCCAGCCGATCGTGACCGGAGCCGCGACGCGGATGATCCACGTGAGTACGCCAAGTATCTCAAGCACCGAAATGAAGGCAGCGCCCGCGAGGAAGAAGATGGTGACTTCCTTCATGAAGCCCCAGACCTTGACCCCGCTCTTGCGCACGACATTATCGAGCCGAGGAAGCCGGAGCGACGGAAGGTCGATGAGCAGATCGGTCGACTGGCCGGGCATGATTCGGTGCAGCGCGGTTCCGAGCGCGACAAAGATCGCGAACAGAATCACCAGGTATGCCCCAGCGTAGATCGCGCCCGTCTTGGCCATGAGCGCCGCAATCACGGCGATCTGCGCCGAGCACGGCACGGCGATCGCCATCAGCGCCGTGGCGATGAAGCGCTCGCGCTTGCTCCCGAGAATGCGCGTTGTCAGCGTCCCCATCGTCACGCATCCCAGTCCGAGAATCAGCGGGATGATGGCGCGTCCGTTGAGGCCCATCGACATCAGCGATCGGTCGGTGAGCGCCGCGATTCTCGGCAGGTAGCCGGTGTCTTCGAGCGCGGAGAGCAGCAGGTAGAACGCGGTCACGAGCGGTAGGATGACGGCGAGCAGGTACGTCGGCGTCATTGTGAGCACGCCGAATTCGCCGGCCAGAATCACGAACAGTGGCGACCCCGGAGCAAACACGCGCCCGACGACCTGTCGCACGAACGGCTCGTAGTACCCGTTCATGATCGTGCCCTCGAGGAAGCCGACGACGTCGCCAGCCACCCACTGGCCGATCACCACCCACATCGCGTAGAGGAGCAGGAATAGCATCGGAATGCCGGTCAGCGGGTGCATCATCGCGTGCGACAGCTTCGCCGACAACGACGCGCCCTGGACGGTCTCGGTGATCACGTGCCCGCAGACGTCGTTGACCCGGTGGCGCCTGCGCAGGTAGACGTCGTCTCGCATGTCTCCCGCCGGAACACCGTGGCGCTCGCTTACATACTCGTCGCCCTCGAGCACCATGAGCGCCTCGGCGCGCGTTCCCACTCGCGAGGCCATCTCGACGATGTCGACGTCAAGCTCCGGATCGGCGTGTCCGCAGCGTGCTCGCGAAACGGAGGCGATGAGCTCGTCGAATCCCTTGCCCTCGACCGCCACGGTCTCGATCACCGGCACGCCGAGCAAGTCCTCGAGCAGGTCCCGGTCGATGGCGACGCCTCGCTTGCGGGCCTCGTCGGCCATGTTGAGCGCGACAATCATCCGCTTGCCCATGTCGACGAGCTGCAGCGTCAGGAACAGGTCGCGCTCGAGATGCACCGCGTCGACCACGTTGATCACCACGTCGCCCGACAAGATGATGTCGCGAGCAACCGTCTCCTCGTCGTTGAACGAGCTCACGCCGTAGACGCCGGGTGTGTCGATCACGTCGTGGTCGCCGAGTCGCCCGCGCGTCAACTCAACCGTCGTCCCCGGGAAGTTGCTCACGTCGACGTACGTGCCCGTGAGCGCGTTGAACACGACGGATTTGCCGACGTTGGGATTACCGACCAAGACGACCGTCTCGGCGCCAGTTCGCGCCTGCGTTCCCGCAGGGCTGTGACAGTGAGCCTCGCTCACGGCTCATCTCCTATCTGTGTGGTGCTGGCTGTCGCCTCCTCGGTGCGGCACACAATCCTGCGCGCCACTCACCGAGCGTGCTTACGACAACCTGCGAACGCTGATGCGCTTTGCCAGCGCGCGTCCGACGGCGATCTCCTGCCTTCCGCTCTTCAACACGAGCGGGCCGGCCGGGATCTTGGTCACGCATTTGACGCACGCGCCTTCGGCCATGCCGAAGCGCAGCGCCTGAACGCGGGCGTGCTGGTCATCCACCGACACTATCTCAATGCGCTCGCCCTTGCGGATGCAGTCCAGTGAACACAGCTCGCACAGGAGCGGTGCCTCTGGGTTCAAGAGCGGTGCGGAGGCCTCTGGCATAGCTTGCGGAGCTCCCTTGTGGCATTGCACCGCGATGACTCGGGTGCTCAGGACCAATGGGCTAAGGTCTGATACTGCGATAATTAGTATGTGCTAACTTCGGTACTGGGCAGATACTACCCCCTCGGATGTGCCGCGTCAATGAACACGACACAAGTAGTTGGGATTGGCTCGCCCCTGAGTCGACCCCTTGCGGCCGCTGTCTGCCCCGCCGCGCTACAATCGCCACGGCACGATCTCGCCACTGCACGCCTACGCTATCGCGCGTCTACGGATCCGGAAGGACCCCATGGCCTACTCGTCATTCGCCGAGCTGCTCTCGGCATCGGTGCACTGCGGCTCGCTCGGCGCCGCGGCCCTCGAGCTCGAAGCCGAGGAGTCGGGCAGGGACCTTGCGGAGTTGCGTCAGCGGATGGCCGAGACACTCGGAGTGATGCGGGAGGCGGTCGCGGCAGGGCTGACCGGCGATGTGAGGTCGCGCTCCGGGTTTGTCGGCGGCGATGCAGCGCGGGTTGCCGCTTCACGCTCCGGTCCGCTGGACGCCACCTTCGTGCAGGTCATCGCAGCAGCGCTTGCGACGGGCGAGGTCAACGCCTCCATGGGCCGCATCGTGGCGGCACCGACCGGCGGGGCATCGGGCGTGCTGCCAGCGGTGCTTCTCGGTGTGGGGGAACACTACGGGGCCGACGATGACCGTCTCGTCGATGCGCTGTTCTGCGCTGCAGGCATCGGCGGGGTCATCGCGGCCCGCGCTACGCTGTCCGGCGCAGCCGGCGGGTGTCAGGCCGAGATCGGCTCGGCATCGGCGATGGCAGCCGCGGCCGCAGTTGAGCTGGCGGGCGGGACACCGGCGCAGGCAGGTCAGGCCGCTTCGCTCGCGCTACAGGGACAGCTGGGGCTCGTGTGCGATCCTGTCGGCGGCCTTGTTGAGGTGCCCTGCGTCTTCCGCAACGCCACCGGAGCTTCAGTGGCCCTAGCCGCGGCCCAGATGGCGCTCGCAGGTGTCGAGTTCCCGATTCCGTTTGATGAGGTTGCCGACTCGATGGGTCTTGTGGGCAGGTCGCTGCCGCCCTCTCTTCGCGAAACCGCACTGGGGGGACTCGCGGTCACTCCGTGCGGTCGCGAGATGGCGGCCTCTTTGCGGGATCGAGACTGAAGCTACTGCGCGACGATCTTGTCGGCGCTGACGTCCGAAGCCGCGCTACCATCGTCCCATTTGATTTTGTAGGTTGAACCAGCGACCTCAATGACGCTCCCTTTGTAGAATCGACCGGACGCCCAGACCGCCAAGACCTTGTCGCCGACAACCCACGTCTTCTTGGTGATTGGCTTGATGTCGGTCGCAGCCACCGTCTTGGTGCTGCCGTCGTCGGCGTACTTCACGGTGATTTGGTCGCCATCGGTGCCCGTCACCGTCGCGAGATAGAGGCTGCCATCGGTCCATAGGGCCGCCACGCTGTCCCCCACGGCAAAGCCGCTGGCGGGCTTCTCTGCGGTGACAGGTTTCTCGGCTGGTGCTGTGACCGGCGTCTTGGGCACGTTGACGGTGACACACCCACCAAGTGCGACGGTTCCCGTGACCATGAGCAGTGCCACGAGCTGTGCGAGCGGTGCTGAGCGCCTCATGTTGTTCCCCCTTGGACGACCCGTAGTTCTCCGCGCGTGTAGCGCGTCCCTCGGCGACACGCGCCTGTGCCGCTCTGTTGTGAGTCTGCCCCCTTGTGCCAGCATCGAACCGTCGAGAGAGTAGCGCTCCGGCGTGATGCCGGAGAGTCAGGCCGTCAACGCGGGCTGACGCACTGACGCTTTCACCAGATCCCGCTGCGGTTCGCGCGCAGAACGGCTATGCTCACACACGAAGGGGAGTAGTCGGCCGGGCGTCGCTCGGCGGTCCGGTCGTCATCACGGGTGCTCAGTAGGCCCCGGGCGGACCACGAAATGACCAGACCTTCGGCGCGAGGGCGTTCCGAGGCAGTTCCCTTCATCCTCACACGTCCGCCCAAGAGCGTTGGGCGTGCCTCGCGTCGCATGCCGTCTGGACACAGGAGGAAGCGATGCCGAGCACTCGGCCCCCCGGAATCAGGGATGAGTCCACCCCGAATGAGTGGTACGAACTGACGGTTGCGGCGGCCCTGGAGCGCACGCGAACGTCTCCTGCGAGCGGTCTCGATACCGCTGACGCAGCGCGACGGCTCAACGCCGACGGCCCCAACGAACTCCCTCCGCCCCCGAGACCGTCCCGGCTGAGGATGTTTCTCGCCCAGTTCAATGACATCATGGTTTGGCTGCTCATCGCCGCGGTGCTCATCGCCGCTGCGGGACGCGACTGGGTGGATGCCGTCGTCATCCTGACGATCATCGTGCTCAACGCGGTGCTCGGCTTCGTCCAGGAGAACAAGGCCGAGCAGGCGATTGATGCGCTGCGTGAGATGTCTGCTCCGCATGCGACGGTTATCCGCGAGGGCAGGAAGCAGATGGTGACGGCGGGCGGGCTTGTCGTCGGCGACATCGTGGTGTTGGCTGCCGGCGACATCGTGCCGGCCGACCTTCGCCTCATCGAGGCCGCCGATCTGCAGGTCGACGAGTCCTCGCTCACGGGTGAATCGCTTGCCGTCCTCAAGAGCACCGACGCCATCGAGGGCGAGAACCTCGTTCTTGGCGACCGAGGCAATATGGCCAGCCTCGGCTCGACGATCCAGCGCGGTCGAGGGCTGGGCTTGGTGGTCGCCACTGGCGACCGCACGGAACTGGGACGCATCGCCGAGGTCGCCAGCGGCCAGGAGCCTACGACGCCGCTGCAGCGTGAGCTCAAGCGAGTCGGCCGCTTCATCGCGGCGTTCGTGGTGGTCGCCTCGGCGCTGGTGTTCGCGGCCGGGGCGATCGCCGGCCGACCGCTGGACGAGATGTTCCTCGCGGCGATCTCGCTGGCCGTCTCGGCGATTCCCGAGGCGCTCACGGCGGTCGTGACCATCACGCTGGGTGTCGGCGTCAAGCGCATGGCCGAGAAGCGCGCGATCGTGCGCAAGATGCACTCGGTGGAGACGCTGGGGTCGACCGACGTGATAGCCACCGACAAGACCGGCACACTGACCCTCAACGAGATGACGGTCGTCGCGCTCGAGGGTCCCGATGGAAGTTCCATCGGGCCGGTCGACCTGGGGCCGGACGCACCTGAGTGGGCCAAGCGGATGCTGCGCGCCGGCATCATGGTCAACGACGCCGAGGTCACGGCGACGCAGGCGGTGGGCGATCCCACCGAGACGGCGCTGGTCGCGGCCGCTCAGCGGGCGGGCCTCGAGAAGGCCGTGGTCGAGTCGCTGGCGCCGCGCCTCCATGAGGTGGCGTTCACCTCAGAGCGCAAGATGATGACCACGCTCCACCAGGATGACGAAGGCTGGATCGCCTACACCAAGGGCGCGCCTGAGAAGGTCCTGCGCATCTGCGCGCTCGATGAGCGCGCCGCGAGTGAGGTCGAGTCCACGCTCGTCCGCTTGGCCTCGGCCGGCCTGCGCACCCTCGCCATCGCCGAGCGGCGCTTCGACTCGCGCCCGGCCAACCTCGAACTCGCCGAGGAGCGACTCGAGCTGCTCGGCGTGGTCGGCATGGTCGATCCGCCTCGGCCGGAGGTGCCGGAGGCAATCCGCGTCGCGCAGCACGCCGGTGTACGCGTGATCATGGTGACCGGCGACCATGAGGTCACCGCGCGCGCCATCGCGAGCGAAGTCGGCCTGCCCGAGGGCGGCCAAGTACTCAGCGGCCGAGACATCGAGCTCATGGATGACGACGAGCTCGCCGAGGCGCTCGCCAACACCAGTGTCGTCGCGCGCGTCGATCCGCTGCACAAGATGCGCATCGTGAAGTCGCTTCAGGCCGGCGGGCACGTGGTGGCGGTCACTGGCGACGGGGTCAACGACGCCCCGGCCCTCTCGGCAGCTGACGTGGGCATCGCGATGGGCATCACCGGCACCGAAGTAGCCAAGGACGCCTCGGATATGGTGCTCGCCGACGACAACTTCGCCACCATCGTCGCGGCTGTCAGCGAGGGGCGCGTCGTCTTCACCAACCTCTCAAAGTTCATCCAGTTCCTGCTCTCGGCCAACATGAGCCAGGTGCTGCTCATGTTCCTCGCCACCGTGGCCGGGCTGCCGGTCCCGCTCTACCCCGTGCAGCTGTTGTGGACCAACATGGCCACCGACAGCCTCCCTGCGCTCGCTCTGGGCGTCGACCCCGCCGAGGAGGGCATGATGGACCTCCCGCCGCGCGGCCGTGGCGAAGGCATCATGACGCGGCAGTCGATCGTCCAGATCGTCGCGCGCGGCTCAGTGCTGATGGTCGGCACGCTCGGCGCGTATCTGGCTGTGCTCGTGCTGCACGGCGTGCCGCTCTCCCACGAGGCTTTCGCTCCGCAGTACGCCGACGGCGTGATGCTCGCTCAGACCGCCGCCTTCACCGCGCTGGTACTCCAGAAGCTGCTGTTCTCACTCACGTTCCGGTCGCTGGAGCACTCGATCTTCTCGCGCGCGACCTTCGCCAATCCGCTGCTCTTGGGAGCGATTGCGCTCGGCGCTGCGATGCAGCTGGTCGTCGTGTACTCCCCCGGCACCGAGCAGATCTTCCGAACGGTCCCCCTCGGGCTTGCCGAGTGGAGGATCATCG
>JBAXEO010000013.1:0-24390 GCA_037140395.1 Coriobacteriia bacterium
AGAGATCTTGAGATGCAGAATCTCCTCATGGTAGTCGGGTGCCGCCTGCTGCTTGAGGTGATCGACCACCGCGATGAGCTCCTCGTCGGCGACAAAACAGCCTTGGATGCGCTTTGGTTTAGGCCACGCCGGTGTGGAGAACAGCATGTCTCCCAAGCCGACAAGCTTCTCGGCTCCGGGCTGATCCAAGATGACGCGGCTGTCGATGGAGCTGGCCACATTGAAGGCAATCCGGTTGGTGATGTTGGCCTTGATGATGCCTGTTACGACGTTGGCCTCGGGGCGCTGCGTGGCGACAACGAGATGAATCCCGGCCGCACGCGCGAGCTGCGCGATGCGCACAACGGAGTCCTCGACCTCTTTGGCCGCGACCATCATCAGGTCAGCAAGCTCATCGATGACGATGACCAGGTACGGCAGCTCCTCGGCGCCTTCCGGACCCTTGCCGCTCTGCACCATCCCGTTGTACTGGCCGATGTGCTTTGCGCCAGCACCTTGCAAGACCTTGAGCCGACGCTCCATCTCTGAGACCGACCACGCAAGAGCGCTCGCAGCCTCCTTGGGTTCGGTCACAACGGGGACGTAGAGGTGCGGCACTTGGTTGTAGGCCGAGAGCTCCACACGCTTGGGATCGATGAGGATGAGGCGAACCTCGGCCGGCGTGGTCCGCATGAGGATCGACATCAGCATCGCGTTGATCGCGACGGACTTGCCCGATCCGGTAGTGCCGCCAATGAGCAGATGGGGCATGGTCGCCAAGTCGGCGAGCACTGGTGCGCCGGCGACGTCCTTGCCGATAGCCAGGAGCAACGGTCCGCCCTCCCCCGCAGGCGCGAGCACGTCGCCCAGCGTGACAGAGCTGCGACGCACGTTGGGAACTTCGATGCCGACGAGCGCTTTTCCGGGGATAGGCGCCAGGATTCGCACCGTAGACGCCGCCAGCGATAACGCGAGGTCGTCGGCGAGGGCCGTAATTCGAGAAAGCCGAACGCCCTTGGCAATCTCAACCTCAAATAGTGTGACCGTGGGACCCGCTACCCACGCGACAACGCGCGCGGGAATGTCGAAGGTGGCCAATGTATCGGCGATCGCCTGAGCCGTCGAGCGCTGCTCAGTGTCGCTGGCCTTGTGCTTGGACGCGCTCTCACTGGTTTTGGCGAGAAGGTCAATGCCGGGCAGCACGAAGCCTTCCATCGCTCTGGGGGAAACAGTCTTGGGGATGGGCACCGTCTTGCGCGCGAGCTCGGCATCAGTTTGACTGGCACTCGTCCGGCGTGGTGATCCACCCTCCGCATCGCCTGATGCGCCCGCTTTGGGATCCGGTGCGCCAAGCGGCATCGTGCGCGGGGCACGCTCTCGGACCCTCGACGCCGACTCTGGCGCGTCTGGCTCGCGGGACATGCTGCCGCGCACCCAGTCCACCAGTGCAGTAATCGACAGTCCAGTGACGATAAATCCGACCAGCATCAGCCCGATCAAGAGCACGTAGCTGATCGTTAGCCCTGCAATCGAAGCTAGGGCCCAAGCGACACCTGCACCGACGTAGCCACCGTGCGTCGCGACGACCTGCTTGTCCGAGAAGAAGTCCTGTCCAGGGCTTGCAAGCGCGGACATAGAGATGACCGAAAGGGCGACGACGCCCAAACCGAGACCGGTGCGGCCTTCGTGAATCTCCGTCCGAACAAAGAAACTGATCCCCCAGAGCAGGAGGAACACAGGAATGAGGTAGGCACCGATCCCGACGGCCATCTTCAGCGCCGACGAGCTGGCATCGGTGACGATTCCGGTGTGCCGACTCAACACGGCAATGAGCAAGGCCACTCCAGTGAGCGCAAGCAGCACACCCAGAATCTCCTTGCGAGAACGCTCGTCAAGAACCGAGGGCTTGCTCGGCTGAGAGGCAGGACGGCCCCCCGAGCGAGCCGACGCCGGACTGCGGCGGGTCTGTGGCTTCTGTTTAGCGCCGGAAGGCGGCATCCACGCTCCTAGTAGTGATTGGCTACGACAAAGGGCTGCGAACCCTCGCAAGAGGACCCCTCATGCTGAGTATACGGTTCCGGCCCGCGCATTTCTCATCTAGCCACGCATGAAGAACAAAGCAATGACAAAGAGCCCGAGAGCGATGCGGTACCACATGAAGATGGCAAAAGAATGAGTGCGCACGTAGGAGAGCATCCATCGCATCACAAGAACTGACGAGACTCCAGCGGCGAAGAAGCCGAGAACCCAGTCGACTGAGAACAGCGTCGCGAGCGGAACGTCCTTCAGCCCAAAGACCATCGCGCCGCCAATTATCGGCATTGCGGCCATGAATGAGTAGCGCGCGACCGCCTCTCGCTTCAGTCCCACCCAGCGGCCGGCCATCATGGTCGATCCGGAACGAGACACGCCCGGAATGAGCGCAGCGGCCTGTGCCACGCCGATAACAAGCGCTTTCCACCAGTTCAGCTTCACAAGCGGTTCTTCTTGGGTTACATATCGGTCTGAAGCCCAGAGCGCTACGCCGAAGACGATGAGCATCACACCCAGAAGAAGCGGTGCGTAGTGAAAGGTAGCCGCGTCAATCCCGCTGGCGACACGCCCTGCGATATCAGGGGTGGAAAGCCACTCAATCTTGTCGGACAGGAGCACCCCAAAGAGAGCTCCGGGAATCGAAGTGAGCAGCAGAAATCCTATGAACTTGCGAGCAAAGCTCGTGTGACGGAGCGCGTCGTCGGATAGGTCGCCTTCGCCGCTCGTCGGAGATCCACCAAACGCCGATATGACCAAGTCCAACCAGTCACGCCACAGGGCGACCACGATGGCGACAAAGCTACCGGCGTGCAAAGCGATGTCGAAAGCTGTACTCGAAAGCATGGGATCACGAACGCCGAATACCCATGGCACCAGCTTGAGGTGTGCGGTCGACGACACGGGGAGAAACTCGGCAAAACCCTGAACTGCGCCCAGGATAATGGCCCAAAGATGGGTCACGTCCCTAGACCTCCATCACGACGGGAATGATCATCGGACGTCTGCGTGTACGCTCCCAAAGCAACTGAGAGAGGGACTCCCTGACGGCGTTCTTCACTACTGCCTGGTCAGTTGCCCCCTCCTTGAATGTCTTGGCGAGCGTCTTGGCGACGCGCTCACGCGCCTCTTTGAGCAGTGCATCACCCTCCGGACCAAACACGACGCCGCGCGTGATCAGTTCTGCCTCGCCCATTGGCTTGCCGGTCTGGGCATCTATCGCAATGACCACCGTCGCGATGCCGTCTTGTGCCAGAAGCTGACGGTCCCTCAACACCACGTTGCCGACATCACCGACGCCAAGGCCGTCAACGTAGACGACCCCGTGCTCGACGGGTTGGCCGACTCGGGCGCCGCTCTCGTCAATCTCGAGGCAAGCACCGTTCTCGAGAATGAACACATCCTCCGGATACATGCCGACTTCCTCGGCAAGTCCGGCGTGGGCAGCGAGGTGACGCGTCTCGCCGTGGATTGGCATGAAGTAGGTCGGCTGGACTAGATTGAGCATTAACTTGAGTTCCTCGGCGGCGGCATGACCTGAGACGTGCACGTGCGCATTGCCCTTGTGGATCACCTTCGCGCCCGCCTTGGCCAGCCGATTGACGACACGGCTAACCGCCTTCTCGTTTCCGGGGACCGGGGTCGCCGCAATCACCACCGTGTCGCCGCGCTCGACTGAGACGGTCTTGTGATCGCCGTTGGCCATGCGTGCGAGTGCAGAGAGGGGCTCACCCTGACTGCCGGTGCACATCACGACAACCTTCTCGGGAGCCAGACCGTGGGCGTCGTAGGCATCGACGATGTTCTCGTCGTCAATTCGCAGATATCCCAGGTCACGCGCGATCTTGGTGTTGGTGATCATCGACCGCCCTGTCACCACGACCTTGCGACCGGCAGCCACCGCAGCGTCGCAAACCTGTTGCACACGGTGGATATGGCTGGAAAAGGAAGCCGCAATCACGCGCTGCTCAGCATGTTCGATGATCTCGCGAAGAGCGGGGCCAACCGACGCCTCCGAGCGCGTCATGCCCGGGGTCTCGGCGTTGGTGGAGTCCGACATGAGAAGGTCAACGCCGACTTTGCCAAACTTGGTCAGAGAGCCGTAGTCGGTCATCCGGCCGTCGATTGGCGTCTGGTCGAGTTTGAAGTCGCCGGTGTGCACGATGTTGCCCATCGGCGTGCGAATGAACACGCCTACTGCGTCAGGAATCGAGTGATTGACGGCGAAGAAGTCGAAACCGAAGGGGCCCAGCGAGATATGGCTACCGTCGTGAATCTCGCGAAGTTTGGTCTTCTTGAGTTTGTGCTCGTCGAGCTTGCCCTGGATGAGGCCGAGGGTGAGCTTGGTACCCAGTACTGGGACCGGTTTGCTCAAAGCCTTGAGTAGGTAGGGCAACGCGCCAGTGTGGTCCTCGTGGCCATGAGTGATGATGATCGCGCGAAGCTTGTCCTGGCGTTTCACGATATAGGAGAAGTCCGGAAGGATCAGGTCAACGCCTGGGTGGTCGTCGTCGGGAAACATGATTCCGGCATCAATCACAACCATGTCATCACCAAACTCGATAACGGTCATGTTCTTGCCGATTTCTTCAAGCCCGCCAAGCGGGATAACGCGTAAGCGATTCTTCTTATGAGGCATGCTGCTAGGCGAGTCTCCTTTCGACCGCGCGTGCGGTCATTCGAGCGACGCGCAGGGGCGTCGCCATCTATATGCTTAAGACCGTCACCTGCGAAGGCGGCGGGTATCAATCATGTAGAGCGCAATCTGCGGCAGCCAGCACCGGGCGACCTGCGCTCGATATCAGTTCAGTACTCCGACGTGCCGCATGACCCGCTCCAGTTCAGCGGTCTGCTCGGGCGAGGCCTCGATGAGCGGGAGTCTACAGCCGCCCACCGGGAAGCCCTGAAGCTCCAGCGCCTTCTTGACCATGATGGGATTACTCGTGATGAAGAGGGTCTTCATTAGCGGCAGTAGCTCCAAGTGGAGACGAACTGCGCGAGTGTGGTTACCGTCTGCTTGGGCTTGAACCATCTCCTTGAACTGCTTGCCAGCGATGTGACTGATAACGGAGATCACTCCAGCACCGCCAAGTCCCATCATCGGCAGCGTAAGCTCATCGTCTCCCGACAAGACCTCAAAACCCTCGGGTGCACCGTCGATGACTGTGGCTGCCTGCGAAAGGTCTGCATTGGCCTGCTTGCACGCGACAATGTTCTCCACGTCGTGGGCGAGTCTGAGAATCGTTGTCGGCTCGAGGTTGATCACGCATCGACCGGGGATGTTGTAGAGGATCACGGGCAGATCAACGGCCTCGGCGATCGACCGAAAGTGCAGGTACAGACCCTCCTGTGGCGGCTTGTTGTAGTAAGGAACGACGGCCATGATCCCGGACACGCCGAGGCGTGAAACCTCGCGCGCAAAAGCGACCGAATCCGCTGTGCAGTTGTCACCCGCATTGGCAATGATCGGCACGCGACCATCGACGGCCTCTATGACGGCCTTGAAGAGCTCAATCTTCTGGGGGTAAAACACCGTCGGCGACTCGCCTGTCGTTCCGCACACTACGAGTGCGTCGCTCCCGTCCTCCACGAGCTTGATCGCCAACTCGGCAGCGCGGGGCAAATCAAGCTCAAGTTCTGGAGTGAATGGAGTGACCATGGCCGTAATCATGCGGCCGAATCGCGGCGTACTCATTGCGGTGTTTCCCCTCGTGAACGGCTCCCCACAAACGGGGCCGACGTGTTATCGACTCTCCCATTGTGTCACACCGCACTGACAGGCGCCCACAAAGGCCAGCGCTCGAGGCCGAGCGGCAAGCAGAGTCGCGAACCTCTACACGCGGTAGGCGCCAAGCTGAAAGCCCTCGTGCAGCGCGCGCACGGCAACTTGCGTCTGGTCGACCGCAACCAGCACCGAAATGGTCGTATTCGAGTCCGCCGTTTGATACACATCCACTCCCGCCGCCGAGAGAAACTCCGCCATCCGCGCCATGACTCCCGGGACGCCGTGCATCCCCGCCCCGACCAGCGTGACCTTGGCAAGCCCAGTTCGCGCGTCATGAGGGAGGCCTATGCGATCGAGAACTGCAGTAGCCAGCAGCAGATCGGCGTCCTGCACCGTGAACACCAACTCGTCCCCGATGGGTGTGAACATGTCGAGAGAAACGCGAGCATCTGCCATCAGGCGGTAGATGCGCGTCTGGGTCACCATGTGCTGACGCGTGCCTTCAGGAGCGAACAGTCGCACCCGTATCCGAGCAACACCAATCGTATGACTGACGGCCGTCGCAACCGAATCAGGCCGGTAGCCAGCGATGTCGGTCACGAGCGTCCCGTTGTGGTCGGAAAACGTCGACCGGACGCGCACCGCGATTCCGCTGTTCAGTGCGAGCTCTGCCGCTGCTGTGTGCACGACCCGGCTTCCTGCCCTGGCCATCTGAAAGAGCTCGTCGGCCCCGACTACGTTGATCACCGCAGCGCCGTCGCATGTGCGCGGGTCTGCCGTCATCACGCCGTCGACATCGGTGTATATCTCAACCTCCTCGGCCGAAAGCGCTACGCCCAACGCGCAAGCCGAGGTATCGCTGCCCCCGCGGCCCAAGGTAGTCGTGCGTCCATCAGCCGACATGCCCTGGAATCCTGCGACGACCGGGATGCGACCGGCGTCAATCGCATCGAGAAGACCTCCAGGATAGACCTCCACTACCGACGAATTGCCTGCAACGCCGTCGGTGACGATACCGGCCTCGGGTCCCGAAAACGCCATCGCATCCAGGCCAGCTGCGCGAAGCTCGTGCGCCACCACAACCGCCGAGATGATCTCGCCCACGCTTGCGAGCAGATCCGCCTCGCGCTCGTCCGAGGGCAGCTCAGCAACCAGTCCCAATAGCGTGTCAGTCGCGTAGGGTGCGCCATGTCGGCCCATTGCCGAGACCACCACGACCGGCGCCCTACCAGCATCCACGGCTTGCCGAACGCGCTGAGCGAGCGCGGCTCGGCCGGACTCATCGGCAACTGAGGTGCCGCCGAACTTCATGACGACAATCGGCTTGCGGGCAGTGACGATAGGAAGCGGCTCAGTTGGTGACACGCGCTACTCCCCCATCAGCTTATCGAGGCCGATGAGGAGACCGCGGCGCGACTTAACCTCGCGCACCGCGAGTACGACGCCGGGCATGAAGCTCGTGCGGTCGATGGTGTCGTGGCGGATCGACAGCGTCTGCCCCTGACCGCCAAAGAGCACCTCCTGGTGCGCGACTAGTCCGGGAAGTCGAATCGAGTGAACGTGCACGCCATCGACCACCGCACCGCGGGCCCCCTCAAGGCCGGCCAGCTCGGTATCACGCCCGGGCGTTTGGGGCGCCGAGGAGCGCGCCGCAGCCACAAGCTGCGCGGTGCGCAGCGCAGTCCCGCTGGGAGCATCAGCCTTCTGGTCATGATGAAGCTCGATGATTTCGACATGCGGCATGAACTTAGCGGCGCGAGCGGCGAAATCCATCATCAGAACGGCGCCAATCGCGAAGTTCGGTGCGAAGAAGAGGGCTGTGTCTCCCGAGGCCAGAGCGGAAAGCTCCAGCAGCTTGTGCTCCGAAAGCCCCGTCGTGCCCACGACGCAATCGACACCGCGAGCCAAGGCGACCCGCAGATTGGCTTCCACCACAGTCGGATGCGTGAAGTCGACCATGACATCGGGGTGGCACTCGTCAATTGCCTCCGTCAGCCCGGCTCGACAGAGAAGCGTGGCGGCGGTGCCGGTATCCACACTCACACCCACCGCTCCCGGGTCGACCGCAGCCACCACCTCCATGCCGTGGGCGGCGCTCACCGCGCGCACGACCTCTCGCCCCATCCTGCCGGCAGCTCCGGCAACCAGAACTCGGATCATGCCGGGTTCTCCTCGGCGAGCAGCGATCCCTGCGAGGCGAACGCAGCCACCTGCGCCTCATCGAACGGGCCGACGATTGCAAGCGTGCTCGGCGCGGACAGGACTCGTTGCGCCACGCGCTTCACGTCATCCATTGACACCGCGTTGAGCCGCTCGATAACGTCCTCTGCCGACAAGACCTCAGTGTCGCAGGCCTCGGCGCGCCCCATTCGCACCATTCGAGTGCGCGTCGCCTCAGTCGAGAGGACCAGATGACCAGAGGCGGACTCCTTGGCTCTAGCGAGCTCTTCGGACGTGACCCCGTTGGTCGCGATATCCGCGAACTCCTCCTTGATGAGCCCCAACACAAGCTCGGTGTTCTCGGGGTTCGTCCCAACGTAGACGCAAAACTCGCCCGTGTCCTGGTGCAGGGACGGGAACGTCTGTACGGCGTAGGCAAGACCGCGCTGCTCGCGGATCTTCTGAAACAGCCGAGACGACATTCCACCGCCTAGCACGTCGCTCATGAGTTGAAGCGGGAAGCGGTCTGGATCGCGCGAGTCCATCGTGAGTACACCCAAAAGGATGTGCGCCTGTTCCGTGTCGCGCTCGACACACGCGACCGCATTCTGCTCAGACGGCGAACCGAGCGTCCGGCTGGTCCGAGCGCCGGTCGGAAGATCGGCCAGGCAGGTCTCGGCGAGAGCCACGAGCTCCTCGTGATTGACGTTTCCCGCAGCAGCGACCACTACGTTGCCGGTGATGAAGTGCTTGCGACGAAACTCTACCGCCTCGGCGTGTCCAAAGGTGCCCACGGTGTCGCGAGTGCCGATGATTGGTAGGCCGATGGGGTGGGTCGGCCAGAGAGCGGCCTCGAAGATCTCGCCCACCAGATCCTCGGGGTTGTCCTCCATGCGGCCGATTTCCTCGATGACTACCTTGCGCTCGCGCTCGCATTCCTCATCGGCACACGACGAGTTGACGACCATGTCGCCGAGAAGCTCAAACGCTTTGGGCAGGTGCTCGTCGAGGAATCGCGCGTAGTACATCGTGTATTCCTTGGAGGTGCCGGCGTTGAGCTCGGCGCCCATGCGGTCAAACTCCTCGGAGATGTCCTTGGCCGTGCGCGTAGGCGTGCCCTTGAACATCATGTGCTCCATGAAATGCGAAAGGCCAGCCTCGTGTGGCGCCTCGTCCCGACTTCCCACAGCGAACCAGACGCCGAGTGTGATAGAGCGGACGGAATCCATAGGTTCTGAGACCACCGTGATGCCGTTGTCGAGCACGGTCCTGTTGTAGAGCATGCATGCTCCCTGGAGTAGAGGATGGATTGTGGTGCAGGCGATTCTAATCGGTACGCTTGGTGACCTCGATGAGGTGGTAGCCGAACTGGGTCTGCACCGGGCCGTGGACAACGCCGACCTCGTCGGTGAAGCAGACGTCGTTGAACTCCTTGACCATCTGACCGGGGCTGAACTCGCCGAGGTCGCCGCCGCTACGGCCAGAAGGACAGGTGGAATGCTGGCGTGCCATATCGGCGAAGTCGGCACCCTCGGCGATCTGTGTCTTGATCTGCTCGGCCTGCTCGGCGGAGGGGACCAGAATGTGACGGGCTGAGGCGGTTGCCATGAGTAGCTCCTCTAGAGTCGACAGCAATAAGCAAGATTGTAGAACACTCGGCGTACGGAGGGTCTACCGAGGGGGCGTTGTGCGCGATTGGTGCCGCTCCGGACTGAAGTTACTGCCCTTCAGCTACGCCCAGCGCAGCGAGCTCATCCGCCACACAGCCCAGTGCGAAACCCCTATGCGGTCCCGCAACAACTCCATGCGGTGAGTTCACGTTCCGGTAGTGCTGCATGAGTGAGAAAGCGACCGGCGAGGAGCCGGCCGACGCGATCGGACCGCCGCTTTCACCGTGGTGCCATCCGACGTTGAGCTCATACATCCGCTGGTCGTCCAAGTCGTACTGAGCGGCCACAATACCTTCGTTGGCATGGCTCTTCAAGAAGAACTGCCCGCCTAAATAGTTCAGCTGGGGGTCCACTTCGATGCTGGCGATCTCGGGCGACGGGTAGCCAACAGTGACGACGGGCGTCCCGTCGGGAAAGGGCTGAAACGACACTGGCAGCGCCGGCAGATGGATATCAGGTGTCGGGCAGGGGCCAATCTCCAAGACCGCCAAATCGAGTCCCGGCCGCTCAATCGGGAAAGCCGTGATGGGAAAGTGATACGCAGGAGCTCCGTTGCCGGGAACCGTGAGGGCGTAGTAGCGATCCTTGGGGTCGCGAGGCTTGCCACCGTTCAAGACGTGGTGCGCGGTTACAAGATAGCGATCCGCAGTGACGCAAAAGCCGCTGCCAAACGAGCAGTTGAATCGCCCGAGAGGCCCCTCCCCCTCATCGGCTATCTCGGAAGGAACTACGTGAATGCAGAGGATCGCGACGACGCTGTCGCGGACTTTCTGGATTGCCTGAACGAAATCGGCTGTCATAGGTGACGAATCCTACCTTCCTCTCAGAGCGGGGCGCGTCAGACCTAGCACCATACTAACGAAGCGACTCTAGAAGGCGCTCCAATCTGCCGATGTCCAGCTCCGCCATGAAGAGCGCTGCAAGGATGCCCTCAACGACCAGAATGGGGATTAGCGCAAGAACAATCGCGACTTGCACGAACACTTCGCCCGGAACAAGCTCAAGAACTCGCATCGGAGAGCGCCAGACGGATTCGATTCCTGTCACGGTGCTCGCCGCGATGAATGCCAGGATTAGCGCCGCCGCCAAGGTCCCTGCGCTCAATGCGACGGGCCCCCAGCGCTTCATTCCGTGCGCTCGCCTCAGGGCGCGTTCCAAGTTCGCGCGATTGAACTCCATCCCCCGACGTGCGTAGCGGGCCTCGTACCACGAACGCAGTGTGGCGTTGTCCACGAGGACGTCACGCCGCACCCTGTTACGCGAGTCGGCTACCGCTGCGGCCAGAACCGCGATGGTCAGCAAGATCATCAATACCGCACCCACGAGTCTCGCTCCCTACTTTGGGTGTTCGCAAAGGTTTGACTCGAGCCTGAACTCGACCATCCTACGGATGAGCTCCGTTGGCAGCGGCTGATCGAGAGGGAACTGAACCGAGCCCTTCGCGCTCTTGTAGGGAGCCAGTTCAGTCTTGAACGCCCGGATCCCGATCCCCGTTGGATAGAAGCCCACATGCCGCTCATAGCCGGCGAAGTGCACCAGGTGACGTCCGTTCAGGTCAAACGTCGGAATCGCGTAGCTGATTGTCTCAGTTGCAGTGGGTGCAGTCGCCGAAATCAACCCTCTCAGCTGCTGCAGCACCCTCTGAGTCTCGGAAGGAAACTCGGAGATGTATTCGTCGATGGAACCGGCACTTGAGCGATTGGTCATCATGCGCACCACCTATCGGCTAGAGTTCACCGGCTGTGGGTCGTAGGCGTCGGGCTCAAGAGCCGCGCCGACTGCAGTCCACCTGTTGCCGGTATCGCCCAGGTACGTCGGTCGACCTGCACGCGCATCAGCCTGAGGCCGAGTGTAAAGAGCAGAGGGAGAAATGCGTAGGTAACGGCGATGAACCCCGTCGCGAGCGTCGCGCCGATGGCGGGGACCAGTCTTGCTACAGAGTCCGAGACGAATGCAAGCCAAGCGATAAGGTCCCACAGCGTCTGCTCAACTCGCCGGCTCAACAGCACCCAGTAGGCAGCCGCGGCTGCCGTAGCTGCCCAGAATACGGCCCGACTGATAGTCACTCGACGGTTCAACTGCCCTCCAGGCTTGCAGTCGGAATCACTCACGGCAGGGAACTAAGGCGGACAACATACACATCTGCGGCTGGGCCTAGTGGAGCGCATAGGCCCCCGCCGAGCCCTGTGTCCAAGTCTACCTCGACGCCGTCCGCTCATGCGTTTGCCGAATGTGGCAAGACCAAAGCTAGCGCATCGTGATTGTCGGCTTAGTCATGCGGCGGATTGCGCGATGAGTTCGTCAAGTTCCATCCCCGGAGGGGCGCGAGAGTCACGCCGATGGCACCCCCTCCTCCACGACTCCATCGGCCGTTCCGCCCAGCAGACGTTGAGCCACGGCGGGGAAGATGGCCGCAGAAAGCAGACCGGCAACGATGAGCGCCGACGCGTTGACGTCTCGCAGTCGCCCTAGTTCGCGCCCGACCGAAACCGCAACCACGATGAAGGACAGATTGGTCGCCTGCAGCAGACCGGCTGCCGCCACCTCTCGGCCGGTGAGATGGTGACGATAGAGGAGCGCTGGCAACCCTCGCGCCAGTAACAGGACCAGAAGAAAGAAGGCGATGCGCGCCCACTCGTTGATGGAGGCCAGCCCGGCGAAATCGAATCGAAGTCCGCTCGTGATAAAGAAGCACGGCACGAAGAACCCGAATCCGATGGCCTCGAGCTTGGTGCGCAGTCCGTGTTCGAAACGATCGCCCTTCATGACGATGCCAAAGACGACTCCTGCAAGGAATGTCCCGAGTATCGCTTCGAAACCAGAGCCCACAGCAACCACGGCCGCCCCCATAAGAAGCATCACCGCGAATCGAACTCTCACCTGAGCTGAAGTGTCGTCGAGCCGGTCAAGGATCCGTCGTCCGGGCGTCCACCGCGAAGCATGTCGAAGGCCGAGTACCAGGACGACCGACCCAACGGCAATGGCCGCGAGCAGCAGTGCCTCCAGGCCGGCGGAGGCCTTAGGCCCGGCGAAGAAGACACCGAGGAGTGCGATCGTGGTGATCTCCGCGACCGACCCACCCGCAACTGTGAACAGCCCTATCGGCGTCGATAGGTGACCAGTGTCACGCAGTACCGGGATGACTATGCCCACCGATGTCGCGCACAGCGCGATGGTCACGAGCAGTGGCGACAGGATCAGCCCCGCGGCCCCCGCGAGTGTCGTGACGGCGAGGGCAATCGCGATGGAAAGCGCCATACCGAGGGCTCCGAGCCTGAATGGTAGGCCCCGCAGTGCATCAAGATCGAGCTCAAGACCCGCTAGGAAGAGCAGGAATGCCACGCCGAGCGAACTCATCACGCTGACAACCGGCCCCGGCTTGATCCATCCGAGAACCTGCGGACCAACAATCATCCCGACCATCAGCTCCACGACGACAGCCGGAATCCGGAAACGGGGGAAGAAGCCGAGAACGAACGGCACCGCGAACGCGACGACCGTGACGCCGAACAAGTTGACCAGGCTCATGTCCACCGGATGCTCATCTCGTCACCGCCTTCAGGCCAGAATGCCACGGAGACCACAGGCTGTTGCTCCTGGCATACGAGCACCATCTTCTTGCATCGTTTTGCGTCTCGCCCGAAGGATGCGCGAAGTGACCGTAAACGCGCTCTCGGTAATCCTTCGACGTCGTAGAGGATGCTACCCGAGATATGACTGCTCGCATTCAAGAGCCGCAAGACCGCGCCGCTCCTCGATGAGCGCCTGGGGATGAGAGTGGCTCGCCTGGGGGGCATCTGCTAGGCACCCACGCTGGTCAATGTCACAAGTCCTGATCAGCCATCTCGGCCGGTGTCGAGAAGACTCTCTTCGCGGCAAGCAGACACAGGACGATGAGAGCGAACTGCAGCGGAAGACGAACCGCCATAAGCAGTCCCGACCAGTTGGCACCCGCGAGAGCGGCTGGGCCAACCTTCGCTACAGCAAAAGCGCCTGCCCACGAGAACGAACCGAAGTCCCAGAGAGCATGCAGGATCATCGGGATAGCGAGGACGCCTGTGACACGTCGAACCACGTAGAACACGCCGCCTAGAACGAAGGCGAATACCATCTGCTGGATCGTCGGGACGAGCGCCTGACCGAGAAAGACGTTCGCACCGTGCAGCAACCCAAAGAGCACGGAGGTCAGGAGCCATACGTACACCTCCTTGTACGCCCCGCGGAACGCGACCAGGGCCAAGCCGCGATACACAATCTCCTCGTTGAAGCCCACAAGCAGCGTTCCAACGGCCAGCCACAAGAGGTAGGGTGCTCCGACGGCTGAGATCTGTGCCCAGTCGATGCCGATCAGCACGACCACGCCGAGCACCACGGGAATCGCCCACATCCATTTGACTCCCAGCGGCTTCTCACGAAGAACCGGTCGCCACCAGCCGAGCCACGACGTCAGGCCAGCCGTGACAAAGGTGCTGATAGCCAGTGGGACGACAATCCCGCGCAGGACCGAGTCGGCGGTCTTGCCGATATCGGAGTACGACGGGCCGAGGAACTTCTCGAGGACCAGGAACAGGACCGTATAGCCCAGGCCTATCGCAAAGCCGAGCAGAGCAGTGGGCTTGACCTTACGTGAGTTCATCCCAGCTCTTCCGCTGTCCGACATGAATGCCTCCCAAAGCAGCTGTCAGCGCGAACGCTTGCCATACGCGTCGTACTACCTCTGCGACTTCAGCCACTCCTCGTACCCTGTGAACCACAGCATCAAGCCTAGGCCGTGCTCATCCCCGTACGCCTCAACGACCCGAGCGCTAGGGGGAGCGCTCGCGATGTCATCGAGCGTGGAAGATGTGCCGGCGAGAACTGTGCTCTCAGTGGCCCTATTGGGAAATGCCAAGACCCGTGTTCGCAAAGACGCCACGCTGATATCCCTCGCATCCGGCGACTCGTTGGCGATCAATGCCACACAGTCGTTCTTGGGATCGAATCTGACATCCACAATTGAAATCGCGTGCCATGCGTCGCGCGAGTCCAGCGCAACGGTCGTGTTGCGCACAACCGCAAATACGGGACTCTCGCCGTTGAGATCGCCAGCGCTTTCAGCTTCTTCGACATGCTCCAAAAGCATACGGAGTTTCACGGCTCTCCCTCTGTAGAACGTGCTAGATATGTGCGGAAGGACTCCACCTCTCTACCCCAGTTTACCTCGCACTGTCCGCTCGATAGGTCGATGCGATGCTCTACGCCGGCCGATAGATCTGCGCCAAGCCCTCGACGCCGGAGTACAGAACCATCAATCCGAGAACCAGCAGGACAACCGCCGCGACCACCGCGCTGTTGTCGGCGAGCCAGCGCTGTGCAAGGGCGAGAAGAGCGGCGGAGCGGCGCGGGGCCAACAAGGAGAAGGCGACGGGGACCGTGACGCTCAGGCTCGCAAGTAGGACAAACGCGACTAGCGTGGCCCACTCCATCTTCACCGCAAGAGAGGCGCCGAGGATTGTCACGACGCCGGCGGCGTTGAACGCGATCGTCTTGGGATTGAGCGCCGCATACATGGCCGCCGCCAGGAAAGCACGCGGGGCCGAGAGGTCGTAGAGTCGACTCATCCAGCCCGGTAACTCCTTTTCGCCGGACGTGCGATGGCTGCGCCACTTCATACCAGCCAGCACAAGCAACGTGATGCCGAGTGCGACCTTGAGCGCGAGCATTGGCACGTATGACCCGCCGGATTGACCGACAGCGTCGCCCGCGACCATGAGAATCGATCCGACGAGGAAAAGCCCAAATACCCAGCCACCGCCAAAGGCGAGCCCCTTGCCCCGCGAGGACGCGACGAGGAGGATTGCTGCGATTACCGCGGGCGGGTTCACCGCAATAGCAAGGGCAGCCAGGAAGACCTCAATGAGGATCGGTCCGGTCACCAGTTCCTCCTGCGTCTCGATGCATCCGGGCCGGAAGCGCCTGTTGGATGGCGCACGCCGGTCGCTAGATCGCCCGCATCCGGTTGTTGCGCGGGTTGTGCTCCAACTCCGCGAGTCCGAGCGCCTCAAGCAAAGGCGGCATATACATCCCAAAGCGGCCGCGAAGCCCCTTCTTCAGGCCATACCACCCGCCGACCGGATTGTCTGATGAGCGGCCCCATGCTTCAACCGTGCCCGGCGCGGCCGGCTTCTGTTCGTCGGCGGCGCCGAGGGGCACCCAATCGCCGCACTCCTTCAACCACACGTGCAGATCTTCTATCGCGCGCAGCTGATAGCCCAGAGTAGTCTTGCCGACGACACATACGAGCGCCGGCGGGTCTGCGGTCTCATCGCGGTACATGGTGTACTCCGAGCTGCCCGGCGGCGTCTTGAGCACCCACGGATCCTTCCGGGTGCCCGAGCCAACTGCGAAACTGTCTGCCATGGAACGCTCCCCTCGCGACGAACGTGCTACCCACACATGCATACCCACGAACGGGCACAAGGGAATCCGTTGAGGCCGACCAGGAGAGGATCGGGATGGACGTGTGTCGGCTGGTGTCACCGCAGTGTCCAGGCATCCGTCCAACGTACTAGATATGAGATTCGGACGAGCCAGCTCTCAGTTCAGGCTACCGCTCGGCCGTCAGCTCGCGACCTGTGTTCGACACGCGGCGGTAATCCCCGACGAGCACGCCCGCCGCCATCGAAGCCACTACTTGGGCGGTAGCGACTCTACGTGCCGGCGGCCGCGCTCAAGCCAAGAGATCAGGCCATCCCCCACGACGCCCTCAGACGAGACAGTGACCCAACCAGGCATAGGGTGCGGCATCATGTCAAAGGGAGTGACGTGCGGCTCTTCCAAAGCGGTGGCACCCTCGGGGGCACTGAGGCGCACGAGGAGTCGATCCTTGTAGACGCCAGCCATCAGATTGCCATTCAGCATGTACGCCGTTCCGCCGAACATCGCCTTCCGGGTCGCCCCCCAGGGCGTGACGACATCTGAGATGCGAGAGTCGAGCAGTTCGTCATATGCCATGGGATCAACCGCTCCCGTCTGTCGAACGTTGTTGGTCATGATCAGACGCGCATGCCCTGTCAGGTCAGTCTACCTTCTAGCGTTCCGCTCGATGCCCTCGTCGGCCGGCCCTGAGGGATTCCGAGGATGGCCGCAAACGCCGCAGTCCGGGAGATGAACGCACAGAAGGGAGCCGCACTCTGGACACGCCCATCTCAGCTTCTCGGCTGCGACGAAGAGCTCAAGGCCAATCTCCTGAATCTGGAGGAGGTTCTCTGTCACGCTCATGAAGTACTTGCTGCGATATCGCTTGTCGAGCTGATTCAACCGAGCACAGGGGAAACTGGTGCAATCGAAGCACGACGAGCTCGCGCCGCTGGCTACGGTGTCACAGGTCTTGATCTTGCACGTCAGACAGTATCGCGGCTTGGCGGCGTCATCCCCGTTGCAGCCGGGGCAACGGTTCTTGTCTCTGAGATGGCCCCTGCACAGACCACAATTCATGCCGCAAGGCGCGATCAGGTCGGGAGTTAGCGACTCGGGCAGTGCCTTCTGAACGGTTCGCATGGTCACTCCGCTCGTGGCGATGGCGCTCTGTTGCCTGGTTCGTCGAACGTGTTGCACATGCCGGCACTCAGGTGCTTCGGGACGATTCTAGCCCAGCGATGTCCGCTGTTGCGCTTGTTCGACATCGCTCAGTGCCCGTGGCAATGGGGTGCGGGGCGTTGAGCTACGCGGGGACGCGTGTTCCGGGGTATGTATCCATTGCCGATAAGGTACGACTCGAACGAGGAGACAGCATGAGTGAGCATGCATTCGAAGCCAGCGCCACAATCTCCGCCACTCCGCAGCAGATCTGGGACGTCCTCGTCGACGCTGCGGCTTATCCGACGTGGGACTCTGGTGTTGTCAGCGTTGACGGACACATCGGTGACGGCGAGACGATCACCGTGCACGCTGCAGTGAACCCCGGGCGTGCGTTCCCAGTCAGAGTGACCGACTTCGACGCCCCCACGAAGATGAAGTGGACCGGGGGCATGCCGCTGGGGCTCTTCGTTGGCGAGCGCACGTTCACGCTCACGCCGACCGAGGACGGCGGATCGACCTTCCACATGAGGGAGGAGTACCACGGACCCCTGACCGGCGCGATGTGGCGCTCGATGCCCGATCTGCAGCCCTCGTTCGAGCAGTTCGCCAACGGTCTGAAGGCTCGCGCCGAACGGGAGTAGCACTCTGTGGTCGAACTGTCTGCTGCATACCTTTGTTCGATGCAGCGCGATGAGGACAGCCACTGCGTGCCCCCTGGGAATACAACAAAGACAACCGCCGATCCGAGGAGGGCACAATGTCCGGACGCTCACCTGCAGGTCCGCTGATGGCCGAGCATCGGGTCATCGAGCGCATGCTGGCTGTTCTTGAGGATCAGCTGGGTGAGATAGCTGAAGCGCGGAGTGTCGACTCCGGGCTCATCGACACTGCAACCGACTTCATCCGCACATACGCCGACCGCTGCCACCACGGCAAGGAGGAGGACATCCTCTTCCGACGTCTCGCCGACAAACCTCTAGATGACGAGCTGGCCGCAACCATGGCTGGCCTCATCGAGGACCACGTGCGTGGGCGATTGATGACGAGGAGGCTCATCGAGGCCAACAGTCGATATCGTTTCGGCGACGCGTCAGCGCTCAGCGAGATTGAATCTTGCCTGCGGGATTTGATCGAGTTCTACCCGGTGCATATCGCCAAAGAGGACCGGCACTTCTTCAAGCCATGCCTGGAGTACTTCACGGATGCCGAGCAGCAGACGATGCTAGCCGACTTCGACGAGTTCGACCGTGCGCTCATCCACGAGAAATACCGTCGCATCGTAGAGAACCTGGAGCGGTCAGCGGAGTAGACGACTCCGCTCCATCGAACGTGGTGCGCGTGAGCGGCTTTGCGGCGCTCACTTCAGGATAGCGCTCGCGGCCTCCGCTCGATGCGCTGGTCAGACGCCCACTGTCGGGAAGGTCCTTCATCTTGGCCTCGGGAGTGAGAGGATTGCTGACGTGCGCACCCAGACGAGAGGCTATCGGCTGCCCAAGATGGCGACGGTGCCATCGACGGCGCGGCGGCGTTGCTCAGCGGCGGGCATTGTGGGGTTCGGATTGTCGCCCGGCTGCGGACCGTAGTCGCCGAACTGCGCGTGGTTGCCGCCTTTGAGATCTCGATAGACCGCGTCGAGCGGTAGCAGGTTGCGCCCTGCAGCGAGGTTCCCGCGATTGACGACCGTGTCGAGAGTCCCGACCTGTGTGAGCGCGAACACGCCACTCGTGCTCAGGTCGTCGCCTGACGGCGGATAGGCGGCGAGCAGCACGAGGCCGCGCATCGCACCGCGGTTCTTGGCCACATACTGCGCTGCCATCGCGCCGCCGAGCGAATGCCCGCCTATGACCCAGCGTGCGATCTCCGGGTGGGCCTCCACGACCTTGTCAGCGGCGTTCGGTGAGAGCACCGCCAGCGAAAGCGGCATCACCGGAATCACGACCAGGTACCCACGTGACGCCACGTCGCGGGCGTACGGTGCGTAGCTGCGGGCGTCGACGTGTCCCCCCGGATAGAAGACGAGTGCAGCGCTGGGTTCTCCGCTCGTCGGCACGAACTCCCAACCATCGGCGAGCCAGCTGACACGTACCGTGCCGTCGCCTTGAAGCGCTGCGAGAGCGCCCTGAGTCGGTCCGAGCGGGTGGGTACCCCACCAGACGAACCCGGCCAGGCCAGCGACCGCCACCGCGAGCACGATGGCGACGGCCCACAATAGGACTCTTCTGGCAGCGGGTCTCATGGCAGTTCCTTCGGGCCGAACCAGACGACATCGCAATCTCTCAGGCCGCGGGCAAGAGGTCCACCTTGCGCTGCCGGGGTCGGCTCAAAGCCCTTCATCGCGGGGTCCTCACTGACAGACGATAGCTCCCGGTGCGTCGAACGTGTTAGGTATCAGCAGACGCGCTGATACTTCTCTTCACAAGTCTAGCTCCTGGCGTTCTGCTGGACACCTTTGTTCGACATGCCGCACCCGAAAACCATTCATCTAGAACAACCACTCGTTTGCCTGCTCCATGGTCAGGTTGCTCCCGCATAGGATAGTCGCTACTGTCTGGTCCTTGAACCGAGCAGGGTGCTCCAGAAGCGCAGCGACACCTACCGCCGCAGACGGCTCAACCACTAGGCCCAGGTGCTGATGTAGGAGTCTCATTCCGGCAAGCATGCTCTCATCGCGGACTACGAGCGCGTCGTCCACGGTCCCATCCATGTCCGCCACGGCTTCCGGAATCGGGACGCGCACCGCAATGCCGTCGGCGATCGTGTGGACCGCCGAGTGTTCCACGATCGTCCCCGAACGCCACGATTCAACCATCGAGGGAGCTCCCGCCGCCGCCACACCGATCACCTGCGTCGCGGGCGAGTGCTCCTTCAGCCACAAGCCGACGCCGGTGATCATGGCTCCGTTTCCGAGTGCAACCAGAACCGCACCCAGCGGCTCAGTCCATTGGGCTAGCTCGAGACCGATGGTCCCTGCCCCCTCACCCGTGTTGGGGTCCAGACTGTCCTCGACCATCTGCATGCCATCGGCCAGTGCGACTCGTCTGGCCTCAATCTTGGCAGCATCGAAATCGTCGCCGGAAAGTCGAACCTCAGCCCCCAGATCCCTCATGCGCTGCACCTTGAGTGGGTTGGCGTTCACACTCGCGTAGACCACGAGATGCACACCTCTTGAGCGACATGCATAGGCCATGGCTTGACCGAAGTTGCCCGCGCTGGCGCAAATCAGTCTCGTTCCAGCCGGTACGCTGGCCAGCAGGTACGAGGCACCCCGACCCTTGAAGCTACGTACTGGATTGAGGGTCTCAACCTTGGCGACGAGGCGGCAACCGAGTATCTCGTCGAGTGACTCAACCCGGTACTGGGGTGTGTGGAGGAAGACCGGGTCGATCACGCTCATGGCCTGCTCGATATGAGCAAGAGAGAGCCGATGATTCACTCGTGCACCTCCGTTGCGCAATCGCTGGGAGCGAGGCTACACCCGACCAATCCTGGCCTGTCGAACGTGTTGCGCATAAGTAGACGCCTTTGCGCCTTCAGGCCAGTCTACCGTTTGGCGACCTGATGCGCTTGTTCGACCGATGTCACCACCGGGCGGTGCCACGCCGTCACGACGTCGGCTAGGACGGCCTCAGCCTTGGCAATCAAGTGGGCCTGAACACCAAGCCCGATATTTGTCCCGCAAGCGACTGACTGAAGGCACCCGCCGCGAATGACGAGACCATGAATCATCAGGTCCATGAAATGACTCCCGCGGCCACGCTCAGGATACCTACCAGGATCGCAGCAATCGCAACCCACTTCGTGAGTAGCCTTCTCAACAGCGAGAAGACTCCGGTGACGATGTTCGCCAGTCCGCACGGTACCGCCAGGTATAGACCCAATGCCGAAGACCGCACGCTCAACTGAGGTGCCGACAACGCCGCCGCGCTCCGCAACCAGCACTCTGATGAGTCCGATGGCGATCAGTGCGAGAGGCACGCTCGACACGATGATGACCCGGCCTGGCCATCTCGGCATGGACGCAGGCTTCATGCCCAGCGTGCCCCTCCTCTCCCGGGCGTATGTCGGTCGAACGTGGCGCGCATGAACGACGCTCAGACGCTCTCATCAGGATAGCGCTCGCGGAGTCCGTTCGATGCGCTTGCTGGGCGGCGGCACCCTCGCGCAACTCGCGGCTCAGCTCGAGGCCAGCATCGCCTTCATGGGATTCCAGTAGTAGTCGATCCAGCCGCGCTTCACGGACTCGTAAGACTCGTCCGGCACGCCCCGCTGCGTGAACGTGAGTCGAGTTCCGGCCTCTACGGCGGCGAGGTGGAAAGTGACGCGGGAGACGCAATCGGCCGGCCAGTCACTGGCGCGCCAGGTCTGGACGATTCCGCAGTCAGGGTCCAACGCCAGGTTCGTCCCGGTGGCGTAGCCGTCGTAGGCGCTGACGGATCCTCCCACCTTGCGGCTGATGCTCGCTGCAGCCCCCGTGAAAGCGGCGTGTTTGCGCGAGTCCATGAGCAGCTCGTAGACCTCGTGCGGCGTCGCCTTGAACGTCACGGCCTGGCGGATGACCTTGGGCATCATGACCCCTTCCGGATCGACACAGGCGAGGCACGCGCGAAAGCCGGTTGCGGCCGACAGTCCGGCTCCGTCGCCGAACCGCACTCTCGTCCGCGCAACGTATTGCGCATGAGCGGCGCTCAGGCGCTCTCATCAGGATACCCGCTCGGCGTCCGCTCGATGCTCCTGTTACGCCTAACGCGGACCGGTGGATGCCTTCGACAGTCGACGCTTGTTGAGTGCGCGCGCGGATGCCGAGCCAAGGCTCAGGAACCACAGCAGGAGAAGCACAGACATGAAGAGCATGACGACGCCTTCGATGGGAGATTCGGCCGCGCCAAGGCCGAGATACCACCAGACGGCCACCACGACGACCGCGAGCAGCAGAAGCACGGGGTCCCCTAATCGCCTGTGCCCCAGCAGGGTCTGGGCGAGAAACGCGATGCCGAACGGAACCGTGCCGATCACCAACGCCTCGATGCATACCACCGCGATCGCCGCCGGCAGCTGTGCGAATGGAAGTCGGAGCAACACGGGGTATGCAAGAATCAGCGCCAGGCCCGACAGAATCCGCCAGCGGCCGGTCATCGTCTACTCCCCCTGTAGGCCTAACGTGTTGGGTGTCAGCCGACGCGCCGACGCCTCTCTTCAGCAGTGTAGCTCCTGGCGTTCTGCTGAATATCTCTGTTAGGTAGGCAGTGGTGCCTCGCCAGCCGGTACGAGCAGCGGACGCTCGACGAGGAACATGCATGCCCAGTAGACGGCAAAGCCTATGAAGATTCCCGCATAGACGTCCATCAGGTAGTGCTGTCTCAAGCTCACCGTCGCTGGATACACGAGAGACAACCAAGCCATGAGGGCCCACGATGTCTTCGGGAATCGGTGCCTGAGCCGCCACAGCGAGATAATGCCGATCGTGGTCCACGTGCAGTGCCCGCTGGGGAAGCAGTTGAACGGCTGATCGTTGCCCCACACGAGGTTGACCAGCCAGCCGCCCAATCCCGCGCCAGCGTGCACGTCACGCACCACGTAGGTCTGGAACAGGACGTAGGCGACATTGAGGATCAGCTGCGAGACGATCAGGGCCAGGCCGACGGTCAGGAAGCGACGATAGGAACCGGCCGAAAGGTTGAGCAGCGGAATCACGAGCGGGACGCTGAGCAGGAACGTGAGGTACGGAATCGCAAGGAGCGGCACGAACGGGATCTTCGCATCGAGCCAACTCTTGAGCACGAGCGTCTGGAACGGCTCGGCGCCGGTGAGTGGTTGGACGAGCTGCCCTGTCGCCGGGTTGGTCGCGTAGTACCCGGGCCAGCGGCCAGCACTTGGGGCGAAGTTCAGAAGCTCGTATGTGTAGAAGACCAATCCGACGCACAAGAGGATGACTACGACCCACACCCACTGCCCGCGCGAAAGGCCAAATGGAAGTGCTGTCTTGCCAGAGCCATCGGATGGAGGTCGTTGTCGACTCATGTGCTTCTCCCGTGACTGTCGCTGTGCCCGCTGGGACTCCAGCCCTACCTAACGTGTTAGGTATGAGCTGCGAGCGAAGCGAGTCAGGTGTTGCCTTTGTTCGATGGCTGTGAGTAGCCCTGTAGCTAAAGAACCGGTACGGCATCAGGGAAGACCCAATCGCCATCCAATAGTGCCCTCCGTGGCCGATAGAGCCGTGCAACATAGTTCCAGCCTTGAGTGATCGGAAGGTAATTCGCGTTGCTCGGGTCTCCGCCGAAGTGGACGGTGACGCTGCCGTCATCATTTCCCGCCGCCGTAACATTGTTGAAGGAGTTCGCGCCGAGATCATTGGGCTCCATGAATCCCTCAGCGTTGTAGACCGTTACAGACCAAAATCCGTCAACAGGCGCGTCCTTCACGGTCAGGATGTGCGGTGTGTTGCCGTCGTTGAGTGAGGGCACCCCATTGACGTACATGGCGGCCTCCTTGGGGTTGCCGCCCCAACCGTATGCTGTGCCAAGGAGGTGGTCGATTGGGTTGAGCTCCGCCTTGTCGCCGAACATTCCGGACGTATCCATCTTGGTGGCTGCGAGCACGTTGATCGCCTGCCGGACCGTCTTCAAGGATGCCGCGTCCCAGTCGGGAACCTCGAAGACGCCGACGGCCGTTTGCGACCAGGCGATCTCGTCCTGAATGACATTGGCGGCAGCAATGTCGCCGGGATCTGCCGCATCGACGAACGTTCGGAGGATGACGAACGCATAGCGCGTCCCAATCATCTCCTGCGAGAGCGAGAATTCGCCAACGCCATGCACAGCCGGAAGAATCGAATGATCTTGGCTCACGAACATGAGCGACTGGAAGCGGCCCTTGGAGTCGGGTTTCGTGATGGTGACCGGACTTGTGAGATCGAAGATGCCGAACGAGTAGAGTGTGTCACGGTTCATCCGAATGACATCCTGCTTGTCGAGTGGAACAGGCTGCCGCATATGTATGATCCGACCGAACCCACCCTGCGCGACGTACCGGCTCATCGTCATGTCAGTCTCAGCTCGCACGAAGTTGTCGACCGTTACGGGCCTGGGCGTATCCCCTTGATGCGTCATGCGGCACCCCTCCTCCTTGACGACCGGTGCAATTCACGCGCGTCGCGTCCATCGAACGCGTTAAGAATGAGCCGCGGGCATGCGCTCACAGGTCGCTTCCTCCTCGCTCCGTCGGCTCGATTTCTTTGTTCGGCCCACACCACGCCGATCAGATTCGCTC
>JBAXEO010000014.1:0-24041 GCA_037140395.1 Coriobacteriia bacterium
GGACAGGGACTTTCGGCCGGCGTTGGGCTGGCTCTCGGTGCTCGACTGACGGGTGCGAGTTGGCATACGTTCGTGGTGATGAGCGATGGCGAGCAGCACAAGGGCCAAGTCGCCGAGGCCCGCAGGCTCGCAGCAAAGGAGAATCTCGACAATCTGACGGCGGTCATTGACTGCAACGGTATCCAGATATCTGGTCACACAAGCAAGATCATGCCGGTCGACATCGCAGCCGACTGGGCCGCCGATGGCTGGCGCGTCCTCGAATGTGACGGACACGACCTCTCGGCTCTGCACGAGGCGGTTCGAGATGCCGTCCAAGGCGATGGACCAGCCGTGGTGGTAGCGCACACGGTCATCGGCAAGGGCGTGTCGTTCATGGAAGACCTGCCAGAATTCCATGGTCGAGCCCTGACCGCCCAGGAGTACACGCGGGCGGCCGTTGAGCTCGGTGTCGACTCATCCGCCCTGGAGCGCGCTCGCGGGTTGCGAACTTCGCCGTGCGCTGTCGTCCCCATCGACTTCCAGACGCCGCAACTCGTTCTCGCGCAGGGCGATCCGCGGACCTACTCGGCAGAGAAGCTGACCGACAACCGCTCGGCGTGGGGCACCGCGCTCACCGGCCTCGCCGATGCCAACCCAAAGCTCCCCATCGCGGTACTCGATTGCGATCTGGCCGTCTCGGTAAAGACCGACGGGTTTGCGGCCCTTCGACCGCAGGGTTTCGTGCAGTGCGGAGTGGGGGAGCATAACGCCGCCACGGTCGGAGGGGCGCTCTCGACGGTTCCTGGTGTCTTGACCTTTTGGAGCGACTTCGGGGTTTTTGGAATCGACGAGGCCTACAACCAGCAGCGGCTCAACGACATCAACGGCGCCGCACTCAAGCTCGTGGTCACGCACTGTGGGCTCGATGTGGGCGAGGACGGCAAGACCCACCAGTGTCTCGATTACGTGGGTGCGTTTCGCGAGCTCTTCGGCTGGAAAGTCGTCGTTCCCGCCGATCCCAATCAGACTGACCGAGCCGTGCGGGTCGCTGCCGCGATGCAAGGCAACATATGCGTCGCCGTTGGCCGCAGCAAGCTGCCGGTCCTGTTGCGCGACGACGGTACACCGCTCTTTGCCGATGACTACGAGTTCGCCTACGGCGAGGTTGTATGGGCGCGCGAGGGCGAAGACGCGGTCGTCTTGGCGATGGGTACGCTTTCGGGTGCCGCCGTCGCCGCCTCGGACGCCCTGGCGCAGCGAGGGATTTCGGCGGAGGTCGGCATCGTCGCTTGCCCGCTGCATCTGGATGACTCGGCCATGGCGTACGCCGCCGAAGCGCCCCTCATCGTCACCGTCGAGGACCACAACGCTCGCACCGGACTCGGGGCTTCAGTCGCCGAGTGGCTCGCCGATCACGGCTGCCCGACACGTCTCGTGCGACTCGGCGTGGAGGGGTATCAGGCGTCCGGGACGGCACGTGACCTCTACGCGCGTGCGGGGCTCGACTCAGAGGGCATCGCTTCGTCTATCGAGCGCGCGCTCCGATAGCGTGAGCGCAGAAGACGCGGGAGTGCGAGCGAGCTGTGCTCGTGCGCGTCCCTGCTAGCGCTACCTGTCTTGGGATGTGTCCGATTCGCCCGGCGACTCGCTCGGCATGGCCGCATATGAGCGAAGCGCGCCGATGATCTGGGCGGCAACGTCGTCATCGTCGCAGGCAAGCGGCTCAATCCCCATCGACTGAAGTTCCTCGAGGACCGCGCCGGCAGCAATAGGCACCGCAGCCTCCACGGGATCCGAGAGCTCCAGCACCCACTCCTCGATTGTGTCGATCTGAACGCCGAAAGCGATGGTCATCGGCGTGCTACCCATCAAGTCAGCGGCCTGCAAGACGTCGACAAGCCTTACGTCGTGGAGTGAGTGCGCTACTTGGTTGGGAGCGATCTCCTCGGGTGTCATGCGCAATACGGTGCCAGGAGCCTCGCCGGTGTCACGCACCGCGTCGATGATGATCAGCCGATCAACCCCGCGCAGCAGGTCCAGGATCATGAAGCTCATCGTCCCCGCGTCAACGACCTCGACGTTGTCAGGAAACGTGTAGCCGGCCCGCAGCATTTCGATGACACGCGGCCCAATGCCGTCGTCGCGCATGAGGGGGTTTCCGACGCCCATGACTAAGATCTTCTCGGAGTCGGTTGTCACGGTTCTCCAGTTCTCGCCCAGCGGACAGCACGATTGCGCGGGTCTGCGTCGTGTTGCAGGGTTGGGGCGTCAGCCGACGGCGAGAGCCGGTTCGCTTGTGGCAAACGCCGAGGTGTCGCCTTCCAAGAGAAGGATGCGCTCGTCGAGCGGAAGCTCAGCCCGAGCCTTGTCGCGAGCGTCGTTGCTCGCGGCAAGCGTTTCGCGCATCATCACCAGCAGCAGGTAGCGGCCCTTGTCGGTAAGCGTGATCTCGTCGGCGGTGTGGGTTGCGATGCCGCCCACCAGCGTGAGGAAGCTGATCTCGACGGGAAGTCCCAGCTCGACGGGCACCCCGAAGTCCTTCCGGAAGCGGCGCTTGTCGAGCCTCAGGCCGAACAGATCGGTCACGAAGCGGTACCGCATGGAGGCCCCACGACCGTAGCGGCGGCCCTTCTTCACGAGCGCCATGGTTCCCGCATCAATCCGCGCGTTGTACTCGCCCAGCGAGAATGTGTTGCCGTAGATCGTGCCGTCGAGAAACGACAGTGCTCCTGAGCCGACGCCGACGTACTCAGGAAAGTCGACGATGTACTCGTCGATCATCGCGTTCTTGTCGCGCGAGAAGGTCCACGCGCTGGCGGGTTCGTAGTCGGGGGCCAGGGAGTCGGTCACGAGGCGGTAGTAGCGGGCCTCGCGCTCGAAGTCGATTGCGCCCACCATCTGAGCGAGCTCTTTGCGGCGCAGGGGGGAGGCCATGAGTGGGTAGAACGTAGCCTGATTGGCGCCGGTCGCCTTGACCAACTCGATGTCGCGGAGCAGCACTTCCTCGGTCTGGCTCGGGAAGTTGAAGATCATGTCGACGTTGAAGGAGGGGAAGGTATCGGCCATGGCCGCGACCCTCTCAAAGACCTCATCGCCGGTGCCGTACTTGCCGTAGCGGTCCATCTGGCGAAGGAGGCGGTCGTCAAAGCTTTGGACGCCGCATGAAAGCCGCTGCACGCGACCGGTGAGCGTCTCAATCAGCTCGGGGCCCAGGTGGTTGGGGCTTGTCTCGGCAGACACCTCGGCGATCGAAGGAAAGAGCTCGCGCGCCAGATCGATCGTAGTGGCGAGTTCGTCGAGCAGAATCGTGGGCGTGCCCCCGCCGACGTAGAAGGATGCGAAGTCGTAGCCGAGGTCGGCGACAAGCCGCATCTCAGCACGCAGGTGCGCGAAGTAGGTGCGCGCCCGGTCCTCCTTGTAGAGGAAGCGATTAAACGAGCAGTACGTGCACAGGCGCTCACAGAAGGGTACGTGCGCGTAGAGCACATAGCCGTGTCCGGTTTGCGGACCCGGAATGGCAGTAAGCGAGCAGTCGTCGGTCTTGAGGTAACTCTTGTTGAGGAATCCACACGTGGTGGAGATGACGCGTTCCGAGAACAAAACGGCTCCTTCTGTCATTTGCGACGAGGCTGCCGGGCCCCACAGAGGTGATATGGCTGTATTACCCCTTCGTCACGGGTTTTCCTGCCTCTGGAATGGGAGCGGGCTCCTGTCACTCGGAGCCCGCTCCCCCAACATGTTCAGATTGCCGTACACCTACAGAGTAGCGCACAAGCGTCAGGCATTGTCCTTGTCATGCACGGACTCTTTCCAAGCGAAGATCATCGCCGACGGGGCGAAGTTGTAGATGTTCGCGAGGTACACGTGGGCGAGCGTAAAGATCAGAATCGCCCACATTATCCAGTAGTGCAGAATTCGGACACCCATCGGGTCTCCGCCACCGCCGAGATTGAACAGCGAGGCGATCCAGATGGTGCCTGCCTGGAAGAAAGGCCATCCAGCCGTCGGACCCCAGAGGCACAAGCCGGTGTAGCCAGCTGCCAGGATCAGAAACGGCGTCATGATGTAGGCGATCTTTTGCAAAACGCCGTACTTCGCCGAGATGGGATGGTCCTTCTTCATGAACAGGTAGTACTTGATCCACGGAATCAACTGGTGGCGGTTGGCCGCCTGCGGAAGCCAATTCTTGTAGTCATAGTCGACTTCGCGGGTGTCGGGCAGTATCGCGTCTTTGACGAAGAACATCATCACCAGACGCACGATGAGGTTGATGATCAGCACGAACATCCAGAAAAAGTGCGTGCCTCGCGCCAGGCCCATCAAGCCCTGTGCGAATGGGAAGTGAATATAGAACCCTGACAGCGCCAGAAAGAAGATCGAGAGCAGATTGATCCAGTGAGTCAGGACGAACGGGATTGGATGAGCCTCGCGGTACAGATTGTGTGACATCTACTCCACCCCCCACTTGCTCGAGTAGACCGTGCCGCGCTTGCCTGTTTTGCGTTCAATCACGTGAACGCCGCAGCCAATTCAAGGATCGAAGCTGCGGACAATGCGCGCCGCCTCCATAGGCTTCTCCGTATCGATACACGGAGCGCCGATGAGTGCCTGCTCGATGACGCCGGTCACTCCAGCGTCGTCTCGGCCACCGATGTTCCACGTCGACGGTGTGCAAATCTGGTAGTTGGCGATACGGCCGCTGGATACGTTCATCCAATGACCGAGGGCGCCGCGGGGAGCTTCCCACATACCGGCGCCGTCACCAGAACTTGCGGTACTGGGCTCAAAGAGCTTCACGTCGCCACCCTTGAGTGCGTTGGTAAGCTCGGTGACCCACTCGAGCGCCCAGTCTGCGACTACGGCGGTCTCAAGGTTGCGGGCTGCGATGCGGCCCAGCAGTGAAACCAGGACCTCCGGCTTGCCGGTGGCGCCGAGCTTTGCGAGCGCAACATCGACGATCTTCTTGACCGGCTCGACACCCTTGAGATAGGCGACCAGCATGCGTGAGAGGGGTCCGGCCTCCATAGGCTTGCCGTCGTAGCGCGGCGCCTTGGCCCAGGAGTACTGACCGTTGATGTCGTACTTGGTGAACTCCGGGTTCGTCATTCCCTGGGCCGGGTTCAGACCACCGTCTCCAGCGTCGAACCAGGAACGCTTGACGTACTCCTTGATCTTGGCGGGATCTGCTTCTTCTGCCTTCAGCGAGCCGGCGAACACGGCGCCCTCGGGAAGATAGCGATCCTTCATCTGGAGGGACTCGCGGTTGAACACGCCCCACGCCAAGAAGTTGCCATGGCCGCCACCATACTTGAGGGCCTCGGTGTAGAAGGGGGCGATGGCCAGCGTGTCGGGAATCATCGTGTTGTACACGAAGTCGCGAACGCGGATGAGCCTGAAGAGGATGTCGTCGAGCTTCTCCTCGGTGGGGACCCATGCAGTGCCGCCCGGAAGTGATGTCATGAAGTGAGGGAACTTGCCGCCCATGATGGCGATGACGCGAGCGGCTTCGGCTTGCAGCTCCAGGGCCTCGAGATAATGTGCGACGCCGATGAGCGCGAGCTCAGGTGGCATCGTCTGCGAGTAGGCCGGATGATTGAACCAACCATTGGTGAAGATCGACAGCTGGCCGCCGGCTACGAGGCCCTTGAGCTTGTCTTGCACGGCCTTGAAGTCCGACGTGGTCGTTCCCGCCTGCTGCGCCAGTGCGTAGGTGTTTGCAATGTTGGCCTCGAGCGCCTTGCCCGGATCGATGTAGTCCAGGGCCGCCAAGGTGTAGAACCACAAGATGTGGCTATGCAGGTACTGCGCGGCCTCGATGATGTTGCGTACGATTCGAGCACCGTTTGGAATCGTGACCTCGAGAGCCTGCTCGGCAGCCATTGTGGCAGCGTGACCGTGCGAGATCGGGCACACGCCGCAGATACGCTGGGCGACATAGAAGGCGTCTGACGGTGCCCTACCTTTCAGGACCATTTCCATGCCACGGAACAGTGTTCCCGACACCCAAGCGTCCTTAATTACACCGTTCTCCACCTCGCACTCGACGCGGAGATGTCCTTCGATTCGCGTTACCGGATCGATGACGATGTTAGTGGCCATCAGCTATCGCCTCCCTTCTTGGCGCGCTTGCGGTCGTAGTCCTTCATTTCTTCCGTGGGAGGTCCCTCGCCGATACGGCCAGCCGCGTACATGCCAACGCCGTGAACGACGAGCGCGCCCGCAACAACGCCGCCGGCAAGAGCGGCCACCTTGGCCGGGTTGTAGCCGCCGGTCTCGGTGTACTGGCCGATGCCGATATGGCGGAAGCGGTCCAAGAACGGGGCGTTCTCGTCGACCCAATCGAAGTCGCCACAACCGATACAGGGAGAGCCGGACTCGACGCACCAGGAAACTTGGTTGTTCCAGCGCACCGTCGGGCAGTTGGTGTAGGTCTGTGGGCCCTTGCAGCCCATTGCGTAGAGGCAGTAGTTCTTGGCCTCCTCGGCGCTTCCAAACTGCTGGACGAACTCGCCGTTCTCAAAGTGCCCGCGGCGCGGACAGTTGTCGTGGACCGTCTGCCCAAAGATGATTTTGGGGCGGCCGAACTGGTCGAGGTCTTTGAGAATCGCGCCGCTCTCGAGCTTGCCCAAGAGCAAGACGTCGACAACCATCGTCACTATCCATTCCGGGTTCACTGGGCAGGTCGGCAGGTTGATGACGGGCGTCGCGACGTTTTGCGACTTGAGGTACTCGCCGATGCCCATGGCCTTGGCGGGGTTCGGGTAGGCTTTTACCCACCCGCCGTCCACAGCGCACGAGCCGACCGCGAGAATGGCCGCGGCATTGGGGGCGACTTCCATGATCTGTTCGAGGCTGGGCTTTCCGGCGATGCGGAGCGCATTTCCGTCCCAGCCGGTCATAACAGCACCCTCGTAGATCATGATGAACTTGCCCTTGTACTTCGCGACCGTTTCTTTGAGCGCAGCCTCGGCAGATTCGCCGGTCGCATACATGAGCGTCTCCATGTAGTTCATCGACAGTATGTCGAGAACAATCTGTGCGACGTCAGGGTAGGTCGACTGGGCCGTGGACTCCGTGCAACCGGTGCACAGGCCTCCATCCAGCCAAACGGCGGGAGTGAGTTTCAGAGCGACGGCTTTCTCGACAGCAGCGGCAATCGTCGGAACCATCGCTTCACTCAGCCCAAGCATCGCGGCTACCGAGCCGCAGAACTTGAGGAAGTGGCGACGGGTTACTCCGCGATCTGCGAGCTGCTCGTAGAGCAATCGATCCTCATGCGCCATGACTTACACCTCCTAGTGTGGTTCCGATGGTCAGGTCTACGTTACGGTTCCGACCGACGCGTGCCGCCACTCTCGGCGGTTCCGACTGCGACGGCGGACTAAACGACCGGCAGTCCTCCTTCCGAGATGACCCAGGGGCGGACATAACTGTATGTGGACGGCTTTGCGCAGCGGCAACTGCGGTCGGCCGATCCAAACCGTGTGGGATGTGCGGACGGACACGCCGCCAAGAGGCGGAGTCAACCGACCAAGAGAAGGGGGAGGGATTCTGAGTCGAGAGTGGCGGGCGGTGAGCTGAGCACCAGGCCCTCTGGCGAAGCGAGTATGTGGACTGCGTTAGACCGGCAGGACACTCTCGTATTTCCCCCTCAAGACGACGAATCGACAGCGCACCGGTCCGTTCACTGACACTTCTGGCGAACGGTGCGCTCGCAAGGGCCAGCCGGGGATGAAAGAACCTGCACAAGCACATTCTACACACACTTTGGGCGAAGAAGCACAGCCGAAAGGCGGAGCGGGGCAGGGTGGAAGCGCTCAGGCAAACTACAATGCAGGCGCCGAGCGTCGTGGCGGCGAATACCGCTTTGAATAGCATTTCGATTCGCGAGTGGAGAGATGTGGCAATGGCACCACTAGGTCAAATCGTCGTTGATGTGCGGGGTTTGGATTCATCCCTGAGGACCCCAATCTTGTTCGCTCTTGTCGACAAGCTCGTTTCGCTCCGCGCCAAGGACCAGTTGCTGGTCGTTACCGACCATGAGGCGAGTGGGCTTGGATACCAGATTGATCTGCGCAAGGAGACCCGCGGCAAGTTCGAGTTCTCGTGCGATCAACGTTCGGATGGAGCCTGGGTGGCCTTCATTCGTCCGTTGAAGCTCTAGTCGTCTTGGGCGAGGCGGGGCAGCAGGTCTACAAGGTCTGCTAGGCTGCCGCTCCAATCACAGGGCACGCCGAGACCTCCTCCCACGTAAAACGTCCGCATCCCCAGATCCGCAGCCGGCATATCCAGCGCGCGGTCGTCGCCGACCATCAGGCACGATGGCGGGGCGACGCCCACCATCGCTGCAGTCTCGGCAAAGTACGCGGCGTGCGGTTTGGTCGCGTGCATATTCTCGTAGCTCGTGACAGCGTGCACCGCGAGGTCGTCAATACTGGCCCATCGCATGCGCTCGTCAATTGCTGAGCGAGGAAAAATCGGATTAGTGGCTATTGCCACTTTGAGTCCCAGTTTCAAGCACGTCTCTACGGCTCGCCGAGCCCCCGGCATTGGTGTGAAGTCCCTTCGCAGGCTGGGAAAGACCTCACGATAGAAACGCTCAAACGGCAGCGCGAACTCCTCAAGATCGAGGTCAGCGTGGGTCAGCCTGTGAAAACAGGCGTTGAACGCGTCTCGGTTGGTCAGTCCGGGGTGGGGAAGCGACATGGCTTCTGTTCCGGCGAGCACCGCAGCAAGACCCTCGTCAGGAGTGGTGCCGGCCAGTGCCTCGGCGACCACGGGCCCCAATGCGGTGAAGTACTCGCGAAGAAACGAATCGAGATCGATATCAAGAAGGGTTCCGTCAAGGTCGAACAGCACTGCTCTGAGCACGGGGAGACCTTTCTGCGTGATGAGTCGGCAAAATCGTAGCACGCAGCTACGGAAGCCAGGCCCCGTCCTCAGCTTAAACTGCCCCCATATTCCTGAAGAAGGCTTGACAATACCCATACCACTGGGGGTATCCTCGTTGCGGCCCGAGATATACCCCTAGGGGCATTAGCAGGGACACGGGCATGGACACCACGCGCAGCAGAAGGGGAGCCAAGAACATGTCGGCAGTCAACGGCAGCATCGAACAGGCGCTCAAAGAGATTTGCGGCGACGACCGAGTTCGTACGGATCGCCGAGAGCGCAAGATGTACTCCTCTGACATCGGGGCGATGCCGAAACTGGTGAAACCGTTCGTCCCCGCCGGAATCGCCGGAGCTGTGGTCAGACCGCGCGATGAGGCGCAGGTCGTCAAGCTGGCTAAGCTGGCCCAGAGCCGCGGCGTCAGACTCGTCCCGCGCGGTTGGGCGACGAGTGGCTACGGTGGAGTCCTGCCGCAGTCGGGGGCCGTAGTGGTCGACATGAGCGGCCAGCAGCGGGTGCTGTCAATCGATGCCGAGAACCTGACGGTGCGCGTCGAGGCCGGCGCGATATGGGAGAACGTCGACCGTGAAATCGGCCTACAGGGGCTGGCGTTGCGGCTCTATCCGTCGTCGTATCCGAGCTCCTCGGTCGCTGGCTGGCTTGCGCAGGGAGGATCGGGTTTTGGCAGCTACGAATTTGGAAACTTCAAGGATTCCGTCACGTCGGCTCGCGTGGTGCTTCCCACCGGAGTGGTCAAGGACTTCTCGGGCGAGGAGCTCCTGTCGCTTGTTGCGGATGCCGAGGGGATTACCGGCATCATCACTGAGATTGAGTTTCGCGTTCGGGTGCTCGAAGCAGAGGCGCACCGGCTCGTCGCCTTCAAGGGTACAGGCGCTCTGGGGAAGGCTTTGTCGGCAATCTCGGCTCAGAAGCTCGCAATCTGGTCGATTACATTTCTGAACCCTGAGTCCACCCGGCTCAAGAAACAGCTCCCGCACCATCACGGCCACCCGTGGGAGATGGAACACGAGCACTTCGAGCCGTCCCTGCCCGAGGCCTACCTCGCAGTGATCGCCTACCCGGAGTCGCGGCGGAGGAGCATCGACGGCCCCCTCGATGTGATCGTGGCGCAGAGCGGTGGTGCCGTGCTCGATGCCGAGTCGACGGAGCACGAGTGGGAGCAGCGGTTCGCGCCCATGCGCCTGAAGCGCATCGGGCCCTCCATCGTGCCCACCGAAGTCATCGTGCCGCTCGCCGAGATGCCCGCCGTCCTTGACGAGATCGCCGTCAAGATCTCCCAGCCGTTCATCCTCGAGGGCATGGTCGGCAAAGGCGACAAGGTCGTGCTTCTCGGCTTCATCCCGCATGATGAGCGATCCTTCAACTTCAACCTTGCGTTCGCGCTCTCCCTGTCGGTCATCAAGATCGCCAAGGCGCACGGCGGCGCCGCGTACTCCACCGGCCTGTACTTTCGCCGAGAGGCTGAAAGCGTCCTGGGCGCGGGCAAAGTCGCCCAGCTCAAGCGCTATAAGTCCGAGGTGGATCCGGCAGGAATCATGAACCCGGGCAAGGTGATGGGCAGCGGACTCATCGACTTCATCATGGGTAGCGCGACCGCCTTTGAGCCGCTCATTCGCCCTATCGCCAACGCGGCCAAGCCTCCGAGTTCACCGGGCGACCTGTCTAGAGACGTGAACGGAATCCCCGGCGACGTCGCATTCATGGCGTATGCCTGTGCCCGATGTGGCTACTGCGTCCCCACGTGCGAGCAGTTCTCTGGCCGCGGGTGGGAAAGCCAGTCTCCTCGGGGCAAGTACGCCTACCTGCGTGAGGTGATTGCGGGCCGAGAGAAGTGGGACCGCAAGGCCATCGATACGATGCTCATCTGTACCACGTGCGAGGTCTGTAACACACGCTGCCAGCTGCAGCTTCCCATCGAGCACAACTGGATGGCGATGCGCGGCAAGCTGATCAACGAGGAGAGACGGGGCACGTTCCCGCCGTTCGAGATGATGGCGGCTTCGCTCAGGGGAGAGAAGGATATCTGGGCTGGAAAGGCCGAGCATCGTGCCGATTGGATCCCGGACGACATCGCGGACAAGATCACTGACAAGGGCCCGATCATGTACTTCGCAGGCTGCACCGCAAGCTTCGTGGAGAAGGATGTCGCCGAGGCGACCGCTCGCCTGTTGACGGACGCCGGCTATGAGCTGTCCTATATGGGCTCCGACGAAGCCTGCTGCGGCATCCCCATGAAGGTCGCAGGAAAGTGGGACCTGTTTGAGGAGATCTATGTCCACAACGTGACCGAGGCTCGTAAGCGTGGCGCCAAGACTATCGTGACGTCGTGTCCCGCCTGCGCGTTGGTGTGGAAGGAGCTTTACGCCAACCTGGCGTCAGAGCGTGGCGAGGAGTACGAGTTCGAAATCAAGCACTATTCCGAGCTCATCGCCCCAGCTCTTGCTGATGGTCGTCTCGAGCTCAAGAATCCCGTCGAGGGCCGCATCACGTTCCACGACTCGTGCCATGCGGGCCGCGCTCAGGGGATCTACGAGCCGCCACGGGACATGCTCAAGGCGATTCCTGGCGTCGACTATGTCGAGATGGAGCACAACCGCGAAGAGGGCCTGTGCTGCGGCTCGGTTCTCACTCTGGTCGGCGAGATTGAGGTGGCTCCTATACTTGGCGGCCATCGCCTGGGCGAGGCAGTGGATGCAGGTGCCGAGACGGTTGTGGCTCTATGTCCCTGCTGCCAAGTGCAGTTGCGTGACAGCAATATCAAGAACAACCTCGGCTTGAAGATCGACGACCTGTCGCGCATCGTTGCTCAGTCTGCTGGCTACGACATTCCTGAGTCCACCGAATACTCGATGTACATGTGGGGCTTCTTCGACAAGTTCATCATCCTGATGGAGCCGGCGAACATGGCGCAGCTCATGACGCGGATCTTCCCACAGATGATGGACAACATGCCCATCGGCATGAAGCCGATGATGCTGGCCATGAAGCACGTTCCCGGTGGCCTGACCCTAATGGAAAAGATGATGCCGTCCCTCTTCCCGATGATGGCCCCCGGCATCCTGGGCAAGGTCATGCCGGATATGGTGGCGGCGGTTGGCGACTACATCGGCGAAATGCCGGACGACATGGCGGCACTGATGCCGGCTTTGCTTCCCGAGACAATGGATTCGCTGATGCCGACATACCTACCGCAGCTGATTCCCTATCTCACTCCCAAGTTCATTGACTATGTGAGAAATGACACTTGATCTGCGATTTGGATTCCCAGCCAAGTGAAGGGCGGTCCTGAAACATTGGGTCCGCCCTTCACTTGGCGCAGAGAGTTAGTTCAATTTGTGTCTCAAGTCACATCTAAGCATGCCGATAAGAGAAATATGAGCCTAGAAACCACATTAGACAGCGTAGCCCCGAAGCTGTCGGCAGTTCCCCTGTTTGCGGACCTATCGGCGGAGAGTCTGCACACGCTTTCGGGCATCGTGACGTTTCGGCGATACGCCAAAGGATCAATCATCATCTCCCAAGACGACGTCGGTACCTGCATGTATCTGCTCACCTCAGGCCGTGCGAAGGTATCCATCGCGAGTCCGCATGGCCAGGAGCTCGTACTCGACTTTCTTGAAGCGCCTGCTCACTTTGGTGAGATGTCGCTCGTAGACGCGAAGTCCAGAAGCGCTGATGTGCGCGCTGTGACCGACGTCGAGGTGTTGGTCTTGGAAGGGCGTGACCTCTCTGCTGCCGTTCAGATTCAGCCGAGACTTGCACTGAGCCTCATCGCTACGCTTTCTCAGCGGCTTCGCGGCACCATCGCCCGTCTCGAAGATCTAGCCTTCCACGATGCGACTCACCGAGTCATGCGCGTTATTCTCAACGTGGCTACCGCCGGACTTGAAACGCGAGGAGCGCCGGTAGTGCAGGGGATGACGCACAACGACATCGCCACTTTGGCTGGTACATCCCGAGAAACCGCCAGCAGAATCATCTCGCATCTGACCCGTGAGGGAATCATCGTTGCCAAGGGCCGTCGGCTCACAGTCGACCTGTTCGGACTGAGCGAGCGTCTCGAACTGGAGTGAACGGGGACATACCGTTTAGGTCGAAGTTAACGAGAGCAGGGGAAACGATGAAGGATTTCACTGTCGAGGAGCTTTCCGATTTTGACGGCAAGGACGGTCGTGCGGCGTACGTGGCCTACGAGGGTGTTGTCTACGACGTGACCGAAAGCGCGATGTGGAATGACGGCGATCACGAGGGAATGCACTTTGCCGGTGCGGACTTGACCGCCGAGCATGCCGACGCGCCACATGACGTCTACGTCACAGATTTCACCGAAGTGGGCCGACTGGTCTGATCTACCTCGACCGCTCGAACAGAGCCAAAGTCTCCACGTGGTAGGTCTGGGGGAACATGTCGATGGGAGTGGCTCGCGCGAGTGTGTAGCCGTTCTCCGCCAGAGCCCCGGCATCGCGAGCGAGAGTGGCGGGGTCGCAAGATACGTATGCGATGCGCCGGGCGCTCGTGCGTGCGAGTGCTTCAATCGTCTCGCTGGTAAGGCCTGCTCGCGGGGGGTCGACAAGGGCGAGGTCGACGTGGCCGATAGCAGCAAGCTCTCGGCCGGCATCGCCGCCGATTACATCTGCCCATAGCTCCTCGTCTTCCAAGTTGCGCCTCAAGTCGCGCACGGCACTTGAAGCTGACTCGACTGCGACTACTTCCCCGGCTTTCTCGGCGAGTGGCAGGGTGAAGGTGCCCGCGCCGGCGAAGAGGTCAAGCACGCGGTCGGAGCCGTCGGCACGCAGCGCGTCGATGGCGAGAGAAACCAGTGACTCGGCGGCGCGTGTGTTGACCTGAAAAAAGCTGGGCGCCGAGACGGTCATGGTCGTGCCGAGGAGTCGCTCGCGCCACGCGCCCTTGCCGGATAGAACTTCGACACCTGCGATCTTTCGTTCTTTGGCGGGTCCTTTGACCAACACCCGGACCAGACTCGTCGTTCTGAGTGCTTGTCCCAGCGTCGTGGCGACGGGTCGACGCGGGAACGGGCCAGGAGCGCCCCAGAGCGCCACCTCGGCATCGCGTGTGTTGGTCCCAACCCGCAGCGCGACGCGTGTGAGGCCAAAGTCCTGCTCGCCAGCGATGTAGCGAAGTGCGCCGCCGAGCGCCTTGGGAGCGCGGCGGTACTTATCGGGAAGCAGGAGACACTCCTCGACCTGCACGAACTCCTCCGAACCTGCGCGGTGAAAGCCGAGACGCGGCCGACCGGAAGAGGTGTCGACAACGAACTCCACTTTGTTGCGATACCCATACTGGGCAGGGGAGGGAACCGTTTGCGCGACAAGGTCCTGGGCAGCAGCAAGGTGTCCGATGCGCGTCAGAGCGTCAACCACCATCCGTCGCTTGGCGTCGAGCTGTGTGGGATAGGCCACGTGCTGCCACGAGCATCCGCCACACACACCAAAGTAGGGACATGGAGCCTCGACACGGTGTGGGGATGGGGTGAGTACGCGAATTGTCTCAGCGCGCACAAACCGGCCACGATCCTCGAGTATCTCGGCTTCGACCGTGTCGCCCGGGACGGCGCCGTGCACGAATGCGGTGCGGCCATCCTCGAGGTGCGCGATTGCGTCTCCACCGTATGCTAGGCTTTCGATGTCGAGCGTGATCAACGGTCGTTCTCCTGACTGCGGATATGCCTACGGGCCATCGTACCGCGATTCGTCACTGCGCCTCGCGTTTGAATCGGCCGAGCTGAAAGCCGATACTCTCATCGGAGGGGACGCGCAAGACGACACGGCGCGCCAATCGAATCATTCAGCTTCAACGAGGAGGTTCCTCGCGGTGACAGCCAAGACAGTACTGGTTGTGCATGATGATGCTGAACTCGTGGCGTCACTACGTCTCGCGTTGGATGCCCAGGCGCCGGATATCGAGCTCGTAAACGCGCTCTCGGGCCCGCGTGCTCTGGGGATGATAGCTCAGACCGTCCCCACCGTGCTCGTGGTAGACGCGGAACTGGCCGGCAATGACGGCTATGCTTTCACTCGCCAGGTTAAGGTGGCACCGGAAACGGCACAGGTGCCCGTGATCATCGTTTCGCTGAATCCCAGCGAAGTCTCGGCCCTCAAGGCGCGTCAGGTCGGCGCAGCGGCGCACCTGCCTTCGACCGGTCCGGTCGAATCGCTGGTTGCCAAGATCATCGCTTTAGCGTCGCAGGCTACAGCGCCAGGTTCAGCCGCTGTCTTGCCCGGAGAGCCTGCCGCGGTTCCGACGATGGCGACCACCCCTGTGGTGGCGAGCGTCCCGGCGATGAACACCGTCGCCTCACCAGCCTCTGTGGCGGTTCCGACCGGTGCGTCCCCCTCCCCGGAGGCGGTTGACGATGCGACGTACGGCGCGCCGCAGCCGGTCTCGGCTGCGATGAGTTACGCCACTAGTGCCGGGCCGGCTGCAAGTCCGCGTACGCCGCAGCCACAGGTTGTCTCGGAGTCAGCTCCATCGGGTCCCCCGGGCAGCAACGCGCCCCACATCGACGACCTACTGAGGCTCATGCTCGAGCGCGGTGGATCTGACTTGCACATCGCTGTCGGGAGCTCACCGGGTATTCGTCAACGCGGTGAACTGCTGCCAGTGGAAGACATGCGTCCGCTCTCGCCACGTGACACGATGGAGATGATTCTCGGGCTTCTCTCCGAGGAGCAGCGCCGCCGTTTTGAGACCGAGCTTGAGCTCGACTTCGCCTACAGCATCCCCGGAGTGTCGCGATTTCGCGCCAACGTCTTTCAGCAGCGCAACTCGATGGGTGCTGTATTTCGCGTAATTCCCATCAAGATTCCGACGCTTGAAGACCTCGGTCTTCCAAAGGTCTGCACCTACTTGGCCGAACGCCCCCGCGGTCTCGTACTCGTCACCGGTCCCACGGGCTCAGGCAAGTCGACCACTCTGGCCGCGATGCTTGATCACATCAATGAGACACGCGCTCTGCACATCATGACCATGGAAGATCCCATCGAGTTCATGCACCGCAACAAGAAGTCCTACGTTAACCAGCGCGAAGTCGGTGAGGACACCCATTCATTTGCCTCGGCGCTGAAGCGTGTGCTGCGGCAGGATCCGGATGTCATCATGGTTGGCGAGATGCGGGACTTGGAGACCATTAGTTCAGCGATCACCGCAGCCGAGACTGGCCATTTGGTCTTGGCGACGCTGCATACGACAGGCGGTCCAGAGACCGTTGACCGCGTGATTGACGTCTTTCCGCCACATCAGCAGCAGCAGGTGCGCATGCAACTGTCAAATTCGCTTGAGGGCGTCTTGTCGCAAACGCTGCTACGTAGCGTCGATGGACGTGGGCGTCTGATGGCGATGGAGATCATGTTGGGAGTCCCGGCTATCCAGAACCTGATCCGAGAGGGCAAGACCCATCAGATGGAGACAATCATTCAGGGTGGCGCCTCTTTGGGGATGCAGACACTGGACCAGAGCCTCAAGAACCTGCTGACCGCCGGCAAGGTGACCTTCGAGGAGGCGATCAGCAAGGCCAAGAGCCCTCGCGATCTCGCCGCGATGATGGGGCGCAAACTCTAGGCCACACGGCAAACGCGCCACACCAGCGGTCTGCGGTATAGCCCGCTGCTTCGTATTCGAGGGAGGACGGCCGAATGAGTACAGACCACGTTTCGGTCCGTTGGGCCGGTCAACGCCAGATGGTCGCGTGGGATGCAGCCGGTCATGGAATCGTCATGGACGCGCCTGCGCAGTACGGCGGGCAGAGCACGGGAGCGAGGCCTCTCGAGGTCTTTCTGGAGGCGCTGGGTGCCTGTACTGCCATGGACGTTGTCGCTGTCCTCGAGAAGAAGCGTCAGCACTTCACGGATCTAGAAGTTTTGGTAACCGCGACCCAGCGTGAAGACGAGTTTCCCAAGATCTACAACCGAATCGCACTCGAATACGTCGTGACCGGGTATGGGGTCAAGCCCGCCGCAGTGGCCCGCGCCGTAGAGCTTTCCCAGGAGAAGTACTGCTCGGTGCGCGGCATGCTCGGCCCCGCTGTCACCATAGTCACGTCCTTTCGCGTCGAGGAAGCTCTAGCGCCCAACGTCGATCAAGAAACGCCAGCGACGTGACATCGTCGCCTGCGCCGCGGCCTGCGATCAAGCGCAAGTCAGCCCAGAGTACCGTCGCCTCCGACGCGGTCTTGCTTCCGGTCTTCAACGAGGAGTCGACGGTCGACGCAGTGCTCGATGCCGTCCGCGCGTACTTCGATGGCGAGGTCATCGTGGTCGACGACGGTTCGACCGACGAGACGCCCCGCGTCTTGGCGGCCCGCGACGACATCACCGTGGTTCATCTCGACCGCAACTGCGGCTACGGATGCGCGCTCAAGATTGGCTTTCGTATCGCGCACGACTTGGGCGTTTCTCGCCTCATCACCATGGACTGCGACGGTCAGCACGAGCCCGCGCACATCCCACAGTTTCTCTCGGCGATGGAAGTGGGCGGCGATATCGTGTCAGGAAGCCGCTACCTACCAGGAAGTGCGATGGTTGGAGTTGCACCAGAGTCCAGGCAAGCGATCAACCAGCGCATCACTGCCCAGATCAACGCGGTCACCGGATGGGGCCTGACGGACGCGTTTTGCGGCTTCAAAGCTTATCGGCTGGACGCGCTGGACTGTATCCGACTCGTTGAGCCGGGCTATGCGATGCCGCTCGAGCTCTGGGCCAAGGCGTGGAAGTGTGCTTTGAGCGTGCGCGAAATCCCAGTCGAACGCATCTACTGCGACCATGAGCGCTCTTTTGGCGTGGAGCTGGATGACCCGGAGACCCGTTTTGCCTACTATCTCGACGTGTGGGGCCGCGCCCTGAAGGAGGACTCGTGATTCTCGAACCCCTCTGCGAAGCCATGTGCATCGGTGCGCATCCGGACGACGTCGAAATCGGCATGGGCGGTACCGTCGCCCAGCTCGTGCGCGAGGGAGCTCGCGTGGTCATCGTCGACCTCACCAACGGAGAGCCCACTCCGCACGGGACGCTTGAGCGGCGCGCCGCTGAGTCCGCGCGCGCGGCAGAGATTCTCGGCGTAGAGCGGCGCACGCTGTCGCAGCCCAACCGCTACCTCTTCGACACCGTCGAAGCGCGAATCGAGCTCGCCCAGGTCATGCGGGAATTTCGCCCGCGCACGATCTTTGTCCCGTATGCCGAGGACACCCATCCCGACCACATCGCTGCCTCGCGCATCGCCGTTGCGGCCCGCTTCTATGCCAAGTTCACTCACACCGACATGAGCGGGGAGCCGTTCTTTCCCGAGCGCGTCTACCGGTACATGGCGGTACACATGCGGGTCGTGGCCGAGCCTTCCTTCATCGTCGACGTGACCGATGACCTTCCCACGAAGCTCGAGGCACTCGGGGCCTACGAGTCGCAGTTCTCCGGCAATCCGACGAACGCCGGTGTCATCGACCTGGTGGCCGGACAGGCGGCGATGTGGGGCGCTGTCGCGCGCGTGTCGGCAGGGGAGCCGTTCTTCGCACTCGAGCCGCTCGCCATCCGCTCCGTCACCGACCTCATCTAGGGAGGCAGCGTGGTTCACGCGAAGCCGGCGCTTCCAGCAGGTCACGGTGAGGTGCTCACGCGCCCGCCCTTCGAGGACTGGGCGGCTCTTGCGAGCTCCAACCACTCAGCCGCGCAGTCGTGGGCCTTCACGGTGGCTGGCGTCCCCGCTCAGCAGCTGCGCCAGCAGGCTCGCCGAGAAGCCCTCGAGGCTGCAGCGGAGTTCTCGGCGAAGCTGGGTGTTTCGGTTGCGGCAGCGGGCTCGCCTGACGACCTCATCATCGCGACCGGCCACCAGCCTGAGCTCTACCATCCCGGCGTGTGGATCAAGGACTTTCTGCTGCAGCGAGTTGCTCGGGAGGTCTCGGCGACAGCCATCGACTTTGTGGTGGACTCCGACAACTTCCAAGTGCTTGGAGTCAGCTCGCCCTGCATGATTCCGGGCGTGAAGCGCTGCCAGCAGTATCTGGCCATCGGCAGCCAGAATGGTTGGTACGCGGGTTCCCCGGTTCCAAGTGATCGCGATGTTCACGACTTCTGCGCTGCCGTCGACCAGATGCTCTCATCGCTTCCGACGCCCGCTGTGCGTCGACACTTTGCGACGTTTTGCGCAGAGTTGCAGGCTCTCAGGCCGCACGCAACCAACCTCGCCGAACTCATCACCATGGCGCGACGGCGCTACGAGGAGCCAGCAGGAAGCGACTATCTTGAGCTGGCGGTGACACGGGTCGCACGCATGGGAGCGTTTCGCACGTTTGTAGTCGATCTGGCGCTTAATGCCGCCCGTTTTGCGGATGCGTACAACGCCGAGCTCGCCGAGTACCGCATGGTGAACAAGACGCGGTCGGCTGCCCAGCCCTTCCCTGACCTCGCCGTGGCTGACGGTTTCGTTGAGCTGCCGCTGTGGCTGTTGGGCGAGAACGGCCGCACGTCGGTCCTTGCGAGCAGTGCAATCGACGGAACCATCCGTCTGGTGGGGGTCGACGGGACCGTGATCGCCGACTTGCCTGCTGACCCCTCAGCGGCGGTGGAAGCGCTCGAAGCATCCGGCATGCTCATCGCGCCGAAGGCGCTCGCTCTGACCACGTATGTGCGTCTGTTTGCTTGCGACCTGTTTATTCACGGCGTGGGCGGAGGGCGCTACGACCGTATCACCGACGGCGTATGCAGGCGCTACTACGGTGTCGAGCCTCCCAAGTTCGTGGTGGCCTCGATCACGATGTACCTGCCGCTCGGCGCACACATCGTCACTGACGAGGAGGTTGCCGCCGCCCGAGCCCGACTCAACCGGCTTTCGCACAACCCCGATGCGCTTCTCGGCGAAGTGGAGTTCGACTCGGAAGGCGAGCGTAGCCGAGCAGTCGCCCTGGCCGCAGAGAAGACGGAGCTGGTCTCGGCGATAGCGAGGCCCGACGCTGACAAGAAGGCGGTCGGCATCAGGATTCGCGAGGTCAACGTGGCCCTCGCTGCGCTTCTGGAGCCGCTGCGCGAGGGGATGGATGCTGAGCTTGCGGGTCTTGAGGCGCAGCTCGCAGCTTCCGAGATACTGACCGATCGCACCTACCCGTTCTGTTTCTGGTCGCCGCTCGAGGTCGCCGACAAGGCGCGGTAGATGATTGGCGGCCACGGGCGGAGCACGAGTCGCACCTTTGCGGCGAGGAGCGCGCGACGCGGACGCGAGATTGTGACATGCGTGCTGCAGGGTTAGAATCGCGCCGATGGCTGAATAGCCTTGTCCGTTTGAGAGGATGGGTCCATGTCACTGCCTGTTGTTGATGCAAACCTCTGCACCGCCTGCGGCATCTGTGTCGATGAGTGCCCCAGCAGCTGCTACGACCTAGAGGACGTCGCTCGTCTGAACCGTCCCGATGATTGCACCGAATGTGGGTCCTGCGTCGATGCGTGCCCCAGCGGCGCAATCACGATGGACTAGCTCTGAGGCCAATCTCAGAACTTCACCACGGAGGGGCCGGGAAAGATTCCGGTCCCTTTTGCGTGTTGCACTCCCCACTCAGCCGCGAGGGCCAGAACCGTCGTTGACGTAGAGTTTTGGCTCGCGCCCGGCGAGCATCCCGATGAATCGCTTGTGATGCGCCGCGTAGACTAGGGCGCCCATCGCGAAGACGAACGCCCAGTCGGGCGAGCCGAGCGCCAGAGCCGCGATCGGGAGTGTGACTGCGGCGGCAACCTGCCCGGCCATCATGTAGCGAGTCAGAGCGATGACCGCCAATCCCACGACCAGTACCGCCAAGAAGTAGCGCCAATCATAGGCAAGCAACGCCCCTGCGCCTGTGGCGAGGCCCTTGCCCGTGCGGTGGAAGCTACGCTCAATCAGTGCCATCCACGCCGAGTAGTTGTGGCCCATCACGGCGCCTGCCACCGCAGCCATCGGCACCCAGAACAGAGGGTTGTGCCACCAGACCGAATTGATCGTGGCAAGTGTCTCGCCCCACGGCTTGAAAGCGGCCAGCGACAAGACAGGAACTCCCGAACTCCACGCCTTGGCGATGAGCGTAGGCACCAGACCCTTCATTCCGTCGCCGAGAACCGCAAGGGCGAACCAGCCCCACGACCCCGTCGTGCGTCGCACGTTCATGGACCCGACGTTGCCGCTTCCATGTTGGGTGATGTCCTCGCCGGTCACGCCGCGCACGATGAGATACGCGCACGGTATCGACCCGATCAGATACGCGCCAAAAAATGTGCCGAGGAGCACCATCCAGCCGCCCGCACCCGTTAGCGAAGTCATCCGTGACTCCTGGGCACGACGCATTCAATTGCGCGGGGCAGGAGAGAGAGCTCATAGCGGCTCTCAAGGAGCACCTCGCCATCGATCTGTGCCGGGAGCGCGACGTCGCACTCGATGACGAGGGCGGAATGCCTGCTCATGTGGACGGGCTTCATGCGCGTGTGACGACCGGTCACCACAAACGGGAGGCGCATAAGTGCCTGGGGAAGCGAGAGCGGGTCGATCATGCACACGTCGAACAGGCCATCGTCGGGCAGCGCGTCAGGCGTGATGAAGAATCCACCGCCATAGGTCTTGCCGATGGTGACGGCGACGATGAGCGTGTCGACGGGCTTGGCATCGGCTCCGTCAAAGCTCAGACGCACAGGGAAGCTGTCGAGCTCCCGGAATAGCACGTGCAGGAGTGCGGTCAGGTAGAGCCACAACCCGGTCCGGCGCTTCGTGACCTTGTACTCGACAGCCTTGGCGGTGACCTTGGCGTCGAGCCCAGCCGCAAAGCTGTTGTTGAAGTGGGTGCCATTGCAGACGCCCACGTCAAAACGGCGTCGTTCGCCGGTGGCCAGAACAAGTGCCGCCTGCGCGAGGTCGGCAGGTATCCCCAGCATGCGTCGCGTATCATTGCCGGAGCCCGTGGCAAGCAGTCCTAGAGCCGGGCGCTCTTGAGCTGGAATGCGCATGAGGCCGTTGAGCACCTCGTGAACCGTCCCATCACCGCCCATCGCCACGACTAGGCTGTAACCTCCGGCGGCGGCGGCGAGTTCTGAGGCATGGCCTGCGCATTCGGTCTGCGCCGTGTCGTGCGGGAAGCTACTCAGCAGTCGCTCGACAATGGGCAGGAGCGCGCCGGTCTCACCGTGACGCGCGGCCGGGTTGACGATCAGCAGCGTGCTGGCGGTCATGAGCTCTCTCCAGGTCGCCGGCTCTCAAGGCACAGCATAGCCGAGAGGCGCCGAGCCGAGACCTCCAGAGCCACCTAGCCGAGACAAGCGCTGCGGCAGTGACGCTCCGTGGGTATGATAGAGTGCGTTCTCGCGTGACACGCCTCCTTAGCTCAGCGGATAGAGCGTCTGCCTCCGGAGCAGAAGGTCGCAGGTTCGAGTCCTGCAGGGGGCACCAAGGGAATTTCATGAGGCCGGCCCCGTTGCATGCGGGCCGGCCTCATGTGTGCACTGCGTACGTGGGTGATCGCCTAGTGGCCCTCGGCCTTCTCTTTCTGGTAGGCCGCGATGACCTTCTGGGCCATCTCGCGTGGTACCTCGGCGTACTCGCCAATCTCGATGGTGTAGGTTCCCGTGCCATGAGTGATTGAGCGCAGTAGCGTCGAGTAGTGGACGACCTCGGCGTACGGCGCCTGCGCGTGGATCCGCTGCATGTCGTCGGCCGAGTCCATCCCCAAGATGCGACCGCGGCGCGAACTCATGTCTCCCATGACGGCACCAGAGTACTGGTCAGGAACGTCGATGTTGAGTGTGGCGACCGGCTCGAGCAAAATCATGTCGGCCTGCTCGACTGCAGCCCGAAATCCGATGCGGGCCGCCATGCGGAAGGCCATCTCGTTGGAGTCGACGGCGTGGTAGGAGCCGTCAAAGACGGCGACCTTGACGTCGACCATCGGGTAGCCGGCCAATACGCCCTCGACCATGCTGTTCTGCACGCCTTTGTCGATGGCCGGGATGAACTGGCGCGGAATCCGGCCGCCGACAATCTCATCTACATACTCGTAACCGGCACCCGGATTGGGCTCGACGCGAAGCTTGCAGTCCGCGAACTGCCCGGAGCCGCCGGTCTGCTTCTTGTGGCGCCCCTGAGCGGAGGCCGTCTTCCGAATCGTCTCGCGATAGGGAATGCGCAGCTCGGCGGTTTCGGCATCAACGTTGTAGCGGTCCTTGAGCTTGGCAATCGCGACGTCGATTCCTGTTTCGCCCAGAGCGTAAAGGACGGTCTGGTGGGTCTCGTCGGAACGCATGAGGAGCAGCGTGGGCTCCTCGGCGATGAGCTTGTTGAGCGCCGTGCCGAGCTTATCCTCGTCGGCCTTGGTCTTGGCAACGATGGCGACCGGATAAAGCGGCTCAGGCAGCGGAAGGGGAGCGATCACGATGTCGCCGTGCACCGAGAGAGTGTCGCCCGTCAGCACGCCGTCGAGCTTGGGCAGGACAGCGATGTCGCCAGCCGGAGCCCCGTCCACATTTGAGGTCTCCTTGCCGACGAGTTTCAAGACGTGGGCGATGCGCTCTTTCTTGCCTGTCCGCGCATCGATGAGCTCGGTACCGGGCGAAAGTGTGCCCGAGAGGACCTTGACGAAGTTCAGGCTGCCGACATAGGGGTCGAAGATCGTCTTAAAGACGAGGCCGGCAGTCGCGCCCTCGGTGGTCACGTGGACTTCGCCGCCGTCGGCGGTGGGAATGGCACCGTGCGCGGTGGGCTCGGGGAAGAACGAAACGATCTCGTCCATCAGATCCTCGATGCCTTGGAGCTTGAGTGCGGACCCGACGAAGACGGGAATGAAGATTCCCTGTGCGATTGCCTTGTCGAGCAATCTCTCCAGCTCGTCTTGGCTGAGCTTCTCGCCCTCGAGGTACTTCTCCATGAGAGACTCGTCGGCCTCGGCAACCAGGTCCGTGAGCTTTTCGCGGGCAGCCTCGGCAGCCTCGGCAAACTCGGCGGGGATGTCGAGAACCTCTTCCTTCTCGCCCTCATGGTGATAAGCCTTCATGCGGATGACGTCGATGACGCCGCGGAAGTCGGCCTCGGCTCCCATGGGTATCTGGACGGCGCCCACACGGTGGCCGAACTTGGTGTCGAGGGCCTTCATCACCGCGGAGAAGTCCGCGTGCTCTTTGTCCATGCGATTGATG
>JBAXEO010000015.1:0-23740 GCA_037140395.1 Coriobacteriia bacterium
GTCGAGCACAAGGAGCACATCAAGAACCTGCGAGAGCAGATTGACGTGCTGGCTCTCTCGGCGACGCCCATTCCGCGCACATTGCAGATGTCACTGTCGGGTGTGCGCGACATGAGCGTCATCGACACGCCGCCGCCCAACCGCTTCCCCGTGCAAGTGCATGTGGGCGAGTGGGACGAGGATATTGTGAGCGGCGCCGTCAGGCGCGAGCTGGCGCGCGGTGGCCAGATCTACTACGTGAGCAACCGGGTCAAGACGATCGACGATGCTGTCCGGCGTGTTTCCGAGGCAGCGCCCGAGGCGCGCATCGGCGTGGCGCACGGGCAGATGTCTGAGCGGGAGCTCGAAGCCGTGATGGAGGCGTTCGCGGCCAACGAGTACGACGTGCTTGTGGCCACGACCATCATCGAGTCTGGCATCGACAACCCGCACTCCAACACGCTGGTTATCGAAGACTCGCAGCGCCTTGGCCTCGCACAGCTCTACCAGCTCAAGGGCCGAGTCGGCCGAAGCCACATCAAGGCGTACGCCTACTTCCTCTTTCCCGCGCACCAGTCACTTACCGAGCAGGCCGCCGAGCGTCTCGCGGCCATTGGCGAGAACACCGACCTGGGCAGCGGCATCAAGATCGCCATGCGCGATCTGGAGATCCGTGGCGCAGGTTCTCTGCTCGGCGCCGAGCAGTCCGGCAACCTCTCGGCGGTCGGCTTCGACCTCTTCGCGCAGATGCTCATGGAAGCCGTGAGCGAAGCACGCGGGGAGCCGGTGGTCGCGCATGCGGAAGTGCGCGTCGATCTGCCGGTTCCGGCGTTCTTGCCCGATGAGTACGTCGATGCTGTCGACGAACGCGTGCGGGTGTATCGGCGACTGGCTGGATCACCCTCCATTGAGGCTGTCGATGCGGTCTACGCCGAGATGCAGGAGCGCTTCGGTGCTGCTCCCGCGCCGGCCAAGAATCTCGTCAACGTCGCACGCATCCGAGCGATGGCCGCTGAGGCCGGAGCCACCAACGTCAGCGTGGCCAGACGGCGTCTCACCGTGTCCCCACTGTCGCTCACAGACGCCAAGCGCGGCGAGCTTGCGGCACGAGGAGCAGTCTGGATCGAGCGGGAGAAGAAGTTGGCGATGCCGCTGGAGTATGGAGAGTCTGTGACCGCAGCTGCTCTCGGCATGCTCGATGCTATACTCGCGTGAGTTTACGCCACTAATCAGGAGGAATCGGACGATGAAGTCCACACGAAACTTGCTCATCGCCGCGCTGTGCGGCGCACTTCTCATCGGGGCGCTCGGCGTGTCGGGCTGCTCCAACAAGAACGTCGTGGCCAAGGTCAACGGCGCGACAATCTCGACAGACAGTCTTAACCAGCAGCTCGAGCAGCTAAAGAAGCAGTATCCCAACATGTTCACGGGGGCTGACGGCGAAGGAAGGCTGCTGGACTTCAAGCAGCGCCTGCTGGACAACATTATCAACCAAAAGCTCGTCGAACAGGCCGCCAAGGACAAAGGAATCAGTGTTTCTGACGCCGACGTCCAAAAGCAGATTGACCAGCTCAGAGCCGGCTTCAAGGACCAGGCGCAGTTCGATGCGGCGCTCAAGAGCGCGGGGATGACCGTCGAAGGCCTCAAGACGCAGATCCGCAATCAGCTCGTCACCCAAAAGCTCATCGAGTCGCTCTCAGCCAGCAGCAAGGTCAGCGAGGCCGACATCCAAGCGTACTACGACAAGAACAAGGACCAGTTCCTCCAGAAGGCCGCCAAGAAGGCGAGCCAGATCCTCTTCAAGCCCGAGGACAAGGCCACCGCCGAAAAGGTGCTCGCGCAGGTCAAGGCCGGGGATGACTTCGGTGCTCTTGCCAAGAAGTACTCGGTCGACACAGCCAGTGCATCCAAGGGCGGGGACCTCGGCTATCCGACTTCGGCGTACGTTCCGGAGTTTCAGGCAGCGCTGGACAAGCTGAAGAAGGGCCAGACGACCTCTGCGCTCGTGCAGACCCCATTTGGTTGGCACATCATTCGGGTGACTGACGAGCGCACTGCGGTCCAGCAGCCTCTTGCCGAGGTCAAGACACAGATCGAGCAGATTATCGTCCAGCAGCGCAAGGCCGATGCCTACCAGACGTTCCTTGCTGACCTGCGCAAGACGGCCAAGATCGAGATTCTCGCACCGGACCTGAAGGCGGCCGGCGGCAGCAAGACGGCTACTGCTACCAAGTAAGAGGGTTCGTCCGCATCGGTCGGGGGAGCCTTGACACACGGGTTCGATGAGTTTGTTGACGTGATTGCGGCTCTACGAGCTCCCGATGGGTGCCCGTGGGACCGCGAACAGACGCACCGCTCGATTGCGAAGAACATGGTGGAAGAAGCCTATGAGGCCGTCCACGCCATAGAGATCGACGACGTCGCTGAGCTCCGAGAGGAACTCGGCGACGTTTTGTTGCAAGTGATTCTTCACGCCCAGATCGCTGCAGATGATGGCGAATTCACGATCGATGACGTGGTTGCCGCAATCACCGCCAAGATCGTCCGGCGTCACCCGCATGTGTTCGGCGATGAGGCTGCTGCTGGCAGTGCAGGCGAAGTACTTGCACACTGGGATCGGATCAAAGCAGGCGAGCGCGCCGAGAAGCAGCAAGGTCTTCTCGACACGGTGCCGCATGCCTTACCCGCGCTCATGCGCGCGCAGATGATCTCGCGAAAGGCGGTCTCGGCGGGATTTGAGTGGGAGACGCTGGACGGCGTCTGGGATAAGGTGCATGAGGAGCTTGATGAGCTGGCTGCGACTGAGCCGGGCAGCCCTGAGGCCGCCGACGAAATCGGCGACGTGCTGTTCACGGTGGTAAATCTCGCCCGCAAGCAGGGAATCGACGCCGAGACGGCGCTCCGGGGCACGTGCGAGAAGTTCCGGTCCCGCTGGTCGGCGATGGAGGAGATGGCACGACGAGAGGGGCGCGCAGTCGACCAACTCGCGCTCGACGAACAGGAAGCGCTCTGGCAACAGGCAAAGCAGATCGAGAAAGGGCTGACCCCATGAGCATCATCACCGACGTATACGCGCGCGAGATCCTCGATTCCCGAGGTAACCCCACCGTCGAAGTCGAGGTTGTTCTCGACGACGGTTGCTTTGGACGGGCCGCGGTGCCGTCGGGCGCTTCGACGGGTGCTTTTGAGGCCGTCGAGCTGCGCGACACCGAGACCGCACGCTACCTAGGAAGAGGCGTCATTACCGCAGTCGACAACGTCAACGGTCCAATTGCCGAGGAGATCGTCGGTCTCGACGCCACCGACCAGCGCTCCATCGACTCGGTGCTGATCGAGCTCGACGGCACAGCGAACAAGGGCAAGCTGGGGGCCAACGCCATCCTGGGCGTCTCGCTCGCCGCAGCCCGTGCTGCTGCCGAGTCGACCGAGCTCACGCTCTACAGCTACATCGGCGGCGCCAACGCGCACGTGCTGCCGGTCCCGATGATGAACATCCTCAATGGCGGAGCGCATGCCGACAACAACGTCGACCTGCAGGAGTTCATGATCATGCCGGTGGGTGCCTCGACGTTTGCCGAGGGCCTGCGCTGGTGTGCCGAGATCTACCACACGCTCAAGAAGGTCTTGCAGGAGCGCGGGTTAGCCACCAGCGTGGGAGACGAAGGCGGTTTCGCGCCCAATCTCGACAGCAACGAGGCAGCCTTGCAGCTTATCGTCGACGCATGCCAGAAGGCCGGCTACTCGCCCGGCGAACAAGTACGCATCGCACTGGACCCGGCGTCCACCGAGTTCTACGACGCAGCGCGTGGTGTCTACATGCTCACCGGTGAGGGCCGAGAGCTCACCAGCGAGCAGATGGTCGACTTCTACGAGGACCTCGCCAACCGCTACCCCATCATCAGTTTGGAAGATGGCATGGCCGAGGATGACTGGGATGGATGGAAGCTGCTCACCGATCGTCTCGGCAAGCGCATCCAGCTTGTTGGCGACGACCTCTTCGTGACGAATACAGAGCGTCTGGCCAGAGGGATTGAGCTCGGCGTCGCCAACTCGATTCTCATCAAACTCAACCAGATCGGTTCGCTCACCGAGACACTCGACACCATTGAGATGGCCACAAGGGCCGGCTACACGTGCGTGATCAGTCACCGTTCAGGTGAGACCGAGGACACGACGATTGCCGATCTCGCGGTTGCGGTGAATGCCGGTCAGATCAAGACCGGCGCCCCCGCGCGAAGTGACCGGGTGGCCAAGTACAACCAGCTCATCCGTATCGAAGAGGAGCTCGGCGAGAGTGCTTCGTATCCTGGTCTATCCGCGTTCTACAGTATTCACGGCTAGCGATGGGGTGCATTGACTCGAAGCCGGCAGGGAGCGGGAAGAGTCGAAAGCAGAATCGCCGACTGCTCGACCGCTTTGGCGTGCCTATCGACGCCACCCTGCAGCAGCGCGAGCGCTTGGCAAACCGCTACGACTACGAGTTTGGCCAGGAGCGTGTATTCCCCGCCCTTGTCGACGCACTGCTTCAAGAAGTGCCCGATGGCTGCCGCTTGCTCGAGGTGGGGGCTGCGACCGGCCTCCTGACGGCGCCGTTGCTCAAGCGCGCCGGTCATCTGACGGCGCTCGAGCCTAGCGAGGGCATGTTACGACGCCTCGTCGCAAAAGACGTCGCCGAATCACCCCACCTGACGGTGGTCAAGGGCATGGCGGAGGATCTTCTTCACGACCAAACCTTCGACGTCGCCGTTGTGACGTTCACGCCGCGTCGTGGTGTCGGGCTGTTGAGGCTCTTGCACGAGCTCGCTACTCGCGTGACCGATCAGGTCATCGTCTTGTTCGACGAAGACAACACTTTTGACTGGGCGTATCTCGCTCGCGCAGCCGCGGTGCAGGGCTTCAAAGTCCGGCTGAGCATCATCATCGATGATTCTCAGGGAATTTCGGCGGAAAGAAAGCGGGCGGTACTCTTGGTCGCCGATGTGCGCGACTGGACTCCGCAACTGCCTAGCGATGACGCTTGGGTCTTTGAAGCGCGCGAGATTGAGGTTCCGTTTCCGGTGCCGCACGGAACGGCCACGCGCCTTGTCAGATACTTTCTCACGGGTGGAGATAGGGCCCTCATCGTCCGCACGCACAAGGATGGAGTCGAGCGGTTGTACGGAAATCTGCGCACGGCGGCCCACCGGCTTGGCCGCGACGAGGTTACCGTCAGAAGCACGAACGATGGCATCCAGATCGTGCGGCTGCCGAAGCACTCCGAGTAGTCCCACCGAGAGACATTCTGCCACTCAAGAACCTGGCGAACACCTGTTCGCATCTCTCAACCTCAACCTGACGTTGATGCGACAGTGACGCTCACGCTGTGCTACCATCGGCGCGAAAGCGGTCGTCGCGGCCGCTTCATCGCTGGCCTGCACATAGGACTCTGAGGTATGACACCGAGGAACACGAAGCAAGGGGCTTCAGCGAACGCGCGACGGGCATCCTCCAATGCGGGGGCCCGTGCTGCGTCGTCTTCACGCACACCCTCGTCATGGCGCTGGTGGCTCTTGCCGCTGTTGGTTGTCGGGCTGGCGACGGTCTTCGTTCTGACGTACTATCCGGTGGCCAAGGTGCAGTACCGCGAGACCCGCGAGCGTTCTCGCCTTCGCGCCGAGCTTGCGGGAGTGCGCGCACGAAACGACCGTCTGGCCACCCAGGTTGACCGGCTCAAGACACCCGAAGGCGTCGAGGACTACGCCCGCGTGCAGCTCGGCTTGGTCAAGGCGGGAGAGAAGGTCGGCGTGGTTGTTGACGACTCGGCCGCCATGCCTGCAACAATCACGGTGGCCTCTGCGCTTCGTCTGGACAGCGAGGAGGCTGTGGCGGTTCCCGCGGGCCCGTGGACCGCATTCCTCGACTCGGTGTTCGGCAACGAGTGAGCACTCAGCTCAGCGACGCCGACGAATCAGGCCGGCCGCCCGCGCAGTCGGCCAGAACCTCCAGTCGTGATGTGGAGCTCGTCGCCGAGCAGGTTGGCCGAGCACCGCGCGATCCCTGGCGAGTCGCGGCTCGCTGTCGGTGGGGGTATGCGACTGCGATTGTCTCGCCATCTCGGCTCTCAGACGGCACACCTTTTCCGACGTTTGCTTGGCTGACCTGTCCCTGGCTCGCCCAACGCGCTTCAGCCGCGGAGTCACAAGGGGCCACTGCCGAGTGGGCTCGCCGCGCAGAAGCCGACCCCGACCTTCGCTCGCGCCTCTCGAAGACAGACCAGGCCGTCCGAGAACGCCGGGCAGCCGAGTCGGGCGGGACAGATGCCTGCGCGTCGGTCGGAATTGCTGGCCAGCGCGATTCGTCAGGGGTGAAGTGCCTGCACGCCCACGTCGCACTCGCACTCGTGGGGCTGGATGATCCCATCGGCCTGCACATGCTGGGCATGGACAATCCGGCCTGCCCAGACCAGCGATGTGCGAGACTGATTCCTGATGCGTCGCAGCACGGCGGCGACGTGCCTTCTGAGGAGGACGCATGAGCAAGACCCGGCGGCTCGCCGCGATAGATATCGGCACCGTAACTACTCGGCTGCTCATCGCCGACGTGGGAGATGACGGGCTCGTCGAGATTGCGCGAAGCACCGATATCACGCACTTGGGCGAGGGATTGTCGGCCACGGGGCTGCTCTCCGACGCCGCGATGCAGCGCGTCTCAGACGTCATCGCCCGTTATGCTGCCACTATGCGCGAATACGGCGTCGAGCACTTTTCGGCGATGGCGACGAGCGCAAGCCGAGATGCCCAGAACAGCGCCGCGTTCCTGGAGCTTCTAGCCGTGCACGGAATCACGCCCCTCGTCATTCCCGGGGAGCATGAGGCGCGGCTCTCGTTTGCCGGAGCGACTAGCGACATGGAAGCCGAGGAGGACTTGCTCGTGGTCGACCTCGGCGGCGGATCAACTGAGCTGATTCTCGGCGATGTGATCGAAGAAGGCGGCGTGCGACGTACCGAGATCGTGAAGGCACGCTCCATCGACGTCGGCAGCAAGCGAGTGACCGAGCGCTTTTTGCACTCCGATCCGCCCACGGCAGCTGAGCTCACCGAGGCGCGTGAGTGGACCGTCAGACACTTGAGGGCGTACTTCGACGGGCTGCGCGACAAGCCCGAGCGTATGGTCGCGCTGGCGGGGACGGCTACGACCTTGTCGGCGATTCGCCAGGAGCTTGCGGTGTACGATCCGTCGCTGATTCACTGCTCGTGCCTGACCGGATCCGAGCTTGCCGACCTCGTCGAGATGCTCTCGGCGATGCCGCTTTCCGAGCGGGTCTTAGTGCCCGGGCTCGACCCCGGTCGTGCGACGGTCATCGTGGCCGGCGCTCTCATCCTTGAGACCATCGTTGCGCTAGCGGGGCTGAACTCCACGATGATCAGCGAACACGACATCCTGTATGGCATACTCTTAGAAACCTATGATGACCTGCGGGAAGACCGTTCCGGGGCCGACCGCGAGCCCGGCCAGTAGCTGCGAGCGTACGGCGGCGTATCCGAATTGGCACAGGAGGCGGTCTTAAAAACCGCTGGGCGAAAGCCCGATGTGGGTTCGAGTCCCACCGCCGCTACCATCGCATTGTGATTCGAATTGCAGGATGAAGGAGGCACGTGATGGCGGACGACTACTCCCTGAAGTTGTTTCGGGCCTTCGTCGACCATGATCCCTCGCGTGCTATCGACGTCATCTCGGCTGCGAAGAATGCGGGCGTCTACCAAAGCCAGATCTTCGACCAGATCTATGCGCCGGCGTTGTCGCTTCTGGGCGGGGCCTGGGCCTCCGGCGCCGTCGATGAGTACGCCTTCACCCAGTCCTCAGTGGTTGCCGAGAAGGTCATCTCGTTCGCTCTGCCGCCCATGAAAGCCGACGACACGGGTGTCACCGTGCTCATGGGGACGATGCACCACGACCACCATTCCATCGACAAGACGATTGCCTCGGCAGCGCTCAAGGAAGCGGGGCACCGCGTCATCGATCTGGGCGTCGACGTCCGTCCCGCTGATTTTCTCGCACGTGCCGAGGAGACCGATGCCGGCATCGTGTTCGTCTTCGCGAGCATGTCATCTACAGCGGCCTCCGTTTCCCGCGTTCGCGAGATGTTTCAGGCCGGGAATCGCGAGGACGTCGTGATCTTTGTGGGCGGCGGGCCGTTTGTCGCCGACGCTGATCTGGCGCGGGCTGTCGGCGCCAACGGCGTCTCTCGAGGTGTCGAGAGTGCGATGCGGCTCGTCGATCGCGTCACGGCCGCGGCTGGGGGCGAGCGCTAGTGGCCCATCGCAGCCCCGCATCGCTTCTCGGCGAGACGCTTGCGCGCGAGGGCCGCGTCGCTCCCGCCGTCGAGGCGTGCTACGAGGCGCTGGCTTCCCAGGAACAGGATCCGCTCTTGCACGCGGTGCTCGCACACCTCTTCTTGGCCGATGGCTTCTATGACGAGGCCATTGTGTCGGCGAGTCGCGCTATCGAACTCGACCCGGACTGCGCTCCCGCCTACCTGGCCCTAGGTCTCGCATACGATCGCCGAGGAGGGCTTTGGGACCAGTCGATTCTGGTGTGGCAGGAGCTCGCCGAGGTGCGCCCCGACCTGGTGATCGCCCGTGTTCAGCTGGGCGAGGCACTGTTTGCGGCAGGGTTTCCCGACGAGGCCATCGAGGCGTGGAAAGCGGCTCTTCAGCTCGATTCCGGTGCGTCCCGGGCGATGTACGATCTGGCGGTGGCAGCGCTCATGCGAGAGGGCGTGGCCACCGCGTTGCCTGGTTTTCGCCGCGCCGGCGAACTCGATCCGAGCCAAGACGCCTTCTTCTTCTCGCTTTCCGGCGTCAGTGACGACGGCGTGCCCGTACCCGATCCGGCTGTCGTGCCCGAGGACCGCGATGCGCGGCTCTCTGCGGCCTACGCGCTCGCCTTTCGGGAGGAGTACTTCTCGGCGGCGGAGCTGATCCGCGAGATTCTGGTCGGCAACTCACAGGATGCCGAGGCGCTTGCGCTCGCGAGCTTCTTGTATCTGAAGCAGGAGGCGGTCAACGAGGCGATGGCCGTTGCGTTGCGTTCTCTCACGCTTTCGACCAAGACGCCGGCGGCCGTCTACGTGCTCGGCGTCTCGTTCGCTCGCCGCCAAGGCCTCGGCCACAGCACTGCCCGCGTCTTTTCGGCGCTTGCCAAGGCCGCTCCCGAGCACCCCATGCCACGGGTACTCCTGGGCGAGTCGCTGCTGTCGCTGCAGCGTTTCAGTGACGCGAAGACAGCATTTCTGCTCGCGGTGAAGCTCGACCCGACGTGCGTACGCGCGAGGTTCGGTCTGGCTGCCGCCCTGCTCACGCAGGGCGAGTATGCGGCCGCACAGTGGGAGATTCGCCGCGCGGCCTATCACGACACGCGTCGCCAGGGGCTGTTCTGGCGGCTGGTTGACGGCTACACCGAAGGGCGGTCGATCTAGCCGATGAGCAATCCGGGCTTCGCTCTGGGCGCGACGCTCTACCCGCTCGGCGCCGAGTCTCAGGGCCCCGAGGAGTGCTACGCGCGTGATATGGCCGAGGATCTCTCGGCGATGAGCGATGCGGGATTCTCGCTTGCGCGTGTGCTCGTGTCCTGGAAAAGCATCGAACCGCAGGTGGGGCTCTACGACGAGCGCGCGCTAGCCCGTCTCGCGCAGGTGGTTGTCTCGGCACGGTCACGCGGCATCAGGACGATCGTGTGCCTGTTCGCCGATGACCGTCAGGCCGAGCTCCTCGACGTGGTCTGGGGAAGGCGTCGCGACCCGCGTACCGACAGGTATTTGCTGCAGCGCGAAGTCGCGCTCGTGGCTCAGGTCGCCTCTGCGCTAAGGAGCGAGTCGGGGGTATTCGGCTGGCAGCTGGCCAACGAGGCATTTTGCGCAGGCTTCACCTCGGCTGCGGACTTGGAGGAGTGGACGCGGAGTATGCGCGAGGCGATTCGCGAGGTTGACCCCGACCGGCCGATCACCCTCGGCATCGACGCTGAGACGTTCTTTCGGGCAACCGGAATCGACGCGCACGCCGCTATCGCGACCTGCGAGTTTGCCGTGAGCCACGTGACCGCGGCCTACCGCGCGTATGCCGCCGACGGGCCGTCCACGAGCGGTCCATCAACCTACCTCGACGGCTTCCTGCTCCGCCTCGCCGATCGCGGGATGCCCGTGCTCGCCGACGACGTCGGCCCTCTCACGCTCCAAGACTCGCCTGCCGAGGAGGCCGCGGCGCTGCGAACCGCACTATGGTCGGGCCTGGCCAACCGTGCGTCCGGAGCGCTGCTGCGCCGCTTTCGTGACTTTGATGCCGACCATCGAGAGCCCTACTTTCTCGACCCGTTTGAGACGCTTGTCGGCGTGGCCGACGCATCCGGAGAGCCCAAGCCGACGCTGCAAGAGGCGCACCGCTTTCTGAGCACACTCGCCGACGCCGACCTGCGCGGCTTCGAGTCGCCCCCTGAGCGCACCGCCATCATCCTTCCTGCCGAGCGGTACCGGCCGCTGCCTAACCTGGCCGGTCTCTTTGACCCGCGCGCGTGCTTCTCGGCATTCATCGGCGCGAAAGAAGCGCACGTTCCGGTGACCGTCGTTGAGGAGACCGACGACTTTGGGGCGTACTCAGTCCTGATCGTGCCGAGCGCGTTTCGGCTCAAGAACAAGACTTGGCCTCGCCTTGTGAAGTTCGTTCAGCGAGGCGGCTCGCTGGTGATGTCCTACGGAGGAGGCGACGCCCACGCCGCGATTCGAGAGCTCTTTGGCATCGAGTCGTTAGGTGATGGCGGCGCTTCGACGAGACTGTCATGTCGAGTGGCCCAAGACGGGGCGCTCGGCGAGATCGAGAACTTCGATGTGCGCTTTGACGTGCCGAACTTTGCGTTGCTGACAGCGGACAGCGCCACGGTTGTCGCGACCGATTCGAGCGGCAGTCCGCTGCTGACCATCAATCATCTCGGGCAGGGCCGTGCGATCTACGTCGCAGTCCCACTCGAACGCGCAATCGCGCAGGGCGACCCGTGGGCGACGCCAGACCCGGTGCGGCACCTTCTGCGTGAGGTGTACGGTGCGGTGGCTCGCGCGGCAGGTTGTGGTGCTCCGGTCGCCTGTTCAGCGCCCGAGGTGGAGCTGGCGCTCTTCCAGGGAGATGTCGAGGATGCGCTGGTGCTGATCAATCACTCGCCTGTCGCGCTGGACGCCGAGCTTTTGACCACGAGGCGCGTCGATTCCATCGCCGAGCTGGACGGCGGCTCGCCCATAAGCGTCGGTGGCACTCGGTTTTTGGTCACACTCGGGGCAAACGGTGCGGTTGCACTGCGCCTCGCGTACAGTTAGACGGTAGCGTCAGACGGCCGTGTCGACTATTTCTGCGAGAGGGAACGCTGATGACAGACGGCGAGCGAATCAGGCTCACCCAGCTCTCAAGCAAGTCGGGTTGAGCGGCCAAGTGGGGTCCGGCGGACCTCAAAGCCGTTCTCGACAAGATAGCTCCCGGTCACTCTGACGCGCTGATTCTCGGCTTCGAGACCAGTGATGACTCGGCGGTGTATCGGCTGACTGACGACCTCGCCGCGTTGCTGACGGTCGACTTCTTCACGCCCATCGTCGACGATCCCTACGACTTCGGTCGCATCGCTGCCGCGAATGCGCTCTCCGACATTTACGCGATGGGCGGTCGTCCGCTGACTGCGATGAACCTGCTCGCGTTTCCGTGCTCGATGGGTGCCGACATCGTGGGCGAGGTTGTTCGCGGAGGTGCCGAGAAGGTCACGGAGGCTGGCGCGATCACGGTCGGCGGTCACACGATCGACGACGCCGAGCCCAAGTTTGGGCTGTCGGTCTTTGGCGTGGTCCATCCCGATAGGGTCGTGCGCAATCGGGGAGCACTCGCCGGCGACGCGCTGTTCCTGACCAAACCCATCGGCACCGGCCTGATCGGCACTGCTCTGAAGAACGGCCTGGAGACCGAGGACAGCGCTCGCGCGGTCATCGAGTCGATGGCGACGCTCAACAGGTACGCCTGCGAGGCGATGGTCGCCGTCGGCGTTCATGCTGCGACCGATGTCACCGGCTTTGGGCTGTTCGGCCACTTACACGAGATGGTGGACGCGAGCGGATGTGCGGCCGAGGTCGACTTAGCTGCAGTACCGATCTTTGCTGCTGCGCTGGACTACGCGAGACAGGGCGTCATGCCGGGGCGGACAGCCGACGTGGTTGCGTGGGCTGACGAGTTCTCGGCGTGGGAAGCGGCCGAGGATCGGTCACTCTGGATGAACGTGCTCTGCGACCCGCAGACCAGCGGCGGCCTGCTGATGGCGGTTGCGCCCGAACGCGCGGAGGCGCTGGCCGAGGCGCTCGCGACGCGCGAGGTGCTCGCTGCACGCGTGGGGACGTGTACGGCGGGAGACTCGGGCGTAGTGACGGTCGTCTAGTTTTGGCTCCAAGCTCCGGTCGGCGTTATAGTCGTCTCGTAATCCGCGTATTTACATCCGCTATTCCGAGGGAGCTTCCCATGGCCAAGCGCGTCTTCATCGTCACCGACAAAATCGGCCGCGGCAACGACGAGCTCGGCGCAATCCTCATGAAGAACTTCCTCTACTCACTCGCGCGCAATGAGGAGCGGCCCCGCGCCGTCCATCTCATGAACGAGGGCGTCCGGTTGGCGTGCAAGGGTTCGGACTCACTCGACGACTTGGCGCTCCTTGCCGAGAACGGCGTTGCCATCAAGGTGTGCGGCACGTGTCTCGACTTCCTGGGCGTGAAGGACGACCTCGCGGTTGGTGACGTCGGCACGATGCCCGATGGCGTGGCCGCGCTCATCGCGGAGCCAGATGTGCTGACGATCGCATAGAGATCGACGCCTGATTGTTCAGCTCGCGAGGACGTTGCGGACTGCGTCAACGAGCTCGCTGGCGAGAGCGAGCGCTTCGTCGACCTCCTCGGCGGGCGGATCGAGCACATCGCCGGGGTAGCGGAATTCCCACGCGTAGTCGGAGAGGACCACGGCGGCCGAGGCTACCTGGGCAAGTGAGGGTTCTGTCTCGCGCATCGCGCGCTCAAGTTCGCCCAAGTCGTGGGTCTTGCGGAACGGCTTGTCGTGGAGTGCGAGGACGGCCTTGAGCGCTTTCTCGGCAGCCTGCTGGCAGTGGAATGCGGCGTCACCCAGCAGCGGCGGGCTGAGCCCCAAGTCACCACGGGCAGCCCGTAGGTCCAATTCGGCCTTGAGCAGCCAAGCATAGGCGTCCTCTAGTGCAATCAGGTCATGCGGCATAGAGCAGCACGCCCTCCCGCAGTACCGTTCCGGGCAGCGATGCTTTGAGATGCGCACGGGCATCGAAGTAGCTCCTGGTTCGCACGACCACGTCGACTGCCACGCCCAAGCCCGCAATCTCGGCATGACCAGCTCGGCCCCGCAGAAGATGCGCCGGAGCATCATCGTCCACGACAACGAGCAGGTCGTAGTCGCTGTCGGGTCCCGCATCACCTCGAGCCACTGAACCGAAAAGGTAGATGCGGTCCGGCGAGTACACGCTCACGAGGCGCTTCGTGATTTCGGCGAGGGCCGGGTCGCTTGGTCGTGTCGAGAGGTCGTGCCGAATGATGCGGTAGTTGCGGCCGGTACGGTCGGCCGGGAGGGTTCCGCTTTCGATGCGCTTGAGCACCGCTTGGCGGCTGATGCCGAGCAGGGTCGCCGCTTCGCTGGTTGTCACGGTACGCTTCTCCATGCTGACAACTGTACGACGTAGGTTGTCAAAGTAGCAAGCGATTCCGCGGACTGTTCCGCCCCCTATGCGATCGCGTCTGGGGGCAAAGGGCAAAGCTCGGGCAAAGCTCAGCGCGGCCGTCGCCACCGAGCTGCCCGCTCGGGTATCATCGGCGCATGGATACCAACGCGCTGCTCAGAGCCCTGCCCAAGACCGACGACGTCCTCGCCGCGCCCCAACTCGCTAACACGCTCGCCCAGACGCCGCGCCCGGTCGTGCTCGACGCAGTCCGTGGCGCGATCGAGGATGCGCGTGAACGGCTGCTGGGTGGCGAGGAGTTCACGCCTGATGTATCGCAGATCGCCCTCGATGCCGCCGGCCGAGCAGCCCTCGCATCGCGACCCAGCCTCCGTCGCGTCATCAACGGCACCGGCATCATCGTGCACACCAACCTAGGGCGCAGCGTGCTCTCCGAGCGTGCGGCCGCTGCAGTCGCCGCAGTAGCCGGCAGCTACTCGACTCTTGAGTACGATGTCGAGGGGGGCCAGCGAGGCAGCCGCCATGTGCACGTGGAGTCGCTGCTCTGCGAGCTCACCGGCGCCGAGGCGGCGATGGCGGTCAACAACAATGCAGCCGCCGTCATGCTCGGCATCGCAGCGCTGGCGCGTGGCAAGGAGGCTGTCGTGTCGCGCGGGCAGCTGGTAGAGATCGGCGGCAGCTTCCGCATCCCCGACATCATGCGCGAATCCGGCGCTACGATGGTCGAAGTCGGCACCACCAACAAGACGCACCTCGCGGACTACGAGCGAGCGATGACTCCCAACACAGGCCTGTTCCTCAAGGTGCACTCGAGCAACTACCGCGTGGTGGGCTTCACCGAGGAGGTCGTGCTCGCCGATCTGGTCGCGCTGGGCGCCCCCCATGGGATTCCGGTCATGGAGGACCAGGGTTCGGGCGTGCTGTTCGACCTGCAGCCTTACGGCCTTCCCGACGAGCCCACCGTTGCTTCCAGTATCGCGGCCGGAGCAGCGGTGGTGACCGCCTCGGGCGACAAGTTGCTCGGCGGCCCGCAGGCAGGGTTGATCTGCGGACGCCACGACGTGATAGAGCGCCTCAAGAAGCATCCGATGGCGCGCGCTCTGCGCCTGGACAAGATGACGCTGGCTGCACTTGAGGCCACGCTGTTCGCCTGCCTCGACGAGACGCGCGCGCTGCGCGAGATTCCCACACTCCGCATGCTTACGACGCCGGTTGCACAGGTACGGGTTCGCGCCGAGTCGCTGGCGCAGCGTATGCGCGTGGCGCTTGGCGACTCCGCCGAGGTCGTCTGCATCGACGAGATTGCCCGCGCAGGCGGCGGGTCGCTGCCGCTCGCCGAGATCGCCACGGTTGCGGTCGCCATCGCGCCCGCGACGCTCAAAGTCGCCGAACTGGAGGAGCGTCTGCGCACCGGCGCCGAGCCGGCAATCATCGCCCGCGTCAAAGACGGCCGACTCCTCATCGACCCGCGGACCCTTCTCTCGGACGCCGAGGAGAACGTCGTCGTCGCGCGCCTAGCCGAGGTGCTCGGTACGGCGTAGCGGCGCAGCTGCGACCCGCGCGCCCGACCTGCTCGGCGCGACCGTTCGCGAAGCTGCCTACGCCCCTGCAGCGACCTCGATGTCGATGTTGACTTCGTCTCCGGCCTCAGCCAGCACGGCGATCCAGTCGTCCTCTTGGAGGTGCGGAGGGACCAGCACGGACGCCGTCATGCTGAACAGCTGCGCCCCGCTCACGGGAGCCTCGGTAGTTCCCGTCTCCATCGACTCGATGTTGATCCCACGCGCCGACAGACCCTGAGCGATCTCGTGGATGATGCCCTCGTGGTCGGCGCCGACCACCGAGACTTGGTAGGGGAGCCATCCGCTGTGTTGTGCGTCGGCCTGCCGCGTCGGGCTGGTGGTGACTCGGAATCCCTGGGCAGCAAGTGCGTCGACGGCGGAATCCAGCTCGGCGAGGCGTTCGGTCGGAAGCGACACGAGCATCAGCAGGGCGAACTCTCCGCCGAGCCTGACCATCCGGCTCGTCTCGACGTTGCCGTCCAAGCCGAACAAGACGCGCGTTACTTCTTCGACGATGCCGATGCGATCGGTGCCAGTGAGGGTGAAGACGATGTCTGAGTGCATGCGCAAGACCCTTCGTCGCCGAGAGGTGATCTAGTTGACTCCGAGCAGCTCCACGTCGAACACGAGGGTGGAGTTGGGCGGGATGGCGCCGGAGCCTTGTGCGCCATAGCCCATCTCGGGCGGGATTGTGAGCTTGCGCTTGCCGCCGACCTTCATCCCAGCGAATCCCTGCTCCCATCCTGTGATGACTCGGCCTTGGCCGATGGTGAACTGGAAGGGTTGGCGGCCAGGGTTGAGCGACGAGTCGAACTTGGTGCCATCGGTGAGGTACCCGCTGTAGTTCACCGTGACGAGGTCGCCGGTCTTGGCCTCGGCGCCCTTGCCCACCTTGACATCCTCGATCTTCAGCGCCGTCGCTGCCTCTGCTGCTGGTGCGCTTGCCGGCGCGATCTCAGTAGCCTGTGGCTCCGGCTCCGGAGCCGCCTCCGACTGCGTGGCCGGTTCAGGGGCGGTTGCCTTTGGTGGCGACGTGCACCCTGACGTCGCGAAGGCGGCGACAAGGGCGACCGTGAACGCTAGGACGAGGACGATGCTCCCGCCGGTACGAGCCTGTCGTGTGCTATGTCCGCTTGTTGACGATCGTTGTGCCATGCCGACCTCCTGTAGCGATACCAGTATCCGTCCGTACATTATGCCTTCTGTGGGCCGCCGATTCGCGTCGATTTGTGGGAAGTCGATGGAGAAGTGCCGAGGGGCGCGGAGAAGCATCGTCGTCTCGCCTTTCGTGCGGCGCCTGCACCGCTCCAGCTACCCTCCAGCGGCACCGTCGGCAAAGTGGGTACGATCGTACCTACTTTGCCGACAGCTCCATGAGACGCTTCGGACCTCCAGGGTCGCGGACTCCGCACTCCCATCGCTGTGGACCGGACTAGGCCAACGTGCGTGCTACGCTCTTTGAACTCGCCGTCCTCACACAGAACGGGCCCTGCTGATGCCCTCGCTCGTCCTTGGAACCGCCGGACATATCGACCACGGCAAGTCGGCGCTGGTCAAGGCGTTGACCGGCACTGACCCCGACCGTCTCCCCGAGGAGAAGGAGCGCGGGGTAACCATCGAGCTCGGCTTTGCGCGCCTCACTCTGCCCAGCGGCCGCACGATGGGGGTCGTCGACGTCCCCGGCCACGAGAAGTTCGTGCGGCAGATGGTGGCTGGAGCCACCGGTATCGACGTGGTGATGCTCGTGGTCGCCGCCGACGATGGGATCATGCCGCAGACGCGCGAGCACCTTGCGATCATCGATCTTCTGGGCATCTCGGAGGGTGTGGTCGCGCTCACCAAATCAGACCTCGCCGACGCCGATTGGCTCGAGCTGGTGCGAGGCGATATCGAACGGCTGCTGGATGGTACGAGTCTGGCCGGAGCGCCGATAGTTGCCGTGAGCGCCAAGTCCGGCGCTGGATTGCCCGACCTGCTGGCCACTCTCGACAGTCTGGCGGCAGAGACCAAGGCACGGCAGGCTAATCTCACGATGCGTCTCCCGGTTGACCGCGTCTTTACGATCTCTGGCGCTGGCACGGTGGTCACGGGCACCATGTGGTCCGGCAGCGCCTCGCGCGACGACGCCGTCGAGGTCTACCCCAGCGGCATTCGGGGCCGCGTGCGGGGTGTTCAGGTGCACGGCGAGTCTGTAGAGAAGGCACAGGCCGGTCAGCGCGTTGCCGTGAACCTCGCGGGCGTCGAGCGCGACCAGATCCGGCATGGCGACGTGATTGCGACGCCCGGCACGCTGACCGTCACCGACCGTTTCGACGCGCGCTTCACGTACCTGGGCAGTCCCGGTGACGACAAGCCGTTCGTCTCCGGCGCGCGCGTGCACGTGAACCACGGCACGCGCGAGGTGCTTGGTCGCGTTCTGCTGATGGACGTCGAGCGACTTGTTCCTGGCGAGTCCGCGCTTGCGCAGGTGCGACTCGAGGATCCGATCGCCCCTCGCTACGACGACCGCTTCATCGTGCGTAGCTACTCGCCGGTCTACACCGTCGGCGGTGGGGTCGTTCTCGATGCCATGCCGCCGCGCCGCACGCGCCTCAAACAGCACGAACGGGAGCTGCTCGAGGCGCTGCTCGCTCACGACCTATCTAGCGCCGCCGTCGGGCTACTTGCCTCGCGAGCGATGCCGATGACATCGGCCGAAGTCGCCGCTGCGCTCGGCGTGCCGCGCGCGCAGGTCGCCGACGAGCTCAACCGCGCCAAGCTCGAGCGGTTCAAGGTTGCTGGAGAGACAGCGTTCGTGACTCCTGAGGCGCTTGACGTGCTCTGCTCGGCGATAGAGCGCGAGCTGCTCGCCTTCCACGCCGACAACCCCAAAGCCACCGGAATCGCGACTTTGGCGCTGCGTGACAGCGTCGACCGGCGCCTGACGCCGCGTGCGTTCGACGCAATCCTCGAGGTCGCCGCCGCACGCGGGCTCGTCGCGGTGGAGGCCGGGCAGGCGCGCCATCCCAAGGCTGCCGTCTCCGCCTTGGCCGCCGAGCAAACCGCCGCCGCGGCCCTCCTCCCGTCACTCGAGCGCCAAGGGCTCGCGCCCGAGACCGTCTCGCAGCTCGCCGCCGAGACCGGCACCGACGTCGGCATCGCGCGCAAGGTGCTCGGGCGGTTGGCGACCGAGGGCAGCATCGTGCGCATATCAAGCGAGTTGCACTTCTCAGTGGGTGCGATGGCTCAAGCGCGCGAGTCACTCACGACGTGTCTGGAGGCGCATCCGGCCGGGGCGACCGCGGGAGAGCTGCGAGAAGCGCTCGGAGTGAGCCGCAAGTACACGATTCCGCTGCTGGAGTACTTCGATGCGCAGGGACTCACCAAGCGAGAAGGCGACGTGCGCGTGCTGCGCAACCGCTAGCTCGGAGCGACAATCCGGGGCAGCTCGATGGTGAAGCGCGCGCCGGTCGGCTCGGCGTTCTCGGCATGGATGGTGCCGTCGTGCAGGTCGACCAGTCGGCTGGTGATTGCGAGGCCCAGTCCGGCGCCACCGGAGTCTTCGGAGCGTGGCCCGGTCGCGCGGAAGAAGCGGTCGAAGATGCGTTCGAGGTCGTCGGGCGGGATGCCCGGCCCGTCGTCGGTAACGCTCAGGAAGACGCGGTTGCCCACTGCCGAGCAAGCGAGCGCGAGGTGGCCGCCCGGTTGCGTGTGCACGAGCGAGTTGCGCACGATGTTGAGGAGCGCCTGATCGAGCAGGTCGGGGTCGCCCGACACCCAGAGTCCCGATGCCCCCTCGACGGTCACCGTTCGCTCACCAAGTGCCCGAGCTCGCGCTGCCGTCTCATCCATCAGCGTCCGGACCTCCAGGGGCTGGAAGTGCCGCGACGCGCCCTCAAGACGCGCGAGCGCGAGCAGCTCATCAAGCAGGCGCGTCATCCTAAGTGACTCGGCTTCGATCATGCGCAGCGATTCAGCGGCATCCACTTCGCACAGCGAAGACTGACGCAGCAGCTCGACGTTGCCGCGCACGATGGCTACCGGTGTGCGCAGCTCGTGACTTGCGTCGGCGACAAAGCGCCGCTGGTCTTGATAGGAGCGCTCCAGCCGAGCAAGCATCGCATTGAGAGAGGACGCCAGCGAGCCGAGCTCGTCGGCGGGGCCGTCGTAGGCGATCCGCCGGCCAGGTGACGCATGCGTGACAGAGGCGGCGTCGGTGGCCATCTGCCGAAGCGGTGCCAGGCTCTGCCGGGCCGCCCACATCGAGACAAAGGCGCCGCCCAGAATCACGATCAGACCAGCGGCTCCAAGGGCTCCGGCGACGCTGGCGGCGACGGTAGCGGGGGACTCGGAGGAGAGTGCGGCCTGAAAGAGTCCGGCGCGGCTGCCATCAGCGTTGGCGATAGGCGCCGAGAGCACTCGGTAGGTGCGGCCGTTCAGTCTGACGTTCGCGAATCCTGCAGGGGAGGTCGTGGGCTCATGGCCGGCCGCGTTGCCGACGGCTTGCTCGAGCTTGAGCCCGGAGTTGGAGATGATACGACCACCGGTCAGCACCAACAGGATCGGGTCGGGCCCCGCGGCTGCACCGGTGCGGTCCTGCAAGTAGTGACGCGAAGCTGCGGCAAGCGATGTGGTTTCGGTCGAAGCTGCGATGACGGTGCCGTATTCATCGGCTTCGTGCAGCAACGTGCGGTCGACCTCGGCGGTGAGACTTGTGCGGACGGTGGTGTATGCGAGGAAGCACAGTGCCGCCACGCCAACCGCGAGCACCAGCGTCATGGCGATCGCAACGCGGCCGCTCGCCGAGAGGCGGCGTCTACGCGCGGACACGGTATCCGGCGCCCCGGACGGTGTCGATGACGGAGGGCTCGTTGACTCGGTCGAGCTTGCGTCGCAGGTAGCTCACGTAGACGTCAACGACGTTGCTGCTGGCATCGAAGTCGATTCCCCACACCGAGTCGAGTAGCTGCTGCCGGGTCAAGACCTGCCCGACATGCCGCATGAGGTATTCGAGCAGCGTGAACTCTCTGCTCGGCAGGTCGGCCGAGATGTCGTCTCCGCGCCGAGCAACCCGCGTCTTGATGTCCAGGGTCAGGTCGCCGACTGTAAGCTCGCGAGCCGAAGCCGCCCCCTGCCGAGCATTGGAACGCACGCGCGCGGCGAGCTCGGCGAAGGCGAAGGGCTTGACCAGGTAGTCATCCGCGCCAGCATCGAGCAGGGTAACCTTGTCGTCGACTTCGCCCAGGGCGCTCACAACAATCACCGGGACGTCGGGCCGGACCGCTCGCACACCCTTGAGAACGTCGAGGCCGCTTCCGTCGGGCAGGATGAGATCCAAGAGAATCAGATCGAAGTCGTAGGCCACGCCGAGCCCAATGGCGTCAGCGACGTTGGCCGCGCGCTCAACAGCATGCCCCTCGGCGGTCAGTCCCTTCATGACGAAGGAGGCGATGCTGTCCTCGTCTTCCACTACCAGGATGCGCACGCTGGTCCTCTCCGTCTGGTTGTCGCTGTCCCCTCTTGTCTCTCGTACCCCTCTTGAGCTTTCCCAGCTAGTGCTGCTCGTCGATCTCCCTCGAGTTCTCGATATCCGAGTCCGAGGAGGCTTCTTTCGATTCCCCGTCACCGTCCCCAGAGCTCGCGGAGGATTGCTCACCTTCGTTGTCGCGAATCTCGTGGGTCACGACTTCGCGCGCCGTCTCGTGGTCGCCGTCCGGTTCCGCTGCGGAACCGGACGGTACCGTCGTAGTCTGGTCAGGTCCTACAGCTTCCAGTATTGCCGACTTGCCGCCCTTTGGCCCATCGGAAGCATTCGGCAGGTACCCGGGCAGGGGAGAGGCATCGATGCTCTCGGGGAGAGATTTGGAGCCATGCGCAGTGGCACTCGGTGAGGCCACCACGGTGGGAATCTGCTTGGCGCCGGGGTAGCGTCCGGTCTCGGCGATGGCGAAGGCAGCCGTCCCTGCGCTGACGACGATCGCCGTGATGATTGCTATACGGACCACACGCTTCATGTCTCATCCCATTTGCAGGCCCAGACTCGGCATGCTTGATAGTGTGCCCTAAGAGGGGCGACTAATTCCGCGATTCTCGTGCCGTCAGTCGCTGGGTCCCGTGGTGTTTCCGTGGCACGAGCAGAAGTGGCCGGGCCCCCTGCCACTGCCGGGGTGGCACTTGGTGCACGCGAAGCTCGTGGAGCGGTGTTCGCCGCCTGGGATTCCGGGATGGCTAAACGTCGCGCTCGACCACGATTTGCTCGGCGAGTGGCAACTCTGACACGTCGTTCCGTAGTGGTTGGAGGGCGCTTTGTGGCAGGAGGAGCAGCTGGAGCTGCCGGTGTGCCTAAACGTCCACTTGGATCCGGGGCTATGGCAATCCTGACAGGAGCCGGAGTTGTGCCCACCGGGCCGGCTGTGACAAGACGCGCAGTTCGAACTGCTGCCCGGGTGGCTGAACTTCCAGCTCTTACCCACTGAGGCATGGCATGAAGTGCAGGAGCCACTGCGGTGTCCCGATGGGCGGGCGTGACAGGACGTGCAGTCCGACTTGGATCCCGGGTGGCTGAAATTCCAGCTCTTGCCAACCGAGGTATGGCATGAGGTGCAGGAGCCACTGCGGTGTCCTGACGGGCGTGGGTGGCACGACGTGCAATCTGCCTTGGAACCGGGGTGAGCGTATGCCCAGTTCTTTCCAGGGCTGTGGTGGCACGACGAGCAACTGCCGGACTTGTGATTGGCGGGGCGCGCGTGACATGGCTCGCAGTCGCCTGAATCCGGGTGGGCGAACGCCCAACTCACGCCAGTCTTCTTGTGACACGGTGCGCACGTGCCGGCGCGATGCTTTGCAGGCCGAGGGTGGCACGATTCGCAGTTTGTGTCGGCCGGATGCGTGACGTTGAAGTTCACACCGGGGCCCGACTTGTGACAGTCGGTGCAGGCGCCTTTCCAGGTATGCGCGGGGCTCTTGGGCTTGTGGCAGGTGCCGCAGTCAGCGCGCACCGGATGTGTGAAGACGAACTTGGCGCCCGTCGCGTGGCACACCGTGCAATCCTTGCCTCGATCGACGTGCTTGGGCTTGTGGCATTCCGAGCACTTCGCAGCCGCCATGTCGTGGCACCGCGAACACGGCACGGTCTTGTGACCGGCCAGGTTGGCCTTGCCGCGATCGACCACCGCCGTCTTGGTCGTGTCGAAGGTGGTCTTGGCGAAGTCGTTGTAGACTCCCGCTTCTTTCAGCGCGCTTATGCTGACGTCATGACCAACAGTCGCGTGGCACATGACGCATTCACCGCGATTGGCGTGCTCGGCATGCGAGAAGCCGGTGGAGGTCAGCGCGACATTGGGGTGGCAACGCTTGCAGCGCTCGCTGGGGACAGGCGTGACCTGCTCCATGGGAAACTTGGGATCGCCCGTCACGTGGGTGGCGACCTCCTTTAGGGCGACCACCTTGTGCTCCATACGCGCGATGGTCCCCACGTCGACATGACACTCGACACAAGAGATGTTCTTGTGCGCTCCGGTGGTCCACGCAGAGTGGAACGGTCCCATCTCGTGGCACGCCGAGCCGCAGAACGACGGCAGCTCGGTCGCCCGGGCGATTCCTGCGAAGGCGACGCCGAGTACGACGACGCTTACAGCGATTGCAGCAATCAGCCGAACCGGCACGTTGCCACGGGCGGATGCATCAGTGTCTCTTCGAGTGTTCATGCACCTATTGTCGGCACTGAAGTCCTCGGCTTTGATTAGAGGGAGGTGAGAGTCTTCTCACGTTGGCCTCGCGCCGGCTGGCCGTCTTCGCGGTCGCGCGTTTGACACTCTTGGCGGGCGTCGGGACAATGCCACACACAGATGGAGGCGGATGGTTCCTGGTGGGGCCCGCGGCCTTCAAAGCCGTTGTAGGGGGTGAAGAACCTCCTGGGTGTGTTCGATTCGCACACGCTTCCGCCATCTCGCAAGTTTCAGTTTGCCGAGTGTGCCACGTCGGTAGGCAAGAGCAGCCGAGCGCCACTTTGGCGTCCCGTTCGATATCGATTGAAGGGGTTTTCATGCGTGGACGACTCATGGTTGCAGCGGCTCTCATCGGCGTGTTGTCGTTATCGGCAACCGGCTGTGATCAGCTGACCAAGAAGTTCACGCCGCCCCCCAAAATAGTGACGCGCGAGGCTACGGTTGCGGTCGCGGCCGCTCCGATTGTGGGCGCGTTTGCCTCGCAGGTCCCGCAGGGGCTGCCGCTGTGGCCGACCGCCAAGGTCGTAGGGGTCGAGAATCGCCCCAAGGGCACGAAGTCCTTCGACGAGACCCTTCTTGCCGCCGACACCTACGACGTTGTGCTCGCTGGCATGGTTACCGGTCTGGAGAAGGGCGGCTGGAAGGTCGAGACGAACGACGTCGGCACGCCCGAGGCGCGCGCGTCGATCCTCAACGTCTCCGGCAACAGCCGAGAAGGCGTCATCACCATCGCCGAGACGCCCAAAG
>JBAXEO010000016.1:0-23204 GCA_037140395.1 Coriobacteriia bacterium
CGGCCGGTGAGGTCGTTTGGAGTCGGCGACTCCCACCCCAGCTTCAGGGACAGTAAGCGTAGGCCGACGACCATGACTACGCATGCGGTCATGGCTAGGGGTTTGACGATGCCTAGCCACTCGACTAGCGCTACGTACGTTGCTGCACCAGCTACGGCGGCGCTGGCGGTGAGTGTGCCTGGCTTCAGTACGCCAGGCACTTGATCGAGCAGCATTGCCTGAATGACTCCGCCCCCGACGGCCGTGATCGTTCCAAGGAGCACTACGGGAACCCAATCGAGTCCGGACAGAATGGCCTTGTCGGTGCCCGCAACGGCGAACAGGCCCATCGAGAACGCGCCGATGAGCAAGAGGGTGCCGCGAAGCTTGTTGGCCAGTTCATAGAAGAACGCCGCCAACAGCGCGGCGGCAAGACAGGCGAGCAGCGGCTTTGAACTCGAGAGCGCCCAGATGCCGCGGTTTTGCAGCAGCAGGTCGCGCAGAATTCCCCCGCCGAGTCCGCCGACTACGGCCAGCGTAATCACTCCGGTAACGTCGAAGTGCTTCTCAACTGCGGTCAGTCCGCCGACGAGCCCCCCTGCGAAAGCCGCAGACAAGTCGATGTAGGGAGGCATGACGATTGCCGAGCTGCTCGCGGGTGTCGTGGTTGTGATCGTCGAAGGCAGTGCACTTGCCAGCATGTCTGGCAGCTTGGTAGCAACAAGGCTGACCAGGCTACTGGTATCAGTGGCAACGCTGCCTGCAATCGCACTGGCGGTCGCACTGACCGAGGCGGCTGCGGATACCAGCGTGCTCATCGGCGGGTCCTTTCGGTGAGGTTCTGTGACCGATTCAGCGTACGCCAAGCGCTCGGCACATGCTTCGCTTCTCGGCCACTTGTGCCCGTGTCATCACCTGCGGGTATACTCTCAAACGCGGTCCGGGTGGGCCGCAATGCACCTTGACAGGTCGATACCACCCCATGTGGGGGCGACTGGTTTCGACACGATAGTTCTGAGGGAGGAAGCAGGTCGCGGTCTCCTCACCGCGCAAAACAGGGGTAAACGCCAATTAACTGGCACCAATAATTACGCCCTCGCTGCCTAAATAGTCAGCGACGCTGACCCGGCGCATGTCTCCAGCACCGGCAAAGCGCAACTTAGGAGACTGCCGCTTCGGACGTAGTCGGTATGCCGTAGCGAAAGACTGAACTGATATGGGACGGGCGTGCTTGTCATCGTGTGCAGCCCCGACCGAGATCGTAACGGTGACTGAGCCTGGAGATGCCTCCTAGGGTGCTATCGTGGACCGGAGTTCGATCAAATAGGGTCGCCTCGGCTGGTGACAGTCGAGTGAAAAGAGGGCTCATACGGTGAAACCTAAAGCGGGCAACCGCCATGGCAACGCCGTCCTGTGAAGCCGAAAGGCGTAAGCGGGCTAGAGACTCATAGGCGCCTGTGGCCGAGAGGCTATGGCGTACTAGGGTGGAAGAACAAACGCTCGAACTCGAGTACTTCCACAAACGCCCTCCCGTCTCGAGTGTCGGCGACATTCGCATCGTAGCGAATGCGTCTGACATCGAGCGGAAGGAATAGTCCACGTCCAGCCGAAAGGCCGGGTAGCGCGTCTCCGCGCCTCCACCAGTATTCCACCGGGACCGTTTTGGCGGCCTCGTTCAGCCCGTCGGCGCACGCAGCCGGCGGGCTTTTGTGGTTCCCGACTCGGGTACAATCGCGCAAACGCCGTCGACCGAGGAGGCCACGTTGCGCACGGACAAAGAGGGCCTCAGCCACACCGAACGGTCGGCCGCCCGCGAGCACCCAGCACTGACAGCACTGCGAGGCGAGGACTCCGGCCTCATTGTCGGAATCTCCTGGCTGCCCCCCGGGTTCCATGAGCGCCGAGAAGCCGCCGGAGGTCCAGCTGAGTCGCTGACCCTCGTCGCACAAACTCTCGATCTGGACTTCGCGTTCGTACCCGCCGAGGAGCGCTGGGCGCCGGAGGCGGTCCATCGCCTGCGCGATGAAGGAATCGCATCGCTGTGGGCCGTCCCAGGGGTGCTCTGCCGGGTCGGCGATCGGCTCGGCTGGGCGGAGATGCTGCGACTCACGGCCGCGGAGCCCGGGGAGCTTGCGGCGCCGCTTGCCGAGGCGCTGCATGCCACGCTGCAGTCGTGCCGTGAGGGCATCTCGGCTGGTGTCGACGTGGTGCTGCTCGCCGACGATCTCGCAGGGGCGGTCGGGCCGCTCGTCTCGCCCGACTACGTGCTTGATGCGCTGATGCCGTGCTATCGCGCGGTCGCGGCGGAGGTGCTCGGCCGCGGGGTTGCTGTGGCGTTCCATTCCGACGGCGACGTTCGGGCGCTCATGCCGTCGCTGGCTCGAGCCGGATACTCGGCGATCCACCTTGCGGGAATCGCCTCCGATGCGCTTGCGGCCTCAATCGACGCCGCGAGTGCGAGCGGTCTGGTGGCGATCGGCGGTGTGGCCGGAGCCGCGCTAGGCGACGACCCTGCGACGGCTGGGAGCGCAGCCGGGTTGCTGGCGCGCGAGCGTGGGCTGCTGGTGTGCGATGACGGAGGTATCGCGACGCCAGATGACCTGACGGGCTATTCGCTCGCAGTCGAAGCCGCTCGCGAGGCGTACGCGCAAGAGCCATCGCGCGACTGAAACGCGCGGGAGCCCGCCCGCGCGCACCGCGTTTCTAGCGGGGCGGCTCGTAGCGCTCGTAGTAGCCCAGAAGCGTCTTGTCGGTGTCACGCACCGCGCGCATGTAGATGCGGTGACGTTCGTCGTCGGTGATGAGCACCTCGTCCTCGCCGAGCGTGAGACGCTCGGTGACTTGGACGATCTGCGCGTTGGATTCGTCGTTGTGACAGTCAAAGATCGAGCGGCCCACCTCGGCGGGTTTGCCGGCATAGCGTTTCTGGGCCGCCTGGTTCATGTAGCGAATGATGTGCGTCGTGTCGCAAAAGACAAAGGGGTCCTTGAGACTGTCGAGCAGTCGGTCGTGGGGAACGTCTCTGTCTGGCATGTCTTCTCCTAGTCAGTCAGTTGCGTCCGCCACTGGCCAGTTAGCGATGGCGAGGGTTTCAGCCGCGAATCTCTCCGGCACCCACGTTGCAGAAGCTGTCGGCGAATGCCATGAAGCGGTAGACGTCGCCAAAAGTGGACGCGAGTCCAAGCGAGACACGCATGGTATTGGGCATCTTGCCGCTTGCGTCACGAATGATGTCGTGGCACTCCGAGAACGTCACCGGAGCTTCTCCCACGAAGCACTCGGCCATCTCGTCTCGGGTGATGTGGTGTGCGACCTCGCCGTCGCCCGGATTGCAGAAGCAGCCGGTGCGCAGCGAAATCAGCTCGCGACCCGCAAGCTCCTCCATCCGGTGTACGTCGTAGGTCGAGCCGTCAGGCGCCAGCAAGTAGAACGCGATGGTTGCACCACGGCACTCCATGTCCCGCGGACCGAAGATGCGAACCATCGGAGAGCCGTTCGTGTGCCTCAAGCGTCCCATTTCGCTCAAGAGCCAGCTCGTCAGTGCGACCACTCGACCGTGGATCGCATCAAGGCCGAGCGCGGCCAGATGCGCAAGCCCGATTCGGACCGCCGGCAGGCCGAGGTAGTCAACGGTACCGTCCTCGAAGCCGGTGTGCCCGAGCGCCAGGTGGTACCAGCTGTCTTCCTGCACCGACGCCAATGTGATCGTGCCGCCGGCGAACCAGGGACGGTTGAGCTTCGCGAGCTTGTCTCGGCGGGCGATAAGCGCGCCAGCGCCCGTTGGGTAGCCGAACATCTTGTAAAACGATAGCGGCACGAAGTCCGGTTTCACCGTTGAGAGGTCCAGCCGGCTAGTGGGAGCGAACGCCGCGCAGTCCAAGATTACGTCCCAGCCCAGCTCCTGGGCCTCGTCCACCCATTCGATCGGGTGTTGCACTCCACTGAAGTTGCTCTGCGCGGGAAACGCGAACAGGTTGTTGCCCCGGCGGTTGATTCGACCGAGCTCCGTGGTGACCATCTTGCAGTCCAGCCTGAGGTCGGGCTCCCACACGGGGAGATAGGTGACGCTCGCTCCTCGCGACCGAGCGAACTCGCGAATCCCGTTGACCGAGTTGTGATTGTCGTAGGTCAGCAGATACCGATCGCCATCCCGAAACGGGTAGGACTCCCCGACGAGCTTGAGTCCGCCGCTGGCATTGGAGGTAAAGATCACGTCGTACTCCGCCGGATCCGCCGAGAAGAACTCCAACACTGCGGCTCGCGTCTCCTCGACCAGATGCGTGCTGGCCAGCGACGTCGGGTTCTTGGAGTGCGGGTTGCCGAGCACCGAGTCGCCGAGTAGCTCGAGATGTTCACGGATCTGGGACTCGGCATAAAGCCCACCGCCGGTGTAGTCCAAGTACACGTGGCCGAGACGATCGAGCCGCTCATACTCACGACCGCGAAGTGCATCGACGGACTCAGCGTCGTAGCCGGGGCTCTCGGAGAGGAACGCGGCGAGGGCATCGGCGAACATCGAATCGCGGTAGCGTGTGGACATGGGGCCTCTCTCGGAGTGTGTCGTGCAAGTCGCGATGGCACCATCGGTAGTCTAGACGGATTCTCACACGAAACCGGATATCACACCGTGAGGCTCGTGCTTCCAGCTCGCACGGCCGCGCTCAAAGCGCCGAGTAAGCGTGACTTCCTAGTGCCCCGCGCACACGTGCGAGCCATCGAAAGCGGGGAGTCCGCCTGCAAGGTAGGCATCCACTGCTGCACGCGGCGTCTGCGACTGATCGTCGCGGTAGGCCGCTATTCCCAACTGGTTCATCGCCGAGAGCGGGCCTCCGCCCATGCCGACGACGATTGCGACGCTGACGCCCTTGTCGGCCAGCCCTGCGACGGTTGCACCGCAGCCGCCTTGTGAGTGAGGTGGGTTGCTGAATGCCGAATCGCCGACGACGGTGCCCTCGGCGATATCGACGATCGTGAACGAGTCCGCATGGCCGAAGTGGGCCGAGCGTGGCGCATCCATCCCTCCCGGACCGCTGCTGGGGACTGCGATACGAATGACATCTGACATTGGTGCTCCTTTCGGACGAGGGGTGAGGCTGTACAAATCGTGGGAGCTAGTTGGAGGGGATTCCGGTTCCGCACACTGCCGCTTTGCGCGCGGTCAGGAGCGAGTGATTGGGGAGTCCTTCATGCGTGGTGATCTCGTAGAACCCCACCGTCGCGATCATGTTGGCAATCTGCTCGGCGCTTGCGCGCACCGCCTGTGGCGGGCCGGAGCCCGTGTCGCCGGGGCGCCAGTCGGCAATCAGCAGGGTGCCGCCAATCTTTAGGAGCCGGAGCACTTCGCAGTAGCTGGAGCGCGGGTCGGCGAGTTCATGATGAACATTGAGCATCATTGCGAGGTCGGCTTCGCCGGTGGGCAGCGGGACCTTGGTCTCCTCGGCGAGGAGGGGGTGAACACGGCCGGAAAGTGCTTCGGGACGGTGTTGGAACATCCAGCGGATCATCACTGGTTCGATGTCGATCGCGTAGAACTCGGCTTTGGGGGCGAGCTCGGCAAACCTGCAGGTAAAGAGCCCTGTCCCGGCCCCGATCTCGACGATGGTGCGTGCATCAGGGGTGGCGGCCGCGGCCCACATCAACTCGGGGTCAAGCTGCTCGAAGCGTGCCACGTCGTTGAGGCGTTCCAGTTTGGCGATGTCGAACTTCTCGTGCGGCACGCGTTTGCTCCTCAGAAAGTCCCAGGTGCCCCATCATACCCCAAGGGGTATGGACGCGCCGATCATCTGTAGTCCGACTCGGAGCCAAGCAGAGGAAGCGAGAAGCCGACGGTAGTTCCGGTGCCCAAGATGCTCTCGGCAAACAAGGTGCCGGAGTGGTCCTCAACGATGGTCTTGGAGATGGCGAGGCCGAGACCAGCTCCGCCGGTGCTCGCGGCCCGTGCGGAGTCGGCGCGATAGAAGCGCTCGAAGATATGCGGCAGGTCCGAGGAGGGGATGCCTTCGCCGGTGTCGATCACTCTGACCTCCGCCGTCTGTTCGTTCTGCATCACCGAAACAGTTACCGATCCGTGCGAAGTGTGCCTCGTGGCATTAGTGAGCAGGTTTCGCAGGACCTGCGAGAGGCGACGCTCATCGGCTGAGACGAGAAGCTCGCCGGAGGTGGCATCGAAGACGACACTCACACCCTCGCGGGCGGTCGCTCTCACTCGCTCGGCCTCGCGGCGCGCGAGGTCAGTCAGATCCACAGGCGCGAACTCGTAGTGCAGCCGACCAGCCTCAGCCACCGCGAGTTCCTGCAGGTCGTCGACGAGTACCGAGAGGTGCTGCAGGTCCTCCACTAAGGAGTCGAGCCGAGCGCAGTCGGCAACCAATACGCCCTCGGCCATCCCCTCAGCTTGTGCGCGCGCGGCGGCGATGGGATTGCGAAGCTCGTGCGCGACGTCAGCCACGAGGCGCCGACGGAGCGCCTCGGCCTCCTCGAGCGAGTCGGCCATCGAGTTGAAGGCATCGCCCAACGCCGCCACCTCTGCGGGTCCTGCGATCTGAACCCGGTGGGAGAGATCACCCGCAGCCAAGTTCTCGGCGGCCACTTCGAGCTTGCGCATCGGTCGACTGAGGTAGCGTGCGAGGAGCAGTGCGGCGACGGCCGCGATGGCGATGGCGACAAAGGCTCCCAAGTAGACACTCTTGTCGACCGTTGCTACGAAGGTCTGCTCGGCACCGCCGAGCATCGCGCGGCCGCGTCCCATGTGCTGCCCACCGGCGGGCGTGGGCAGGGTGGTGAGGTAGGTGTCGAAGGCGCGGGACAGTGCATTGCGTGCGAACAGCCCGACGGCAAGGACAGCGCCCAGCGCGACGAGCAGGATCGAGACGAACATCTGAAAGACGAGGCTCAGCCTGCGCATGGGGCTACTCCTCGACCTTGTAGCCCACGCCGAAGACCGTGCGGACGTGACGCGGATCCTTGGGGTCCTCGCCTAGCTTGCGGCGAATGTTCTTGATATGGGCATCGACCGTGCGCTCATAGCCGTCAAACGCATCTCCCGACGCGGCTTCCAGCAACTGCAGCCGCGTGTAGACGCGTCCGGGGTGGGCCGCCATGGTCGCCAGGATATCGAACTCCGAGCGGGTCAGCTCGATCACATCGTCGCCGAGACGGACTTCTCGGCGCTCATGGTCGAGAGCCAGGTCGCCGACGCGCAGTACGTTGGCACTGGCCTGATCCCGCGTGCAGCGTCGTAAGACGGCTTTCACGCGCGCGACCACCTCGCGCGGGCTGAATGGCTTGGTGATGTAGTCGTCGGCGCCAATCTCTAGGCCGACGAGCCGGTCGACCTCATCGGTGCGCGCGGTGACGAGGCTTACAGGGCTACCCTCGGCCTGGAAACGGCGGGTCAGCTCCAGGCCGTCGATGCCGGGAAGCATGACATCGACGAGCGCCAAGTCCGGGCGATGCTCGGCTGCGGCCGCGATGGCTGCAGGTCCGTCCAGGGCGGTGTTAGCGGTGTAGCCGTCGGCCCGCAGGTACTCCGCGAGAACGGAGACAATCTTTTCGTTGTCGTCGACTACCAATACGGTTGGCATGAGGAGCTCCTCCGTGGCACGGTATCTCACAAGACGGCGGTCCCGACCGTGAGTATCCCACGGCCGGGACGCGCTCGTGCGGTTTGTATCAGGTGCGGTGTGTGGTGTGTGGTGTGAAGGACTCACTCCGCGTCTAGAGCAAGAGCGCTACTGAGTTACGGTGCAGGTTCCGCCGCCACCCATGCCGCCGCCGGCTCCACGGCCGCCACCCTGACCGCCGCCCTTGCCGCCGCCAGCGCCTGAGCCGGAGCCCGTGCCGTCGCAAGCGGTGTTGACCGAATCAACGCGCGTGGTGAGACGCGTCTTCATGTTGGCGGCCGCGGCATCCGCCTGGGCCTGCGTGATCGTTCCGCTCTTGACCTTGGCGGCGAGCACCGTGGTCCTGACCTTCAGCGCCTCGGCGACGACGGTGGAGGCCTCGATGTTCTTGGCCGCTGCGATCTGCGTGAAGCTCTTGCCGGCCTTGCGCTCGGCGATGACGGCGGTCGTGCTGGTGCCGGTCAGCTTGGCGACTACGTCGAGCAGTCGGCCGCCGCTGTCCCGCATTGCAGTGCCGAGACGCATCCCGGTGCCTGATCCGGTGTTAGCTGTCGCGGTCGCCGCGAAACCTGACGCGACGTTGCCGGCCACCAGACCCATGACGAGTGCGGCTGCTACAAGTGCTGACATTCTCTTTACGTTCATCTTGCGTACCTCCAATGAGTCGAACGGTTCGTCTTCTGACGAGACTCACTATCCGAGGCGCGGGTGAACGCCTTGTGAACGCCAGACGCGCGGTTGGTGAACGTTGAGGTATCCGCAAAGTGGGGGAATCTCACTGGAGTCGTGTCCGGTACGAGCGTTACTGAGCGGGTACCATATTGGTAGAGCGCACGCGTCGACTCTGGAGGTGCGGAATGGCTGTGGACCGCCAGCACTATGCTCTGCAGACGATCTTCTCGTTCTTTCTCGGCCTGATGGTGCTCGCGTTTGTGGGCGTCGGCGTGAACACCTTTTATCAGCAGCCGTCTGAGGCTAACCAGAAAGAGACGCAGGATATCCAGCGCAAGATTAGCGCGTTTGACATGAAGACCTCCAACCGGAGCTTGACCGCCACCGAGCAGGCGGCGATGACCCGCCTCCAGGATCAGCAAAACGCGCTGCAGGACAAGACCGATGTGCAGATGAAGGGGTGGGCGCGCAACACGAGCATCATCCTGGTGATTCTTGCGACGGTAGTGATGGGTATTTCGCTGGTTCGCAGCGAGCAGCTGAAGGTGATTTCTAACGGGCTGCTTCTCGGCGGGCTGTTCATCATGGTGTACGGCGTTGGCTGGGTGATCTTCAGCGGCAACTCGACTGCGCGGTTCTTCGTCATCCTCTTTGCGCTGGTGGTGACGATTGGGCTGGGATACGTGAAGTTTGTACGACAGCGTCGAGAGACGAGCATGGCCGATTCCGGGCCGGACGGGCGTATCGCCGACAGCGACGAAGTCGCCGGGCTAGCTGCGCGAGTGTCTGCCTTGGAGGCGCGGGCGGCGGCTGCGGCTGCGGCTTTGGGCGGGGCAGAGGCACCTACGCACGAGTAGGGGCACCATCGTCCAGGGTTCGACCAACGTCTTGGCAGGCTCATAGTGATGCGTGTCGTATCCTTGGGTTGTATGCTCCGTGAGCCATCCAACCGCAAGGAGACTCATGCCCGTCAACGTGATAGTCGGTCTGATCTCGCTTCTATTCGCGCTCATTCTGTACTCAGTCGGCACGTGGACCGCGTTTCGCCGAAAGGGGTTTGGCGTCTTACAGGTCACTACCTTGTGGCTCGGGTTCGCATTCGACGTGATTGCGACCGTGTCGATGGCGTGGCGTATTGGCGGCTTGGATTTCAGTACCCCCCAAGGCACCCTGCACACGAGTTTGGCGCTTCTGGTCATGGCGGGAATGGCGATCAGTGCGGCAATCGGCACCTATGCGTGGTCAAAACAGGACGGTCAACTAGGCACCAAGATGGCCCGTTTCATCCCGGTGCCTTGGGTACTATGGCTCGCGATGTTCCTGTGGGGACTGTCGGTCAAGCGATAGGTCCGCGCCACGACGGGAACTGCTACCATGATGCCCGCATGTTCTGATACGCGCCCCGAATGGAGACTTCCATGAGCAACGGTCCTGTCGGCGATCCGATCTTCCCAGGTCCCCCTGTTGTTCCGCCCGCACCCGGCCATCCTCAGCACGAGAAGCATCACGACGATGCGCATGACTGGGTCGTCATCCACCGAGGCGGCGAGGGCTCAAAGGCGCACGTGCAGTCGCTCGAGCACAAGCTCGTAAAGGCCAAGATTCCGGCTCGCGTCGAGCACGATGATGAGCACCGCGTCGTCCTAGAAGTTCCTCGCGAGCACGAGCGCGAGGCCAAGAAGGTCATCGGGTCCGATCAGGTTTCTGGAGTGGGCGAGAAGCCGCACCAGACCGGTGAGGAACGAATAGAGGCTGAGGAGCGCGCGGAGCTTAAGGGACCGTTCAAGGCTGCGACGACGGGCTGGATACTCATCGTGCTCGCCATTGCTGTGCTCGGACTGCTTGCCCTCTGGATGCTGCCGATGCTGCAACGCTGAGCTGGGCATGCGGCACGGTTCTGACCTCACGCCTGACCTCGCGGCTAGAATGTCAGTAGTCATCTGCATGTGACCTGTGCTACTATCCCTGCGTGGGTCCGTAGGGGACCCGGTTTGCGGCGTGAATTCCGCAATGTGCGGTTTTCGCGTCGCTTGGTTTTTGCCCTGCGGGGCAGGAGAGTGAGTTTCAAATGGCTGAAGGTACCGTGAAGTGGTTCAACGCTGACAAGGGCTACGGCTTCATCTCGCGCGAGGATGGCGACGATCTGTTCGTCCACTTCTCCGAGATCCAGACCGATGGCTTCAAGACCCTCGACGAGGGCCAGGCCGTGACGTTTGACGTCACCACCGGTCAGAACGGCAAGCTGCAGGCCACGAAGGTCTACGCCAAGTAGAACTGCTTCGCTGCATAGCTTTACCGAGAGCGGCGGTCCCCAAAAGGGGCCGTCGCTTTGCGTTTCCCGATGCGCTGTACCTCAAGAACGATTGCTTCATGCGAAACGGGCATAAGGAAATGGCTACTACCGTCGTCAACAGGAAGAAGAGCCATGAGCGATTTCGTCTTTCTCACAAACATCGATGATCTTGTCGACGGGGCAATGAAGCAGGCCGATGCAGGCGGCCACGAGTTCTTGGTTGCACGAGTGGATGGAGCTTACTTCGCAACGGACGCTCGCTGTCCGCATCTGCACGGACATCTCACCAGGGGCACGCTCGTGGGAACCGTCGTTACCTGCCCGTTGCACCATTCGCAATTTGACCTGACCGACGGTGCGGTCGTGAGATGGACCGACTTCACAGGAGCGGTCAAGTCCGTGGCCGAGTTCGCACGTCACGCTCGGCCGCTTCGGGTGTACGAAGTCAGTGTGGAAGGTTTCAAGCTTTCGGTCGGGCCCCAGAAGACGCCGCCGGCCTGAGGATCCGGCTTGTCGATGGTGACCGTACTCCTGATGCTACGATGGCAGGCGCGGCGGCGCGCGTGTCGCCTCGCCGCTTGGTCCGCACACGCATCTGTCTCGGGAGGTAGTCCGTGGCGCTTGAAGGCAACCTCAAGGACTTTTCGCTTGCCGACATGTTCCGGTTGCTCGCGTCCGGCTCCAAGACAGGGGTACTTCACGTTCAAAGTGATCGTGGGCAGGGGCAGGTGTGCTTTAGGAGCGGGGAGGTCTTCTTCGCATCCACGCGCGAGACGGGTGACCCGATCGGCGAGCGGCTGGCGAAATCGGGCGTTATCTCGGGCAAGCAGTTGCGCCAGGCCACTGGGCTGATGAAGATCCAGAAGAAGGACAAAGCCGACCGCAGACTCGGCCAGATTTTGGTCGATGAGGGGTATCTGGAAGCCGACTTCCTTGAGCGCTTCCTGCGCGAGCAGATAGCCGACGTCATCTTTGAGCTTCTGCGCTGGGAAGATGGCGAGCTGCGATTCGAATCCGACGAGCAATGCACGGACGCCGACCTCGGCTTGTCGGTGCCAGTCAACACCGTTTTCGCCGATGCCGAAAAGCGACTGGAGATGTGGCAGCGTATCAGGGAGAAGATCCCCGGTGGGGACACGCGTTTTGCGATGGCCTCGGAGCCGGGCGGGAAGCCTCTCGACATCCAGCTGAAACCCCGCGAGTGGATGATCCTCTGTTTCCTCCACGACGGGCGCACGGTCGACGAGCTCGTCGGGCAAACCGGCTACAGCGACTTTGAGACGGCGATGACCCTCTACCGCATGTATGCAGAGGGACTCATCATCAAAGTCGGACCAGCCGGGGAGACCTTGGCGGGGTAGGCCATGATCCAGCCCGAAGGAAGCATCAAGAAGGATCTCACCGCCGAGCAGTTCGAGGAGCTCCGCGACTGGGTCCATCGGCACTCTGGCATATTCCTTGACGCCAGTCGGCTCGACCCCCTTCGCATCTCGGTGGTCGCACGCGCAACGAGGCTCGGACACACGGATCTCTCGGACTACTTCTTGTTTCTCAAACGGGACGAGCAGGAGTTCAAAGAGCTGATGAGCCTCATCACCATCAACGAGACCTCGTTCTTTAGGTTTCCAGGTCAGTTCGACGCTTTGAACCAGACCGTCGTACCCGAGATTCTTGAGGGCAAGTCCACGATGAGCCGTTCCTTTCGCGCCTGGTCGGCCGGTTGCTCGACCGGTGAGGAGCCCTACACCATCGCGATGTCGCTCTTGGATTCGCAGGTGCCGGAGACGGAACTGGCTATCGAGGTTCTTGGTACCGATGTGTCCTCGCAGGCGCTTGACCGCGCACGCGAGGCCGTCTATCGGGCCAAGTCGCTGGCGAACTTGTCTCATCGCGATGTTCAGAGGTGGTTCGAGCCGGTCTCGGGAGGGCAGCGACCTGTCGCGTCTGTGAGAGACGTGGTCGACTTCTCGTACCACAACCTCATCAAAGAGCCGTATCCGCTCGCACTGATGGGGAACTGGGACGTGATCTTTTGCAGGAACGTCACTATCTACTTCAAGTTCGAATCGACGCGACGTGTGGTGAACAACCTCTTTGACTCACTCAATCCGGGGGGCTATCTCTTTATCGGGCACTCGGAGTCGCTCACGTCGATTTCGGATCGCTTTGAAGTGGTCGAAGTCGGTGACGTCTTTCTCTACCGCAAACCGCGTCCTCGGCGCCATGTTTCCTTTGGCGAGGCTGCCGCCGCGCGTGACCGAGGAGGGTCAGCGTCATCTGGCAAGCCGACGCTTCGACCGGGGATGGATACTTCTTGGTGGGAGATGGGTTCGGACTCCTCGGCGCACGCCAATGCCAAGCCCCGGGCGACCCCCAAACCGGAGTCCGAAAGTATCGCCGAGCTGGTTGCGGACGCCTACCGGTTGCTCGAAGAGGGAAGACCGATCGATGCTCGCGAGGCGGCCGACCGGGCGCTCGTCTGGGATGCGGAATGCGTCGAGGCTCTGATCGTTCGCGCCTACACGCATGCCGATGATGGCGATCTGGATTCGGCAATCCAAGAGGCTCGTCGCGTTCTCAAGATCGATCCGCTCAAGCCGGCGGCCCACTATATTCTCGGCCTCATCTACCAGAGGCAAGGCGACCAGGATGCGGCAATAGAAGCGTTTCGGCGCACGATCTTTGTCGACCCCGACTTCGTGCTGGCGCACTTCAACCTCGCGAATATCTACAAGTCGCGCAGCGCACTTGCCGACGCATGTCGAGAGTATCGCACCACACTCAGCGTCCTTGAGACCTGCCCAGAAGGTTCATGGACGGCGTTTCTAGGGGGATTTCGTACCGATCTGCTGGCCCAGACCTGTGAGCGCAGTCTGATAGAGTGTCGCTAGGGATTAAGTCGCTTCTGAGTGCACTCCGCGAGCGGGGCGGCACGTAGGGGCGATCCGGTCACTACGAGGGGAGTTCCTGCATGGCAAACGCGCGAATCCTCGCGGTCGACGACAGTCCGACCATCCTTGAGATGATCAAGGCGATTCTGGTTTCCGGCGGGTATGAGGTACTCACGGCGGTTGACGGCGCCGAGGCTCTGGAGACAGCCCGCGCTGAGTCCCCCGATTTGATATTGCTCGACGTGATGCTGCCCAAGCTTGACGGGTACCGCGTTTGTCGGCTGCTCAAGTTTGATCAGAAGTACAAGAGCATCCCAATCATAATGCTCACGGCCAAGACCGAGGAGCAGGCGATGGTCACCGGGATCCGTACCGGAGCCGACCAATACCTCACCAAGCCCATCGAGCCCGAGGCGCTTCTCTCGGCAGTGGCTGAGGAACTTGCCAAGGTCCAAAGCTAGCGGGCGGGGGACTGAATGGCCGAAGCGACTAGTATTGCCCGACGCGTCCTAGACGCGTTCGTCACATCCGGGCTCATCACCGCCGATCAGGTCGCCGGGGTGCGCGAGGCGTTTCCCGACGAGGGCGCAGCTGGGCGCGAGCTGCTTGGGCGCGGTCTTGTGACGGAGCGCCAGCTCTCGGGAGTCCTTGAGGGTGAGATGGGGATTCCGCGCGTGGACATTGAGAGCTACGCGCCTGACGACGAGGCGCTGGAGCTGCTGCCTGCGACCATCGCTCGTTGGCAAAACCTGCTTCCGCTCTTTGAAATCGAGGGAATGCTCACCGTCGCTATTGGTAATCCTGCCGACGTCTTTGTGCTCGACGACGTCGGCCTGGAGATTGGACTCGAGCTCGAGCCGGTGCTCGCCGAGGCCCTCGCAGTGACCGCCGCCATCGCGCAGTACTATCCCGCCGACGCCGACGCCGACGCCAACGCCGGCGCCGATGCCGATGCTTCAGCCGAGTCAGTCGATGTTGGCGGCGACGTCGATGGGCAGGTCGTAGTCGACGCTTCAGTTGATTTCGCCGAGATCGTGGGCGAGATCGAGATGTCGGTCGGGGACTTCTTCGAAGTCGCCGACGACGCTCGTGAGGTGGTCGACGCTCCGGTCGATGTCACCGAGGTGCTGGGCGTGCAGGCTGCACAAGCCATGGAGTTTTCGGAGGCAGTGGCTGAGACGTTGGACTCGGCTCAAGATGAGCCAGCGCCGCTCGAGACGGTTTCGCCACTGACGGTCGAAGAGGTCGTCTCATCCCAAGCGACGGCCGCAATCGACCTAGACGTGCTCGCGGTCGCAGACGATCACAAAGTTGCAGCCCTGGTTGCCGAGGTTTTGGATAGCGCGGTCGCGCGCGGAGCCAGTCGCATCCACTTGCTGCCCTACAAGAACGACTTCTACCTGGTCTTCCGAATCGGCGGGCGGCTCGAGAAAATATCGAGCGCACCACTTGCGATGCAGAGCGCTCTCGTCGACGGTTTCAAGAGCTACGCGAAGCTGGGCGGCGTCGGGCCAGACGAGCCGGCGCTCGGCCGAGTTCACGCCGAGATAGGCGGCAAACAACTGGTTCTGACGGTTTCCTCGGTGCCTACCGTGGCTGGCCAAAGACTCGTGGTCTCGGTGGCGGCGGCTCGTCCTGACCCCCGAGGCTTCCTGGAACTGGGAATGAGCGAGGCGGAAGCACGGGCACTCCAAGCGATGGCCGAGCGCGGACGCGGGCTTCTGCTCATCGCAGCTCCGGTGGCGGGCGGGCGATCGAGCACCTACTACGCGCTGTTGTCCCACGCTGCCTCCGCAGGCAAGACCGTCTACTCGGTGGAGAGCTCCGTGGAGTACGAGATCCCTGCTGTCGCCCAAGTGCTAGTCAATCCGGGATCTCCAGTCGGCGCGGCGTCGTACTTCGCTGCAGGTATCCGGCAGGATACCGACGTCCTTGCGATCGATTCAATTCAGTCAGTCGAGGACGTACATCTGGCCATCGAAGCGGCGGGGATGGGCAAGCTCGTAATTGCGACGTTTGCCGGGGCCGACATTGTCTCGGCGGTGCGCAGGATGCTGGATTTGGGCGCTGAACCGGTTTCATTGGCCAGCGCGCTCACGCTGGGCGTGGGACAGCGCGTCGTGCGCACCATCTGCCCCAACTGCGCTTCAGATGAGAAGAACCCCCTTGCCGACATGATTCCTGGCGCCGAAAAGGGCATGCTCACCCGCAAGGGCGCTGGCTGCCCCGACTGCGGAAAGAGTGGCTTTGCCGGTGCGACCGGGATCTTTGAGGTGCTGCCGTTTACGGAGCCCGTTCGTGCGCAGATCGCGCGTGATGTTTCGCGCTCCGAGCTCGACGCCGCCGCGCGAGCAGCTGGGATGCGCCCGATGATTGCCTCGGGGCTTTCCAAAGTGCGTGACGGAATGGTCAGCGTCGATGAGCTCGATCGCGTCCTCAGGTTTCGGGCGTGAGCTCTCGGCCACATGAGGGCGAGACAGAGAGCACCGACTCCGAAGTGCTGCCCCAGAATCAGCTTCCCGGCGCCGACGAGCGCGCAACGGTTCAGCGGGTCGTGGTGTTTCGTCTGGGCACTCAGCGCTACGGGATACCTCTTGCGCACGTCGACGAGATTCAGCAGATCGTCGCCTTTTCTGATGTACCGGCCGATAGTACGTCGGTTGTCGGCATGGTCAACCTGCGCGGAGAGGTCATCCCCGCGATTGACGTCCGGCGTCTCGTTGGTATGGAAGATCGTGCGTACACCCTCGAGACGCCCATGATCATCGCGCATTCCGATGCCCACACGGTCGCGCTTATCGTCGATGTCGCCGAGGACGTTGTGGAGCTGCCTGACAGCGGTTTTCAGTCCGCCTCGCCTCTGCACGCGCTGTCGAGCAAGATGATCGGCGTCTACCACCTGGACGGGGGGCTGGTCTATCTGCTCGATCTCGACGAGCTGCTGGAGCAGGTCCTTCTCGGCGAGGAGGCCGAGAATGTCTGATGCGCGCGCGGATGACAGCTTGTCGGCGTCGATGGAGGAGATCCTGCAGCGGCGGGCAGCGTCGCTTGCGCTCGAGCCCGACGATGGCGATGTTTCTGAGGGGCTGTCGTTACTGGTGTTTCGCGTCGGAAGCGAGTGGTATGCGGTCAAGACCGGTGACGTGCGCGAGATCTTCCAGGACTATGTGCTCACGCCAATCCCCTGCGTCCCCGAGTTCATCGTGGGCGTCGTCAATATCCGAGGTGAGATTCTGTCGGTCACTGATCCTGCGCGGATGATGCACTTGGACGCAACCGGCGGATACGGGCGACTCGGCTTGCCGGCCGTGGTGATTGCCAACGAGAACGTCGCAACCGCGCTCGTAGTCGATGAGATTGGCGACATCGTCGAGGTGCCGAGCGAGTCGCTTGAGCCGCCGGTCAGCATTATCGGCCGGGAGCAGGCCGAGTTTATGGTCGGATCAGTTTTTGTCAGCGAACGCATGGTCGGCCTGCTCGACGTCGAACGGATGCTTCAGCCGATTGGTTCGTGAGGTGTGCGCAGCTGTACGGCTGCGTAGGAAGGGGTGGCACGGGATGAAGTCTTCAGAGACGCACCGGCGTAGTTTCGCAAGCCGCATCACCTTGGCGGTGGCAGCTATGGCCGTGGTACTCAGCTTGTGCGAACTCGCGCTCTTTTACGGTTTCGTCGGAATCAGGCTGCAACAGACCTACGGTTTTGTGTTCAACATGGGCATCATCGTCGCCGGTCTCGTTGCGTTGCTTGCGGCGTTCGTCATCATCACCAACGTGATGGTTCGGCGCTTTGTCGCACCCTTAAACGAAGTGGTCGATTCGCTCAAAGCGGCTGGCGAGGGGGAGATCGGCCGCAAGGTCGAGATCCGGACCGAAGATGAGGTTGGGACGCTCGCGGCGTCCTACAACCAGATGCTCGACCTCATCGTCTACCTGATCAGGCAGACGCACGAGTCTTCCCGCCGGCTCGCACAGTCATCCAGCGAGATTCTCGCGGCTACCGAGCAGCAGGCCTCCGGCTCTGCCGAGCAGGCCGCCTCGATCGCCGAGACCACTGCCACGATGGAAGAGCTCGCCAGCACGTATCGCCAAATCGCCGAGAATGCTGACCAGGTCGTTAGAATGGCCGAGGCGTCGCTGGGAAGCGCCGAGTCGGGACAGCAGGCGGTGCTCAACACGCTCACGGCGATGGAAGACATCAAGACGCGTACGCAGACGAGCGCCAACAGAATTCTCACGTTAGGCGAGCGCAGTCAGCAAATCAGCCAGGTTCTGGCGATCATCAACTCCATTGCCGACCAGACCAAGATTCTCGCGCTGAACGCTGCCATCGAGGCGGCACGTGCGGGGGAGGCGGGCAAGGGCTTTTCTGTAGTCGCCGTCGAGATTCGGAAGCTTGCCGAGTCAGTGGTTGATTCAACGCGTGAAATCTCCGGCATCATGACCGAGATTCAGAGTTCGGCTAACGGTCTGGTGCTTTCTACCGAGCAAGAGCTCAGGCAAGTGCAGTCAGGCGTCGACCTCGCCAATACCACGGGTCAGAGCCTCGACCACATTCTGGACCTCGTCGAGCAGACCACGGTAGCGGCCAAGGAAATCTCGGCGGCGACTCAGCAGCAGAAGAGTGCGACCGATCAAGTGGTCAGGGCCATGCGCGAAGTTGCGGCCGTTGCCCAGCAGACCGCTGCGGGTTCCAGGCAGGTTGCGTCGTCGGCCGAGGCGCTCTCGGAAATGGCGCGCGAGTCGAGCCAAGTGGGATCGTCGTTTCAGATCATCGACGGTATCTAGCGACGTGGATTCGGGGCGCTAAGGGAGAACGGCCATGGTCGAGTTCGACCGCAGCGCGTTCATATCGAAGTTTCAAGAGGAGGCGCAGGATCTACTGCAGCGTCTCAATGAAGGTGTGATCGAGCTTGAAGCGGACCCCGGAAACCGCGAGATCATCGACACGATGTTGCGGGATGCGCACACGCTCAAGGGATCTTCTCGGATGGTCGGCCTCATCGAGATATCCGATGTGGGCCACTGGCTCGAGGACATCATGGTTCGCATCCGGGACAAGGAGCTTGCCTACACCGCCGAGATGTCGGATGCGTTCTTTGAGGCGCTCGACGCAATCGTCTATCTCACGGACAACGCGGGCGTCAACGTGGACTCAGCGATCGACTTGGAAGCGCTCAAGGCGCGGCTCGCACTGATCGCCGCGTCGGGCGCGGCCGCACGGGACGTAGCCCCACCGGACATAACCGTACCGGCGGAGCAGCTACACGAGCCCGACCCCGAACCCGAGCGGGTTTCACGCGACGATGAGCTCAAGCCCAAGGTACAGACCACAATCCGGATTCGGACGGCCCAGGTCGACAACCTCCTCAACGTAGTCGGTGAGGTTGTGATCGCACAGATCAAAGACGAGCAGCGCGTTTCCGACCTGAAGGCCGCGCAGTTCTCTACCGACAACTCCTGGAAGGCGTGGCAGCGCATCAAGTCGCTCGTCGTGACGCTCGTGGGAGAGGCCGCCACTGAATCGCTCGGCGAAGACGTGAGCGCTTTGGATGCGATTCTCTCCAGTGAGAGGAAGGACATCTCGGCGCTGGTGAAGAGTTATGCCGAAGACGTTTCGCGTACGGCCACTATCGTGAGCGACCTGCAGGAGCAAGCCCTGCGCATGAGGATGCTGCCGGCCACTACGATCTTTCAGTCGTTTCCGCTCGCCGTGCGCGATTTGGCCAAGCAGTTTGGCAAGACCATCAACCTGGTTATCCAAGGCGGGGACACCGAGCTGGACAAGAAGGTGCTCGAGGAGATCAACGACCCACTGGTCCACATCGTCCGCAACGCCGTGGATCACGGGATCGAGGATCCCGCGACCCGTTTGGCCCTGGGAAAGCCGGCTGCGGGCACGCTGACACTCTCGGCGAGGCCCGAAGGCGACCGCATCGTCATCGAGATCATCGACGACGGCGCAGGTATCGATCCCGAAAAGGTCAGGGAGAGTGCGGTTCGCAAGGGCTACATCACCGCGGCCGAGGCCAAGTCCATGTCCGACCGCGAGGCGCAGTACCTGATCTTTGAGGCGGGCTTCTCGACCGCATCGATCATCACCGAGATCTCGGGGCGCGGCGTCGGCATGGATGTTGTGCGCGAGTTTGTCGTGGAGAAGCTCAAGGGTTCACTGGACTTGGACTCTGAAGTTGGGCGTGGAACCACATTCAAGCTCACGATTCCGCTGACTCTTGCGATCATCCGCGCACTCATGCTGCGCGTTGGCGGCCAAGTCTATGCGCTTCCCACTGCCTCACTAGACGAGACCCTCCGGCTCGATCAAAGCGAGATTCTGAAGGTTGAAGGCAGAGACGCCGTTCGACGTCATCGGCGAACGATCCCGCTCGTTCGACTCTCCGACATCTTGGGCGTGGTTGCCGAGCCGATGTCGGGCAAGGTGTCTGTCGCAATGATCAGCTACTCGGGCCGCCGGACGGGCTACATCGTCGACGCCTTTGTCGGCGAGCAGCAGATTGTCATCAAGCCGCTCGGCAGTCATCTTCTCAGAGTGAACAACGTTGCCGGCGTGACGATCTTGGGAGCGGGGGAGGTCGTCCCGATTCTCAACATACCTGACCTTATAACCAACGCGCGTACGAGGTCTGGGGCGCGAGTTGGTCCTGTTCAGAGCGAAAAGCGTGCGGGTCCCAGGTCGGTGCTCATCTGCGAGGATTCGTTTACGACGCGTGAGCTCGAGCGTTCGATCTTTGAGGCCGCCGGCTACGTGGTCGAGACAGCAAACGACGGCGCTCAGGGACTTGGCCGCCTCCAGGAGGGCCTGCGTGTCGACGCGGTGGTCACGGACGTCCAGATGCCAAAGATGACCGGCTTTGAGCTCACCCGCGCCATCAAGAGCGATCCTTTGCTCGCCGAGATTCCCGTGATCATTGTGACTTCGCTCGAGCGCGATGAGGAGAAGGCCGAAGGCATCGATGCGGGCGCAGATGCCTACATCACCAAGTCGGTCTTTAACCAAGACACTCTGCTCGATATGGTCGAGCGTCTCATCCGATGACAACTGAAGCGGGCGCCTGATGGTATCGGCCGGAAGAAAGGTCCGGGTCGTTGTCGCCGACGACTCTCTGGTCGCGCGCGAGATGCTGGTCCAGATACTGTCATCCGACCCGCTGGTCGAGGTCGTGGGGCAGGCACACGACGGCGAGGAAGCGATCGAGCTGGTGGAGCGGCTGAAGCCGGACTTGGTCACTATGGACATCCACATGCCAAGGATGGACGGGCTGGAGGCTACCGAGAGAATCATGGCGTTCACGCCGACGCCGATCCTGGTGGTTTCGTCGTCGGTGCACGGGGAGGGTATGGGCCGGGCGTTTGACGCTCTGACGCTCGGAGCGCTCGAAGTGATCAAGAAGCCGGAGCCCAAGGACTGGGCGGATCTTGATTGCATCGGCCGAGACATTCTGCAGAAGGTGAAGATTCTATCCAACGTACGCGTAGTCATGCATCTGAGTGGGCGGCGCGACCATCACGGCTACAAGGCGAAGCCCATGGCGCGCACGAATGCGGTGCGCTCAATGGTGGCCATCGGCTCTTCCACCGGTGGCCCCTCGGCGCTTCTCTCGATCTTTGAACGGCTCCCAGCGGACTTTCCTGCGCCGATTCTGGTCGCACAGCACATTGCTGAGGGTTTCGTCCCCGGGCTCGTGAACTGGCTCAACAACGAGTGCGCGCTGAGCGTCGTGGAGGCAGCGGAGGGGATGGTTCCCGAGCCCGGCCGCGTCTACTTCGCCCAAACCGGTCGCAACCTGGTGCTTGCAGCGCGTGCGCTGCACTTTGAGGAGCCGAGTATCGGGCAGCTTTACGTCCCGAGTGCCGATACACTGTTTGAGTCTGTCGCGCTGTCGTGTGGCAGAGACGCAGTCGGCATTCTGCTCACGGGCATGGGTGCCGACGGCGCACGAGGCCTCAAGCAGCTGCACGATGCGGGTGGGGCGACTATCGCTCAAGACGAGGCGTCTTCGACCGTTTTCGGCATGCCTAAGGCGGCAATCGAGTTGGGTGCCGCAGACCGCGTCGTCGCAATCGATGACGCCGCCGCGGTCCTCTGCGAACTGGTCTCGTCGACGCCAAACGGCTGAGCAAGACGCTCGTCCCAGCTCACGATTCATCGCGTTCGGGAGGATATACTGACCTCATGAAACGCATGCCCATAGGCGTCTTTGACTCAGGCCTCGGCGGTCTGACTGTTGCGCGCGAGATCGCGCGGGCGCTGCCGGATGAGTCGCTGGTCTACCTGGGCGACACCGCGCGCTGCCCGTATGGTCCGCGGGATCCCAACGAGGTCCGACGCTTCGTCTTAGAGATCGGCTCGTGGCTTGAGGCTCGGCCGGTCAAGCTTATCGTGGTCGCCTGTAACACGGCGACGGCCGCAGGGCTGTCACTCGCACAGCGCGCCTTTGGCGTACCGGTGATCGGCGTCATCGAGCCGGGAGCGCGCGCCGCGGTCATGGCGACTCGCAACCGCCGCGTCGGCGTCATCGGCACCGTGGGCACCATCGACTCCGGCGCCTACAGCACGGCGGTGCGGGCGCTGGATGCCGGCGTCACGGTCTTCTCGGCAGCTACTCCGCGCTTTGTCGACATCGTCGAGGAGGGGCTGCGGCTGGACGAGGGCCCGATGGAGGGGCTGCTGGCCGACTCGGCCGACGTGTTTGTGCGGCCGTCATTCCACCAGATCGCACGCGACTACCTCGATCCTCTCAAGCGCATCGGCGTCGATACGCTGGTGTTGGGGTGCACGCATTTTCCCATGCTCTCAGCGTCGATCCAGCAGGTGGTTGGTCCGCGCGTCACGCTCATCTCATCTGCCGAGGAGACCGCATCCGAGGTCGCCGAGACGCTCGCACGGCGGGGTCAGGTGGCCGAGCCGGGCTCATCGGCAGTGTACGAGTTCGCCACCACGGGGGATGTGGAGGAGTTTCGGGCGCTGGGAAGCCGAGTGTTTGGTCGCCCGATAGCGCACGCGCAGGTTGTCACTCTGGATCAGCTTGCGGCACTCCCCGGCGACGAGCGGCTCGCGATGATCCAGGATGTCGGAGTGGAGGAGACGACATGCGACTGACGGTGCTGGGCAGCTCGGCGAGCTATGCGGGTCCGGGGCAGGCGTGCTCGGGACACTATCTTGAGGCCGGCGGCGCGCGAGTGCTGTTTGACTGCGGGAACGGCTCGCTCGCCAACCTCGCTTCAGTTGAGGACCCTCTGGGGCTGGACGCCGTGTTCATCACCCACAACCACATCGACCACTATGCCGACGTGTTCGCACTGCATGCGGCCCTGCGCTACGCGCCCGAGGGCCCACGTGCGCCGATGCCGATCTACCTGCCCGAGGGCCTTTTCGAGCAGATGAAGTGCTTGCTGTCCGAGCGCGGTGCAGACGAGTTCGATGAAGCTTTCGTGCCCCTCGTGTTGCAGCCCGGCATCGCGGTCACCCTCGGCGACCTGACCGTGACTCCCGTCGCAGTGGAGCACACCGATCCCACCTTTGCGCTCATCGCCGAGGCGGACGGCGCTCGGCTCGTCTACACGTCCGACACCGCGCCCTGCGACGCTGTTCGTGAAGCTGCGGCCGGCGCCGACCTGCTGCTCGCCGAGGCAACACTGCCCGAGCGTTTCGCCGGCGCCGCCCCACACCTGACGGCGGCTCAGGCCGGAGAGCTCGCACGTGACGCGAACGCTCGCGTGCTCGTGTTG
>JBAXEO010000017.1:0-22851 GCA_037140395.1 Coriobacteriia bacterium
GTATCGGCCGTCTTGGGAGAGAATCAACCAATTTGCGTCGATTTCTTGGTTCCGCAAGTTTCCAGGGCCGCCGCCGCGTCCTCCCCGAAGGAGGCGCGTCTCGTGGCTTCCGGCATTTGCTGCAGTAACATCAACCACTGAGCTTCTCCGCTGCGGCTCACACCTACACGTCGGATCGAAGGAGCAGGCGTGAGTCGAAAGAAGATCGAGTTGGAGGACGGCGCCATCCTTCCGGTTCGGCGTGGGCTCTGGGTTGCCGCCGTAGAGAAGCTTCATGAGGCCGAGGCCGGCATACACCAGATGGTCGAGGCGCAGGACCGCATTCAGTACGAGGCGGGCTGGACACGTTTCGTGGACTCGCTTGAGGAGTTCTGGACACGGTTCTTCGACGAGGGCAAGTCGGGCTTCTCGGACTTTCAGCGATGGGCCGGGACTCAGATCGCGTGTCGGAAGCGTGAGTCGCTGCTCAAGTACCTTGCGCAAGCGCGGCATCAGAGCCAGCACGGCCGGATCGCACTGGACTGGGAGGAGGGACTCCTTCAAGTCGCTCCGGGATTCACGGGTGCGATCCGGCGCCTACAGGTGTTTGAGGACGGCACTTATGAGTTCGACGCGACGCCCGCCCACTCGTCCGTGCCCGAGCCGACGCTCGTGCATTCGCCTGGACGACCACACTTGCCGGTAGTCGAGAACAAGAAGCACGGTGGCAGTTTCCCTCCGCCGACGATGTATCAGGGACGGCCGCTTGAGGATCAGTCGCCGGTTGGAGTTGCACGCGTTGGCATGCAGTTTTACTCGGAAGTTCTGGAACAGGCGTTCGCGGAGTTCGGTTCGCGCGAGCCGGCCTCGGACTGACAATCAGATCAACACGAGCAGCGCGCCTCGTGAGGTATGCTCGGCTTGCAGTCGCTCTTGGGCGCACAGATGGTTATCCGCAACAGGTTGGCCGGACACACTTCAACGGGAGACATCCATGGAGCAGTTCGTAAGCGCGGTGTTGGCAATAGTGGTTGCCGGTGGCGCGGCGGCGGCTGCGGTTGTCTGGCTATTGAGGGAATGGATTAGCGACCGACTGAAGTCGAGTATCGAAGACGAATACGCTCGCAAGCTTGAGGACTTCAAGCATCGCCTCGAGGTTGATTTCGAGGATGAAGTGCGGCGTCGAGCACTGTACGAAGGACTTACGTGCTCGCTTGAGCAGGTCTTCTCAGATGATCCGGCGCTTGACACCAAGGCGCTGTCACTGTCGATGAACAGACTCTTCGGTTTGCTCGCGCTGTACGCTCCAGACGACGTCTATGCATCCGTTAGGAACGCGCTCGCCGATGGCGCTGTCTACGGTGAGTCTGCGATGCCCGTCGTCTACCTGGCTCTTCGAAAGTCGCTGCTGGGCGCGCGCACGAAACTCGAGTTGGAAGACCTGGTCGCGCACCAGAAGTGGCAGCCAGTTCCGCGAAGTGAGTCGAGTGCTTCTAGCTGAAGAAGAGGCGATGACGATGGACGAGAAGCATCTGGGCAGCGCCTTCGGCCCACTTCTGCGCGATGAAGGCATCCGCGAGGATGCAGAGGCCGTGGCGGCCCGGGTTGGAATCTCCCTTCGAATTGCGCAGGAGATGAAGCGAGCGCAGAGAACGCCCACTCCACCGCTGCTCGTGTAGCATTGCAGTGTGCCCCACAGCCCGAGAAGGGATGCCCCGCATCATGAAAGCCCTCATCACCGGCGCCGCCGGCTTCATCGGTTCGAGCCTCACCGACCGGCTGCTCGCTGCCGGACATCAGGTCGTGGGCATCGACTCATTCGAGGACTACTACGCGCGTGCGCTCAAGGAGACCAACCTCGCCGAGGCGACCCTCTCGCCCGACTTCCGCCTGGTCGAAGCCAGCATCCTCGATCTTGCGAGCGCCGACGATGCGCCCGACTCCCTACCCGCGCTCGTGGCCGACTCCGATGTCGTGTTCCACCTTGCGGCTCAGGCCGGTGTCCGCGGCAGCTGGGGGCGCAGCTTTGGCGTCTACACCAACAGCAACGTACTCGCCACGCAGCTCATGCTCGAGGCCGCCAAGGAAAGCGGAGTCGAGCGTTTTGTCTACGCCTCGAGCTGGTCGGTCTACGGCGACACCGACATCTTCCCCATGCGCGAGGACGCCAACTCTCGACCATTCTCGCCCTACGGCGTCACCAAGCTGGCTGCCGAAAACCTCTGCCGGCTCTACTGGCGCAACTAATCGGTCCCTACGGTGTCGCTGCGGTTCTTCACGGTGTACGGACCGCGCCAGCGTCCTGAAATGGCCTTCAATCTCTTCAGCCGCGGCATGCTGGCCCACAAGCCCCTCAGCGTATTCGTCGACGGGGCCCAAACCCGTGACTTCACGTTCATTTCCGACATCGTCGACGGGCTGGTCGCCTCAATCGCGGCCTCTCCGGGCTCGATCATGAATCTGGGCGGCGGCTCGCGAGTCACCCTGCGCGAGGCCCTCGACGTGCTGGTCGAGGTCAGCGGCGTCGTCCCGAGGATCGAGCTCGCCGAGAGGCAGGCCGGGGACGTGCTCGATACCTGGGCCTCTATCGAGAGGGCACGGGAGGAGATCGGCTACGAGCCGAAGGTCACGCTGAGCGAGGGGCTGGCGGCGGAGTGGAGGTGGCTGGCGGGCCGCAATGCGGGGCGGTAGTCTCGTGTTCCATTCACGTTCGAGAGCTCTCACGGGCCGACGCTGAAATTCGCAAGTTGCGCGACGGTGAGATGGCCTCGGGCAAGGCGTAACCCGTCCCCAGCGACGAAGTGGACGAAGTGTTTGCGGAATTGCGGGCCAGTGAAGAGCTAGCGTGCTAGCCTTGCTACACTACCCTCGGGCGGCGCAGCCGTCCGCAGCCGACCGCAGGGAGCGTCGATGGGTAAGGCCGTGTTCGTGGGCGCCGTTCTCGCGATCGTTCTAGCCGCGGTGCTGGGCGTGGGTGCCTACTTCTACATGCGCGTCCTGGGCGGCGGCATGGACGCCAGGCGGCAGGATTGCGTCGTTCTGATCCTCGAGTCACCTGCCGAGGACGGCGCCACCATCGCCGCGCTCATCTCCTTGGTGGCCGACGGGCAGATGCTGGATGTCTCCCCGGATACCACGGCGACGATTCCTGGCACCTCAAAGAACCGTGTGAGAGACGCCTTTGTCTTTGGCGGCACGGCCGCGGTTGCTCGTGCGCTGCGCCAGGGCCAAGTGAGAGGTCCCACCGCCTACGTCGGCGTGCCGGCCGCGGTGTGGCGCAGGGCGGTGGACGCATCGGGTGGCGTCACCGTGAACATGCCCCAGAAGGTTACGGTCTTCAACGGGGCCGAACTTGTCACTATTCCGGTGGGCAGACAGAAGCTCACGTCCACGCAGGTTGCCGCAGTGCTCAACGGCCAGGCCTACCTCAGCCCAGCAGAAGGCACCGCTCTACGGCATGAGCTGGCCGTCCAGGTGGCTGCAGCACTGGTTGGATCGGGGCCGGCCGCAGACAGCCTCAAGACCGATCTGTCGGAGGCGAGTCTGTTGGTGTGGATACAAGACCAACTCGCGGCTGCTGCGGTTGTCCAGTAGGGATGACGTATAGTGGAGTGGTATCATTAGGATGAGTTAGAAATTCTCGTCTTGCGGGACCATTTGTTGCGGCAGTTTAGGCTGGCGTTGGTCGTCGAAGGTCGATTCTGGGGGGTCGTGTTCAAACATGTCAAACGAGTCGTTTGAGAACGATAGCGCCCCTGCTTCCGCTTCTCCACGGAAGTCACGGGTTCTGTTGACGGTCTTGCTGTTTGTACTTGCGCTGGCTGTGCTAGGCGGGGCCATCTACTACGTGGGTGGTGTCGACTACTTGATGTCATCACTCGGCATGGGCTCGTCGTCAGGCTCGGGCGGTTCGCAGACAGCTGCTGGCGGGGTCGCGACATCGACGCCGCCAGCTGTCTCCGCCAGCCAACTTCAGCTTCCACCGGGAGTCTCCGAGGACCTCGCGAAGCGCATGTACGTCGAGCAGATACAGTCCAACACCAACATCCAGAAGATGGCGGCGGGCGACATCAGCCGCTTTGACGTCACCGAGGTCAAAGCTACAGAAGGTACGGCGAGTGTCCTGGTCAAGGCGTTCTTCAAGGACGGTACGACGGCGCCGGGCGTGCTCGCGCTGGTGAAGCGCGGTGGGAACTGGTTCTTCCTGTCGTTCACAGGCATGAGACCCGGTGATACCGGCGGTTTGGCCGACACCGTCCAGGCCATGACGGATGACGAGGCCCTCACCCCCGACGCCCAGTGGGTTACAGAGTCGGGGATCACGGAGTTTGACTACGGTGTCATGAACACACTGGTTGCCGCGCAGGTTGCGGACCAGAAGGTTATCACCGGCGTCATCGACCGCTCACTAACCAGCATCGCGCTGGGCACACCTGCGGCCGGCGCGGGGACGACCTTGGTCCCGGCGGACTTCACCGGGAAAGGCACTGCGTCCATCCCGGGCGAGGCGGTCATGATCGTCACCGTTGCCGAACAGGGTGGGTACACATTCCTGGTGTCGTTCAGAACCAAGTAGCGGCGCGCCGCCAATCCCGATATCAAGAGAAGGCAGACTGTGGAGTTTCGCGACTATCTCAACGTGCTGCGCGTACGCAAGTGGATCATCATTCAAGCAGTGATCGTCGTGACTTTGACGGCACTTGCCGTGTCAGTCGTCCAGACGAAACAGTATCAGAGCGCTGCTTTGGTGCTTATCTCTGAGAAGAACACGACCGCGGCGTTACTCGGATCCGATCTCCCCGGCCTGTCCTCTCAACCTGACCGGGCTTTGTCGACACAGGTGCAGCTGATGCAGACACGCGGTGTTCTCGAGTCGACAATCAGACGGCTTGCACTTGAGACGACGCCGGAGAAGCTGTTGAAAAGGGTGACATATTCGCCGATTGGGCAGACGAACGTCGTCAAGATCACTGCGACGGATCCGAACCCCTCTGTGGCAGCCGACATTGCGAACGTGGTGGCCGAGGAGTACGTCACTTCGGCGAGAGACGCCGAACGTTCGAGTATAGCTGCTGCTGCTGACCTAGTGCAGAAGCGGCTTGCGGATCTTCAGACACAGATCATTGGTTTGGGCCGCAAGATCAAGACCACCACCACGTCAACGGGCGAGACCAGCGGCAGCACCGGCCAGTCAACCACGGGCCAGACGGTTACCACCCAGCAATCGAACGATCTTGCGGCGGAGTTGCAGATCGCGGTGCAGACGTATTCGACGCTGGTCGAGAAGCTTGAGCAGCTTCAAATCAACGAACAGCTCTCGACCGGCCCTGGGCGCGTAGTAAGCATCGCGGTGCCTGAGTCCGACCCCAGTTCGCCCAAGACTCTTAGGAACTTGGGTCTCGGTCTGCTCGTGGGTCTTGCGCTCGGCCTGTGCGTAGCGTTCTTGCTCGAATACCTCGACAGCACCATCAAGTCGACGGATGAAGCGGAGAGGCTCTACGGCGCGCCGGTTCTTGGCGCGGTTCCGATCGAGTCATTCAAGAAGGACGAGCAGAGGCGTCTGACGATAGTCCAGCACCCGGGGTCGTCCGCGGCTGAGTCGTATCGAGCTTTGCGAAACTCGCTTGACTTCGTGAACTTCCAGCACGACATCAAGGTTCTTCTTGTCGGCTCTTCGGCTCCTGCGGAGGGTAAGTCAACGGTCGCAGCCAATCTTGCGGCTGGTCTGGCACAGAGTGGCAAGAAGGTCGTGTTGCTCAACTGCGACTTCCGTCGACCCACTACCGACCAGTTCTTCGAGCTCACGGGAACTGTAGGGCTTTCGGATGTTCTGAGTAACCGAAACACCCTGAAGTCCGCTCTTGAGCGTCCGGGAGATGACGAGCTCCTTGTGCTCTCATCAGGCAAGATGCCGCCGAATCCGAGTGAGCTGTTGGGATCGAGCAAGATGTCCCAGTTGATCTCCGAACTCAAGGAATGGGCCGACTGGATCATTGTCGATTCGCCGCCGTTGCTGGCAGTGGCGGACGCGGCTGCGGTTGCTCGGTGGGCCGATGGCGTCCTGATAGTCACCCGGGCCGGGGTTTCGACTCGCGAGGCGGCACGGAGGGGACGCGAGGCTCTCGGCTTGGTGGGCGCTCGGATCGTCGGAGTGGTGATCTGGGGTCTGCAGCTGGACGGCAGCACTCCGGGCTACGGGTACTACGGGGGACACTACGGTGGCTACTACGCCGGCTACTACCGGAGCGCCGACAGCGATTCCCGTGATGGGCTTGATAGACAGAGTCGCTCGAGTGCGCGGGGCGCGGGCTCGGACTCTGCGGATTCGGCCTTGCGGGATGCGGGCGCGGTTTGGTCGAAGGATGCGGGGCGGTCCGCTGGCATGTCGAAGCGTGTCGTGGTGGGTGTGACTGCGTTCATCGTCGTGCTCGTGCTCGTGACGGGAGCCGCATTCCTTCTGGACCGGGCACTTGGTCTGGGACTGTTCGGGGTACTGGGTCAGCTGCTTTGGAATCGTTGAGTTGAGCTCCTCTGAAGCGATCGCGTTGGTAGCGCACGGCGGCGCACCGCGGAGCCACGCGATGCCGGTGCCGACACCTGCCCGGGCTAGGACTTGAGGCTGTCCGAACGCATAGGGGGATGGCGTCGTCGGCCCTTCGTCAGAGCCGTGGCCGTCATGGCGGGCGGATCAGCCGCCGCACAAGTGATCAACGTGGTGGCTTCGCCCGTTCTCACGCGCATCTATGGTCCGGAGGCATTCGGTGTTCTCGGCGTATTTGTTGCAGTCTGCGCTGCATTGGTGCCCTTTGCCGCGCTCGCGTACGAGCAAGCGATCGTGCTGCCAAGGACCGACGACGAAGCTCGGGCCGTCGTCCGGTTGGCCATGTCGATCGCGCTGGGCTTCAGTCTGCTGGTTCTCGTCGTTCTCCTCGTCTCACATGGCGCCGTTGCCGAGTTGCTGAACTTCGGCGCCCCGTCCTGGTTCCTGTTGCTCATCCCGCTGGCCATCCTCGTGAATTCCGTCCAAGCCATCTTCATGCAGTGGATGGTGCGGATGAAGCAGTTCAAAGTCATCTCCGCCACCAGCACCGGCTATGCAGCCGTCTTGAACTTTCTGAGGCTCGGATTGGGCCTTCTCGTGCCGACCGGTTCGGCTCTTGTCGTGGGGAATACCGCGGGAGACATCTCGTACGTAGGATGGTCTTGCCGTACGTGAGACGTGGGATTTGGGGTGGGGCAGAATCAACCATTCCTGCAAAGAAGGTGGCGCGCGACTACCGGGATTTTCCGCTCTTCAGGGCCCCTGAGGTGCTCCTCAACGCCGTTCTCTCGAGCTTGCCGGCAATCATCCTGTCTGTACTCTTTGGTCCTGTGACCGTAGGTCTCTATACCCTGTCGCTCAAGGTTCTACAGATGCCCAACAATGTCATATCCGGCTCAGTCGGCAACGCGTTCTTGCATCGAGCCGCAAAGGCTGGTCACGAAGGAGAACCGGTGCGGCCCCTGCTGCTGAAGACGACGTTTGCTCTCGGGTTGATCGGCCTTGTGCCGTTTGGGCTCGTCGCCATCTTTGGACCTTGGTTGTTCCGCGTGGTCTTTGGTCCTGAGTGGGTGGCCGCCGGACAGTACGCGCGATGGCTCACCCTCTGGGGTTTCATGTACTTCGTGAACACACCCGCGGTCCAGACCATTCCGCTGCTCGGTCTGCAGAAGGAGTTCTTGGTCTTCGGGTTGATAGCTAGCCCCATACGTGTCGCGGCGCTTCTGTTCGGCGCCCTGGTTCTGGCGAGCGGGGTGGCGGCGGTTGCGTGCTTCTCTGTGGCTGGAGCCTTCGCGAACATCGTGTTGATTGCCTGGGTTGTGCATAAGAGCAAGACGAGCCTCAGGGATACCCTCAGGACCGAGGTGGGATAGTGAGCGAGATGCGGCTCGGCAGTCTTGGAGAGTGGAAGGAAGCGAAGTGATTGACTTCCTCTACAGCCGTGAACCGGCGGCGGCGAGGGACATGGCGGTCGCGCTGAGGCGTTTCCGTGCCGACACGGAGCTGCGTCTGCACGAGTGGTCTGGACCTTGGGGAGCGCTCGTGACCATTGGGCCCGCCTACCCAGGATTTGAGCCCGTGGAGACGGAAACGGGTGTGCTAGTCGTGCTGGGCGGCCCGTTGCCCAGGCAGGACTACTCGGTCGCAACCGGTGCTTCAGATGACGACGGGTCCCGCTGGATTCTGGGACGATGGATCGACCAGGGACAGCTCGTCTGGGACGATGATCTGGTGGGCCACTTCCTTGTGTTCTACATCGACAAGGAGAGTGGTACGGCGACGGCGGTAACGGACTTTGATTCCTTTGTGCCCGGGTACTTCCTTCCGGGCGACACCGCAGCCCCCATGGCGATCGGTTCACACGTCGACGCGCTCGCCACTGCATTTGGGCTCGCGCGCGAGATAGACGTCGTTTCGGTCGCAGAGTTCATGGTGCACGGCGTCGTGACCGAGCCGCACACGTTCTATGAGGGTGTGAGACAGCTTCCATTCGCGGCGGCATCGGAGTTCGCACGAGGCGAGAAGCCGCGCACCCTTCGCTACTGGTCGTGGCAGGAGGTCGCTGACCGGTTGTCGTTCGGCTGTACCGCTCAAGAGCTCAGAGACGTCGTGCAATCAAACGTCGAGCGCATCTGTGCCGGCCAAGAGGAGATCAATCTTCTCATGAGCGGTGGCGAAGACTCACGCGTGATATCGGCACTGATTCCTGACGGGATCGTGGTTCACGGTCGGACCTTCTCGGACACGTACAACCACGAGGCGCAGACCGCTCGTCGGGTGGCCGAGGCGATGGGGATCGAGTGGAAGCATGTGCCCAGAACTCCAGCCCACTATGCGGAGCAGGCGTCGGCATCTGTTCGGCTGACCGAGTCCGAGAACACCATATTGCATGCACACTTGGGCGGCCTCTCTGACTGCTTGGTGCCCGGAGTGAGGTGCATTGGGGGCCTCTGGGCCGACGCGCTCTTCAAGGCCCTGTTTGTGCAAACGGTCGATCAGTGGGGTGTGGCCACGCGGATCGAGATCGATCAGCCGACGCGGGTTTGGTTCGGTTTTGAGAATGATGTTCATGTGTTTGGACAGAGCGACGTGCTGGCGTCCGTGGAACGCAGACGCGAGGGCCGTCGGCAACGAATGATGGCTTTGCGCCCATCGTCTTGGGCTGAGTACACGGCATTCCTGCCCGCAGACATGACCCAGGGCTATGCGCAGGTGCCGGTCGCGCGCAGGCTGGCTTTCGCCTACGAGCCGTACCTCGATGCTAGAGCATTCAAGCTGGCGGCAAGGACACCGGCGAGCTGGAAGATCAATCGACGTTTGGCCCACAAGGCAATGAAGCGCGCCCTTCAACCGACATGGTATATCCCCCATGCAAACGGAACCATGCCGTACTTCGGTCTGTGGCTGAACGCGCCGCTCTCGCTGCTTCGCAGGCTGAGTCGAAGAATAGTCAAGCTGTTGCACCTTCCGGGACACGGAGATGAGACAGGTCAGGGCCCGTGGCCAGAATGGGATGAGGTGATCGCCTCGGCGGAATTCGGGGCCGCCGTGCACGCTGCCCTGGAGGGGTCGGGGGGACTGGGCGAGTGGCCGGAACTGGAACGTATCGGCGAGTGCATCATGAGTGACGATGGATTTCGACCCGGTTGGCGGTTCGCCTACTTGCAGGTGCTTTCATGGCTCAGCAATGCCAGTCATGAGCAGGGCGAAGGCAGGGCCTAGAGGCGTCGAGAGAGCCTGGAGCGAAGGTTCGCAAGCCCAGTTCGTGGGTGCTAGAGTCAAGTGGCGGGCGGGGTCTTGGGGACCGCCGATTCGCTGCCTATTTGCGGGAAGCTCTCTGCGTCTTGTCCTGGTTACGAGTTTCGAGGGTGATTCATGCCAGAGTCCATTCACAAACAGCGCTCAACAAGTGACTTCGGGGGGTTTGCCCACGAGTGGGCGGGTCTTGAGGTTCGCATGACCGGCGTCCACACGGAGGGTCCGAGCGGGACGGTCTTTGTCGGCGGAGATGTTTGTCCGCGCTTCTCGACCCGCATGGGGCCTGGAGTGTTCGGCGACCTCGCGGGTGCAATGCAGGATGCTGGCGCGACAGTCGTGAACCTCGAATGCCCCCTCACGTCCTCAGAGTGCGCGCCGCCCAAGGAGGGTGTCCGTCTCACCGCGAGCACGGACTGGGCTCTCGCGCTGCGGCAGGCCGGGGTTGACGCTGTCGGGATGGCCAACAACCACGCCATGGATGCAGGGGCAGAAGGACTGCGTGACACGCTCGGCGCGTGCCAGGTGGCAGGAATACAGGTCTTTGGAGCTGGGACCTCGATCGCGCGGGCACGTGAGCCCGTCATAAAGGGAGTTGGCGGCGTTCGAGTTGCTCTGCTTGCGGTTGCCGAGCACGAGTTCGGTATCGCAACAGAAGATGATCCTGGAGTTGCCCCCATGAGGGAGTCCAGCAGCATGGACTCGGTTGTGTCAGCGAAGGCGAACGCGGACATTGTGGTATTGCTCGTGCACGGTGGAGCCGAGCAGTACCCTCTGCCTAGGCCGAGTCTGCGAGAGACCTGTCACTTGTTCGTGCAAGCAGGCGCGGATCTCGTGGTTTGCCAACACAGCCATGTTGTCGGCGCCGTCGAGGTTCTGGATCGCGCTGTGATTGTCTATGGCACGGGCAACTGCTTCTTTCCCTATCTCGATGACACGCCGCTCGGTTGGAACGACAGCTATTCCCTGTCAGTTGACGTGAGCGCGGACGGATTGGTGGCGGTGAGGCTGCTGCCATGCCGGTTTGTCCCATCTGAGAATCGCGTTCGCCGCTTGGCCGACGAGGACATGGAGTTGTTTCGCCAAGGGCTGCTGGCCCTGAACGCGCGTGCCGGAAGCGTCGAGAAGCTGCGTAGTGAATGGAGTGACTTCTCGGCGAGTCGGAGGCTGAACCTGCTGACGGAGCTTCTTGGGTTGAGGCGCCCCGAACGGGCATTGGTCGCTCGGGGTATTTGGCCGTGGTGGCGTATGCCTCGAGACCGGGTGCCCGCGCTGCTGAACGTGGTTCGTTGCGAGTCGCATCGGGAGTCTCTCATTGAGGTTCTGTCGGAGGAGATCGAGGGATAGCCATCTTGGGGCGCGCAACGGTACCCCCAGAGACGCCATTGCGAGATGGTTGTTTGAGAGGAAGCGGTCGATGCTAGACGTTGAAGGGGCACTGTGAGCCTCGTCCCAAGCAGGACGATCGGGCTGGCCGTGGGCGCTCTGTTCGTCTGCGTCGGCGTGCTCGTCGGCATCGGCCAAGGTGAAATGGCGCTTCGGGTCTCGGGCGTCCTGGTCGTGGTCGTCGCTCTCGCGATGCTTCCTGCCTACGTCGAGGCTGCTCTCATCGCGGTGTTCTTCGCGTCTCCGGTGCTAGGGGTCATCGAGGCTCTAAGGCCTGAGGAGATCAACGTCACCTTCTACGCGGTGGTACTGCTCACGGTCGCCGGGTTCATGGCGATGTTGCGCAGCAAGGAGAAGCGGATAGACCCACTCCTCGTATTCCTGGTCTGGCTCATGGGCAACGCAGTAGTTGCGACCGCGGTCGTGAAGCCGGAACCTCTCTACCTGATCGTCGCGATGCCGTTGACGGCTCTGGCTTCGTACTTGGTAGTCACGTACGGCGCCCCGTTGTCGCGCAAGGCATATCTGGTCGGATTCTTGGTCTGGGCTGGTGTCGAATCGTGCATCGCCGTTCTCCAGACGGTCTTCAATATGCCGGGGTTCCTGCGTTGGGGTTCAGTCGAATTCCATGCCTCCCGCAACTACTTCGCGCTTGTAGCGCCCGGTGTCTCACCCAACGTGCGTCTTGCAACCGGTACGTTCACTCACTTCAATCAGCTGGCGGGTCTGCTTTGCATGGCGGTTCCGATTGCTCTTGGCTTGTGGCTACGGAGGAAGTCGCCGGTCAGGGGTCTCTACCTGGCGCTGGTGGTCTCAGGGCTGGTATGTACCTTCTCGCGAGGAGGGCTACTTGGCGCGCTTGTCGGCTGCGGCATCATTCTGTTCGTCGCGAGCCGCGGTTCACTTGGCCGGCGGCTGAGACTCTGGATCGGGATTCTGGTTGCCGGGCTTGCCGTACTGAGCGTTGAATCAGCCATCGAGTCCTACGTGAGCACCACCCAGAATCTGGCGCCGCGAATGCTCACCTGGAGTTTGGTCCTTGGGCAGACCCTGGCAGATCCGGTTCATCTCATCTCCGGAGCAGGTCTGGGCTATTTCCAGTTGGAGTTCCTTCCGGGACTTCGCGGTGTTCCGCTCGGCGTTCACTCTGCGCCGATTGAACTGCTTGTTGAGACGGGAGTAGTGGGGCTGGCGCTCGGAACCTACGCGGTTGCATCGACCTGCTTGGAAGGGCTGCGCCGGGGACGCTGGGCCGAGGTGGTGTTGAGCGCTGGCATTGTCGCATTCATGCTGCACCAGCTGATAGACAACGCGCTCTTCACGATGACAGGTGGTGTGACGATGGGCCTGCTATCGATTCTCATGTATCGACTTAGGGAGGAGCACGATGGCCCTGCGGCCGCACCAGATGATCCGCTGCGCAGAGCGACAGACGGCCCGCCATAGAGGCGAAGGTGAGGGCAGCCTAGGCGCCTAATCCGAGCCGACGAAGCCAACCTGCGATACGAATTGCTGACCACAGCCCCACCATCGAAGTAGCACGTCCACTGAGACCTTCGGGAAGGTAGTCCGGGTCGAATCTAAGCACCTCATCATGGTACCGTCGCGCGAGCTTCGCGTTTCCGTAGCTGGCTTCCTGAATGGCGTGGTAGCACAGGATGATGGCTGCGGCGTGTCGGTACTCGGATTCCATCCCCACGTCGTTCGTTGCGCTCACAAGTGAAAGCCAGTACCGCGTGATGTCTATGAACCGTTCCGGGTCTGTGCTCCACCACGGTGTTGCACTGATGCGCCCTGTTGATGCGTGCTGCCGAAAGGCACCGACGGTTCCTGGTGCGTACTTGAACCTGCAGCCGGCAATCAGAAGCCGCAGGTGGAAGTCCGGTTCCTGGGATTGCGGGAATGACTCATCGAAGCCGCCGACCTGGCGAACGTAGCCCGCACGATGCAGAGGCTCCATTGTGTGGATGTTGGTTACCAAGGCATAGCGAATCCAGCCCGTCGACTCCCATTCCCGTTGCGGGTGAAAGGATTCATAGTCTGAAAGCACGTGGTCGGCCTCGTCGACGTGGACTCTGTCGCCAAACACGAGTCCGACATCCTCAGTGAACGCGGCGATCCTGTTCGACACAGAGTCGAGCATCAGAAAGTCGTCTGCGTCGAGGAACTGTATGAACTCCCCATGTGCCAGAGCGACGCCGTCGTTTCGGGCTGCGCAAGCACCGCCGTTGGTCTTGGTTTGAGAAACAATGCGTGAGTCGTACGAACGAATGATCTCAAGGCTCCCATCGGTCGATCCATCGTCGATGACGATGACCTCGATCCGATCATAGGTCTGTTCGAGCGCGCTCTCGATGGCCCGACCTACATACCGCGCCGCATTGAAGCAAGGGATGACCACTGAGACCAGGCCGGCCACTTGGCCATCCGGTTGGCGCTTGAGACTGCTTCTCGAATGACCGAATCGGCTCGTGAAACCCATGCGGAGCGTCTACCTCGCCTCTGGAGAGTCTGGTATGAGCGTCTCGTAGATCTCCTGAATCTTGCGGTGCAGGGCAATGTCCGAGAACTGATCGATTGCGCGCCTTCTGCCTTCGATTCCCATTCGGGTGCGAAGCCCCTGGTCTAGGATCAGCTTTGAGAGGGCCGCTTCCAGATCGCGCACGTACTGCTGAGGCGTCTGTGGCCGGATCTTGATCCCGCAGTCTTCCGTGACACTGTAGGAGGGCCCGCCGTAGTCGGTTGTCACGACTGGGAGTCCGCATGCCATGGCTTCGAGTATTGAGCCGCCGCTCGGCTCCCTGAGCGTGGGAAGGCAGAAGATGTCAGAGTCGCTCAGCATCTTGGGGATCTCGTCGTGGCTCAGATGTCCCGCTACTGTCACCGATTCGGTCAGTCCCGCTGTGGTGACGGCGGTGCGCAAAGCGGCCTCCTGCGATCCTGTCCCGCAGAACATGAGCTCAACATCGTGATCTGCGAAGCCATCGCGGGAGAGACTCTGAAACGCCTCTAGCAAGAGCGTGCAGCCCTTGACGAGCTCGAGCCTGCCGACATAGACGATTCGCAGACGCTTCCGGTCACTTCGCGGAAGGGGACGGAAGAACTCTGTGTCGATGGCCGGCTCAAAGACCACCATGGTCTTCTCGGCGGCCAAGGGCGGCAGCTTCTTCAGGACGAGTTCCGTACCAACGATCACGAGTCTGGCGTTCTCGAAGTACCGGCGCCAAGCGGGGTTCAGAGGTAGCAGCGAGTAGTAGAGGTTTCTGAGTCGGTTTCGGACGCCGATCGACTTGAAGAGGGTCTCGAAACCGGGCGGATCATCGAGACCGCCGCCCAAGGGCCCGACTACCACAGGAATCCCAAGCTTGTAGAAGTGGTTGTGCGAGTGAATCCCCATAGGCGTGATGCAGTGTATGAGCAGATATCGCGTGCCCGGGACCTCAGACGCAAGTACGCGCATAGCCCGTCGGGCGAACGATGCGTTGACCAAGTTGTAGAGACCGAGGTTCTTGAGTTGAGAGACGATGGGGCCGTCGAGGTCCACAAAACGGAACTGGACGTTTTCGTAGACCCTGGCCGAGAGGTCTTGCTCGTGCTTTCTGTCGACGAAGGCCTCGACGCTGAACCTTTCGGAAAGGACCCTGAGCCACTTGTCCGCCTGCCCACACTCAGTGGCCAAGTTGGGGTTCAAGTCCATCGCCATCAAGACGATCTTCTCACGCACGTCCTTGGCCTCCAGCATCGTGCGGCGCGGTCCAACCAGCGCGTCCAATCCTACCGCAAACGATGCCTGGTCTGCGGATGCGACCGCGGGGTCGTGACCGGGGTGTCGGGCGGGCAGGACGTCGGTACGGTTGCGGGTCAGACCGGCACGGCGCTCAGCCCAATCGGATATAGTTAGCACCGGTGTCGACTAGGGGGTGTTGGGCGATTGAGGCCAGAAGTGCGGTCGGACGTGTCCCCGCCGCGGGGGGGCGCGGAGATGGTATCCGCACCGCAGCTGGTGTCGGTCATTGTCACCGCTTACAACGCCGGCGCAACGCTCGAGGAGTGCCTGGCGTCGATCTGCGATCAGAGTCACGAGCTTCTAGAGGTGATTGTCGTCGACGACGGCTCAACCGATGACACTCGCGCAATCGCGGATGCAGTTGCCGAGAGGGACCCTCGAGTCTGCGTGATCAGCCAGGCCAATCGGGGATGCGCGTCAGCTGCGAATGCCGGGCTGCGCGCAGCGACCGGTCCCATGCTGTTCCGAGTTGACTCTGACGACGTGTTGATGGAGGCCTACGTTTCGGATCTGCTGGCCATGGCCAGTGACAGGCCGGGCTTTGCAGCCTACGCATCGAATGCGGTGTTCCTGGGAGAGGATCTCGGAAGGACTGTGTTCCCAAAGGTCCCTTCTGACGGTCAGATTGTGGTCGACTTGAGTTCCTTGCTTCGGGGGCTGCGGATGCCATACAACGGCGTCTTCAGTCGCCGATACCTAGAACTCGTCGGAGGCTACGACGTCGCCCTGCGCCACGGAGAGGACTTGGACTTCTGGGTCAGGGGGGCCGCGCTCGGTGCCGCCTTTCTGTTCGACTCTGCGCCGCGCTGGTTCTACCGTCATGTCGGCGCCGGCAAGTCCTTCAGCATCCAGGCCGAGGCCGTTGCGGAGCTCGAGATCATGGAGTCGTTGGCCGCCCAGTTGCGAGACGGCGACGACCGTGGTGACCGGGACATCCGACATGCTTTGCGGTTCGCGAGGGCCCGCGTGGTGAGATGCGATCTCGACCAAGAGATCCTTACGGGCAGACACCTCACCGGCGTTCGCAGGCGATACCTCAAGGCATATCGTGCATACCTCAATCCGTGGGCGTACTTCGCGGCTATGCCCCTGCTATTCGTCAGCCCGCGGCTCTATGGCTGGATCATCGCCAGACGTCGGCACGCGTCGACCTATCGTCAGCAGTCGGGCTCTGCGTCCGATTCCCGCTAGAGCAGACGATGAGCCGAGGTCCTCACGTGTTACGCCTACAGGGTCTCGACGGCGTGATGCCCGATGGCAAGGGCAGGCATGTGTCTGGGCAGGCCGCTGCGCCGGGTCTGGTATTGTCGATGTATCTTGTCGAAGGGTGTTTGTCCTGTCTCGCAAGAGCGTGCGAGCTGGCATTCTTGGCCACGCTCGCATCGCGCGCGGGTACGGGCATCGGGCCGTCCGCGGATGCGGGCGGGATTGCATGAATCGGACAAGTGAGCAGGTGCTGGCGGTTGAAGGTTCTTCTTGTTGGCGGCAATGGGTTCATCGGATCCCACGTCCAGGACTTGCTTCTGGCGCGCGGTCATTCGGTGCGGGTTCTCGACTCACTGCCCGAGAGGTATCGGCTCCCACTGCCAGGGGTGGACTATCGCGCTGGATCGTCCGCCGACCCTTCCGTGATGGCAGAGGCGGTTGCCGGGGTCGACTCCGTCGTCTACCTCGCGAGCACCACCGTGCCATCGACCTCCAACTCCAGTATCCCTTGGGACATCGAGTCGAACCTGATACCTCTTGTGGCGAGCTTGGATATCATGAACGAGGCTGGCGTTCAGCACATCGTGTTCTTCTCGTCCGGAGGGACGGTCTACGGACCGGCCGGCGAGAGCGCTGTTCGCGAGTCCACGCCCCTTGAGCCGATCTGCTCATACGGTGTTGTCAAGGTGGCATCCGAGAAGTACTTGGGCATGTACAGGAATCTCAACGACCTTCGGTCCCTGGTGCTGCGACCATCAAATCCGTACGGGCCTCGACAAGGGCATGACGGAGTCCAGGGATTCATCGGCACAAGTCTGGCAAAGATGCTTCGCAACGAACCGATCGAGATTTGGGGCGATGGGAGTGTCGTGCGCGACTACCTCTACGTTCAGGACCTGGCTTCGGCTGTCGTCCTCGGAGTCGAGACCCGGGCCGCGGGTGTCGTCAACATCGGTTCAGGTGTTGGCAGGAGCCTGCTTGAGGTCGTTGCGCGACTCGAAGATGTAACAGGCGCGATAGCGCGTGTTGAGTTCCTTCCGGGAAGGAGCTTTGACGTCCCGCACATGGTTCTCGCTGTGGAGCTGGCGACGGAGCTTCTCGGCTGGGGACCTTCCACGTCTCTTGAAGATGGCATTGCAGCGCACTGGCGCTGGCTGCAAGGCGTTCGCGTCCAAGGCTGAACACAGCTTCCACGGAAGGGCAGGTAGGGCGAGATGCGGGTTCTGGTCGCGCACAAGTTCTTCCGGGTCATGGGTGGAGCTGAGGTCTTCTTCTTCGAGACCGCTCGGCTTCTCGAAGAGGCCGGTCACGAGGTCGCGTTCTTCTCGACCAAGCATCCCGACAACCGTGAATCCGAGTTCAGCGAGTACTTCGTAAGCTCACACGATCACATAGGTGGAAGCTATTATGGAAAAGTCCGCGCCCTGATGTCGGCGATGTACTCTCTTTCGGCAAAACGCTCTATGAGTCGGCTCATAGATGACTTCCAGCCTGATGTGGCGCACATGTTCGGAATCGGCTCGTACTTGTCGACTTCGGTGATCGACGCCTGCATCGAGGCACAAGTACCGGTCGTCATGTCCTGCAATGACTACAAGCACATCTGCCCGAACTACAAGATGTACCACCACGGGCATCCCTGCGAGGAGTGCAAGGGCGGCAAGTACTACAACGCGGTGCTCAACCGATGCTGCCATGATTCTCTCGTGTTCAGCGCCGCACAGACGGCGGAGGCCTATGCTGACGGCTTCACGGGACGTGTGCGCGATCGAATCGACTTGTTCCTCTTCGCAAGCAGCTTCATGGCTGAGAAGACATCGGAGTTCTGGGGAGAGAAGAGCTTCGAATGGCGGCTCTTGCGAAACCCGTTCTCCCCATCTGCGGCGCATGAGTTCGGGAGCGGCGACTATGTCCTGTACTTCGGGCGTCTCTCTGAGGAGAAGGGCGTGGAGCAACTGCTTGAGGCCGCAGCGATACTACCTGAGGTTCCCGTGAGAATCGTGGGCGACGGACCGCTCGGGCCCCTATTGCGCGCGCATGCCGAGCATGCGGCTCTTCGGAACGTCGAGTTCCTAGGTCCGCTATGGGGCAGCGAACTGGACAGGGTTCTCCTGCGTGCACGCGTGGTTGTCGTACCGTCGGTCTGGTACGAGAACTTTCCGTACGTGATTCTGCAGGCATTTGCGGCTGGCAAGCCCGTGGTTGGATCAAGCAGGGGCGGTATTCCAGAGATGCTCGGTGGTGGGCAGCGCGGGTTCGAGTACCCGGCGGACGACTACGAGCTTCTGGCAGCTGCCATCCAAAGGGCTTGGGAGGATCGAGTGCTGTCCGAATCGATGGGGAGGGCGGCGCGCGCCTACGTGGTAGACGAATACGACAAAGCCGACTTCGTGCGCAAGCTTGTCGAGGCGTATGCCGAGGCCATCGAGTTGCGTGCATGCGGCGTGTAAACTAGGAGGGTCATCGAATAGCGCAGCGGGTAGAGCGCTGAGCCCGAGTTCGAACGTGGTGTTCTACCTGCATTGGAGGATTGAGGCGCAATGGCGTCTGGTCGCAGGTCCTGGCTGGTGTCAGTGGTTCGAAGAATCAAGCGCGATGAGGCCTTTGATCTGGATCCGGCGATTCGCCCGTTTGACTTCCTGTCGATTGTGCTCAGGAGAATGGTCATGGGGTTTCGGGGCCTTGGGCTGGCGCTGAGAGCTGGCCGAGCGGCCGTCCCGGTGTTCGTGGGGAGGGGCGTGGTCGTGACGAATGCGCGACATCTGAATCTTGCCCCAGGGGTGTCGATCGGTGACTACTGTCGTCTGGATTGTCTGGGTTCCTCGGGAGTGACTCTGGGTAGGGGATCGACACTCAGAAGGGGTGTGCACGTGGAGGTGACCAGCGTGCTGCGCTCCGTCGGTGTCGGTCTCATGGTGGGGGAGCGCGTTGGTATCAGCGAGGGTTGCTATATCGGCGCCAAAGGCGGTGTCGACATCGGAAGTGACACTATCATCGGTCCGGGATGCCGCCTGATCGCAGAGGAGCACATCTTCGAGCGAGCGGACGAGACTGTGCGATCCCAAGGCGTCAGCCGAAGCGGCATCTCTGTAGGCCGCGATTGCTGGCTGGGTTCTGGGGTTACCGTCCTCGACGGCACGACAATCGAGGACGGGTGTGTCGTGGGTGCGGGGGCGGTAGTGACGCGATCGCTTCCCGAGTTCTCCGTGGCGTACGGCGTGCCGGCGAGGGTAGCGCGCGCGCGGCGCATGACCTGATACAGTTAGTTGCTGGCAGGATTTGTACGGTGTTGGGAGGGACGTCATCAACATCGTGCCTTTCCCTGCTGCTCGTGCGTCGGCAGTCAGCGTTTCGTGTGGGGATTCGTCGTTCAGGTCGAATCGCGCAGCGTGAGTTCGCGTGCGAACGCTACGCGTCATGAGAAGGAGTGGAGAATGGATCGCATCTACATCGCAGGTTGCGGCGGGATGCTCGGCAAGGCCTTTTACGAGGAGTTCAGCACCTCGGCGGAGCTCAAGTGCACCGATATCGACCTCAACGAGGAATGGCTCTCACTCCTCGACTTTCGTGACCTGGCTCGCTACACGTCCGATGTCAAGGAGTTCGCGCCCGATGCTCTCTTTCACCTAGGCGCATATACCGACCTCGAGTTCTGCGAGACGCATGTTCAGGATACCTACGCTACTAACGCTATGGCGGTCGAGAACGCGGTCTTCATTGCAAATGAGCTTGACATTCCCTTGTTGTACGTAAGCACGGCGGGGATCTTCGATGGTGCGCAAGAGTCCTACGATGATTGGGACACTCCCAACCCACTGGGGGCGTACGCTCGCGCCAAGTGGGTTGGGGAGGAGTTCGTTAGGCATAACGTGCGCCGCCACCTCATCTGTCGCGCCGGATGGATGATGGGCGGCGGTCCCGCCAAGGACAAGAAGTTTGTGCAGAAGATCATCCAGCAGCTGCGTGAAGGCAAGACCGAACTGCACGTCGTCGACGACAAGTTGGGGACTCCGACTTACACACGGGATTTTGCTCGCAATGTACGCGTCCTGCTCGAGAGCGAGTACTGGGGTCTCTACAATATGGTGTGCCAAGGGATGACCAGTCGCCTTGAGGTCGCGCAAGCGCTCGTCGATGAACTTGGTTTGAGTGACGCCGTGAAGGTACTGCCGGTCGGTTCAAACTACTTCGAGCGAACTTACTTCGCGCCTCGCCCGGACTGCGAGCGCCTTCTGAACCGAAAGCTGGCGCTGCGAGGGCTCGACGTGATGAGACCCTGGAGAGAGGCGCTGTCCGACTACCTTCAGAGGGACTACGCTGGGTATCTCGGAGGCAAGAGCACCTAGTTTCTCCGGGTCCCGATCGCGGGCGCCACGCTTGTGCCGCTCGCCCTGCCCGGTGCTACGGCCAACGCGGCGCTCGTACACAAGTAAGCGACGCGACGGACGAGTCTGCAGATTGCGTGAAAGGGATAGGAGACCGTCCCTCCGGCTCGGGGGGACGGTCTCGGCTTGATTAAGGCGACGTTTATGCGACCGCGGCTTGGGATAAGAGGTACTAAGGAGGATCACCAACTCGGGTCCGGGGAGGCCTGAGTAATCATGGGAGGAAAGGATGCGGCAGGAGATGACTCGCTCATTGTGCGGCCTGATTGCCCGCCGGACCACTGTTCACTGGAATGTCCTGGGATTGATCGTTGGTGTTCTCCTCGCGTTGACCGCGCTGTTCGCGCCGCCGGCGCACGCGGTGCCGCTGACTCTCGCCTACCCATCGTTCACATCCACCAACACGAGCGGTTTCACCTTCGGCGGTCTCAAGAGCACCGGCGGATCCTTCTCGGCGTATGTGCCAACCACGCCCTCCGTGATCAGGATCTCGAACCTGACCACCTACACAGCGGGTACCGCATTCTTCAAGCAGACGTCCCAATTGGGCGCCGACCGCTCCTTTAGCGCGTACTTCACGATCTTCATCCACGACCAGGTTGCCTCGCAGGGCGCCGACGGAATGGCCTTCGTCCTACAGAGTCGGTCGAGCTATCCCATACGCGTCGGAGGCGGGCTGGGATTCTTCGGCAACCCGAACTCCCAGCCGTATTCGCTGGGTATCGAGTTCGACACGTTCAAGAACACGACTGACACCGGCGTCACAGTCAACGATCCCAACAACAACCACATCGGCGTCGACCTGAACGGCAATGCACAGTCGGACGCGACGGCGTCGCCTCCCGCCAACGCCAGCCTCAACAGTCAAGCCGATGGCAAGCCGTGGAACGTCTGGGTCGACTACAACGGCGCGACGCATGTGCTTGAGGTGCGCATGTCTAAGACGACGACCCGGCCAGCAGCGGCGACCCTTTCGTACTCAAAGGACCTTACGGCCTATCTCCCTCAAGACGTCTACGTCGGCTTCACCGGCGGGACCGGCGGCTTGTCGCAGACACAGGACGTTCAGAACTTGTACTTCAACAACGCACTCGTGGCAGGGGGCATTACTCCGGCCACTAACACCTACAGTATGGGACCGGCGACGGTCACGCAGTCGGCCTACTACCTCAACATGCACACGGCGACTGCGCAGACCCTCGTCGCTACGTACCGCGATTCACTGGGGAGACCGGTGGAGGGCGCGACCATCGCCGTAAGCGCCACCGATGGCTCCGTAAATTCGAGCACCATGGTCACCGACTCTAACGGCCAGATCACCATCGAGTACACCGCTCCGCATGCCGCCGGCGCCTACGACGTCCACGCAGTCGCCGACGGCGGAGTACATGCCGACTTCTACATAACCGCGCGTAGTGACTACAACGTGCCGATAGGCGCTCCTTCAGACGCGACGTCCTTGCTCGCTGGATCTGCTCTGCGCTTCGCATCGGTAACCAGCGCAGGCTACGCATCTGTCGTTGCACATCAACCAACCACGCAGACCCCCGTTGCCTACCCTGCCATCGCCTCCTACCAGATCTCGGAAAGCGACGCGGTCCGCTCGGGCAACGTCACCGTTACGGTCCCTTGGCCGGACTACGAAGACGAGGACCCCGACAAGGCTAGTGAGGTCAAGCTGCTTCACTACGTTGGCGGCAGCTGGGTTGATGTCACGACTTCGGTGGATGTCGCGCACCTGACCGTCACGGGCAATGTGACGTCGCTGGGTGAATTCATCGTTTCGGTATACGGAGAGGAGCCCTACCGCCTTAGCTACAGCGCTGGTCCTGGGGGAGCAATCTCACCCGAGGTCGACACCCTTCAAATCGTCGACCTCGGATCCAACGGGACTTCGGTGACTGCCGTCCCTAATACGGGATCCCACTTCTTGAGATGGGACGACGGGGTCTTGACCGCCGAGCGTCGCGAGCTAAACGTGAGGGCCGACCTGTCCGCCACGGCATTCTTTGAGGTCAACAGCTACACGATCACGACTTCGCCGGGGGCCAACGGTTCGATGAGCCCGTCAAGCCCGAGGGTGAACTACGGCGGCAATCAGACGATCACCATCACGCCGAGCACCGGGTACCATGTCAAGGACGTGAAGGTCAACGGTTCGTCGATCGGCGCGGTCACGAGTCATGAATTCACGAACGTGACGGTCGACCAGACGATCTCCGCGGAGTTCGAGAGCGAGACTGGCATCTCCGGCTCTGTCACCGGAGCCGGCTCGATCCTGCCTGGTGCCCAGGTCGACCTTTGGAAAGTGG
>JBAXEO010000018.1:0-21990 GCA_037140395.1 Coriobacteriia bacterium
AAACCTCAACTACGTCGCCATTGCCGTCATCGGCGGCGTGAAGGTCGCATCCGGGACGATGTCGCTGGGCGACGTTCAGGCTTTCATCCAGTACTCGCGTCAGTTCACCTGGCCTATCGCGCAGACCGCGAGCATCGCCAATGTCATGCAGTCGGCGGTTGCGTCGGCGGAGCGCGTCTTTGAGCTGCTCGATGAGGCCGAAGAGACGCCCGACGCAATCGCACCCGAGCGCTTGGCCGACGTGACTGGCAGCATCAGCCTGCGCGACGTGTCATTCCGCTACGACGCCGAGACGCCGCTCATCGACGACTTGAACCTCGACGTTGCCCCGGGGCAGACCGTTGCGATCGTGGGCCCGACAGGCGCGGGCAAGACCACGTTGGTCAACCTGCTTCTGCGCTTCTATGAGATCGACTCGGGCAGCATCAGCGTGGATGGCATCGACATCCGCGATGTGACGCGCGACAACCTGCGCCGCACCTTTGGGATGGTGCTGCAAGACGCCTGGCTCTTTGGCGGGACTATCCGCGAGAACATCGCATACGGCCGCGAGGACGCGACCGAAGAGGAGATTCTCGCTGCCGCTCGCGCTGCCAACGTCGATCACTTTGTGCGCACTCTAGCGGATGGCTATGACACCGTCCTGAACGACGACGCTTCCAACGTCTCTCAGGGTGAAAAGCAGCTCCTGACGATCGCGCGGGCCTTCCTCGCCGATCCGCAGGTCTTAATCTTGGACGAGGCAACGAGTTCGGTGGACACCCGCACCGAGGTCATGATCCAGAAGGCCATGTCCGAGCTCATGAAGGGGCGCACCAGCTTCGTGATCGCCCACCGTCTCTCAACCATCCGAGGCGCCGATACTATCCTGGTGATGAACCAGGGTCATATCATCGAGCAGGGCACACATTCCGAGCTCTTGGCGGCCGCTGGCTTCTACGCCGACCTCTACAACAGCCAGTTCACAGCGGCGCTTGATGAGGCCGTGTAGGACGCGCCCGCCGAGAAATACCCCCGCCGGTGCGCCGGTGCCCCGTGGGCATCTGCGGCTCCGGCGGGCGAGGTGGACAACTCCGCGCCTCTCCCCCAGCATGGGGAAGATTCATGCTCTCAGTATCTGGCGTGTTAGCTCACAGAATCCGGGGTTTGGGAATGCCAAGTTGGATATCGCGGTTCCTCTCCCTTGACGACCTCTGGTCCGCGCTGGGGTACGGACTCATTGTGATTGTCAGTCGAATGACCTCAACTCGCTTGCCACTCTCAGATGTGTCCCTGCTCGCCTCGGGAATGCTCGCAATCATCTGGATCTCGAGCTCGAAAATCCGGAATCGCAATGCCCAGCGCTACCCAAACGCGCGGGTGCTCTTCTGGGCGGTCGTGGCGGTCGCGTCGCTGCTGTTCGCCATCAGGTAGCACTTTGGGGGGCAGAATCGCCCCCGGTGCCGCTCGACTGCCGTTCGCGGAGCCGAGACGACCGCTGGCCGACGAACCTTTGGCAGCCCCTATCCTTATCTCAGGTTATGGATATAAACTTCAATAGCATTGTCGGCAGCAAAGCTCGACTCTGAGGAGGACGCTCATGCCGCGAATCGTACCGAGGCAATGGGTCACCAACGAAGAAGGCATCACCGGCAAGATCCGGACACGAACTCGCGAGTATTCAGCCTACGTTCCAGACCCCCTTATGGGACGACAGTTCAGCTTCACCGGTGAATGCGCCGCCCACATCGCGGAGGCCGAGACCGCCATTCGGAGCCTCCACTCAAACGCCGTGGTCTTGGACAGGACCGACGGGCTCGCACGACTCCTGCTCCGAGCCGAAGCACAGGCATCCTCTAGGATCGAGGGCGTGGTGATAGCGGCGCACAAGCTCCTCCGCGCCGAGGCCGCACGCGACCTTGACCCGAGCGGCGTGCCAGACGACCTCGCCGGAGAGGTTCTGGCGAACATCGACGCGATGGACCTCGCGATGGAGCTGGCCGACTGCGAGCAGACCGTCACGATCGAGACGCTCCTCCGGATCCACGAGAGGGTCCTGCAGGCCTCGGACCTGCGGGAGCACGCCGGGAAGATGCGTGTCGGCCAGAGTTGGATCGGAGGCAGTTCGTACAACCCGTGCGATGCCGCCTTCGTCCCCCCGCCGCCGGATGAAGTGCCGGCACTGCTCGAAGACCTCGCGGCGTTCTGCAACGACACATCCCTGCCAGCGGTGGCCCAAGCGGCGATCGCCCATGCGCAGTTCGAGACGATCCACCCGTTTGTCGACGGCAATGGACGAACGGGCCGGGCCATCATCCACGTGCTGCTTCGGCGTCGTGGTCTCGCACCGTCGTGGTGTCCCCCAGTCTCCTTGGTGCTCGCGACCATGAAGGACGACTACATTCGGGTACTCGACGATTTCCACTCCGAGGCGCCGCCGGACAGTCCTGAGGCGGTCGCAGGTGTCGACCGGTGGGTCTCGTTCTTCGCCCAGGCGTGCACTCGTTCCGTGGACGATGCGATGTTGTTCGAGGACCGCGTCGGCGCCATCCAGGCGGATTGGCGAGAGCGATTGGCACCGGTCCGTCGAGGCTCATCCGTCGACTTGCTCATCGAGGCACTGCCACGGACAGCGATTCTCACCGTGAACCAGGCGGCCAGGATCCTAGACAGGAGTTTCACCGCAGCGAACGCTGCTGTTCAGGAGCTGGTGAAAGCCAAGGTTCTAAAGCAGGTATCTATTGGCAAGCGAAATCGAGCTTTTGAGTCACCTGAGGTGATCGCTGCGTTCACCCAGCTCGAGCGAAGGCTCGCGAGCCCCTCGGGTGACACGCACACTGCCGCGCCAGTACGGCCGGTTCCGTGGAAGAGGAAGTAGTCGTTGCGCGTGCGAGGCCCCCTCAGGGTCGCGGTACGTCCACTAGCCGTTGGGAGACAGCATGGAACTCAATCTCCGAAGCGTGGCATTCAAGACCGGTGACAAGTCCGACCAGATTCCGCTCAGGGTCACGCTGCTGCGGCAGATTCCCGGGCCCGATCGTCCGGACTACTGGCTCGGCGCCCTCCAGAAGCCCTTCCAGTGGATCAGCGGCTCCGAACCCGGGGCCTTCGAGATAAAGTATCTCGTGCTCGCGACGCAGTGGCAGGAGACCAGCGTCCGAGCGGGCGTCACCAGACTCCCCGTGGGCATCGCCTATGTTGTTGATCCCTCGCTCCTCGACGACCGCGAGCTCGACCTCGACAAGATCCGCTACGTCGCCGACGGTGTTGCCGATGACCCCGACGCCCCTGCACCGCCGGAATCGTGGCCCTCGAAAGTCGCCGGGGCAATTGCGGGGATGTTTGGAACGCGTGACACCAAGTAGTCACGACCGACCACGCGGCACCCCACTTGTTCCGAAACACGGGTGCCCGTAGCAAAGGAATGGCCCGCCTCTCGACCGAGGCGGGCCATTCCACTCTCTAGCGATGCAGGGCGACTGAGCAGCCCGCACTATCTCAAGCTCTAGAGCTCGTCTGGCTCAGCCTGAGTCAACGCAGAGCCGGCGCCATGTTCTGCCGTATAGGCGGCAGACTCTCCGGAATGAATATCGATATGGAAGGTCTCCGGGACCCAGATCATACCGATGACGAAGCAGACGATCGCAACACCCATCGGCCACCACAGACCGGCGTAGTTATTGCCAGTGCTGGTCAGCAGCGCGAGGCCGATGATGGGTACGAGACCACCGAATACGCCGTTTCCAATGTGGTATGGCAGCGACATCGAGGTGTAGCGAATCTTGGTCGGGAAGAGCTCGACCAAGAATGCCGCGACGGGACCGTACACCATAGTCACGTAGAGGACCTGGACGAACACGCAGATGCCCAGGACCCAGGGGTTGTAGCCCTGATACGGGAACAGGAACTGCTGAAACACCACCGGTACGCCGACCTTTGCGGCCACAGCGACCACCGCAGGTGAGGTTGATGTGGCGGCCTTAGCTGCAATCGCAGCGACGTCGTACTTAGCAGGCGCGAACGCGGCCATAAGCCCGTAGAGCGGATACCACGTCAGAATGGCGAGACCCATGCCGGTGAACATGATCGGCTTGCGGCCGATCTTGTCGGACAGCGCCCCGAAGATCACGAAGAACGGAACAGCGACCAGGAGCGCACCGCCAACGATGACGTTGGAGGGAACCAGCGCCACGTGGAAGACCTTCTGCAGGTAGAAGAGAGCGTAGAACTGGCCCGTGTACCACACGACGCCCTGGCCCATCGTGACGCCGAACATCGCAAGCAACACGAACTTGAGGTTGTACGGGTTACCGAAACTCTCCTTGAGGGGGTTCTTGGACAAACCGCCCGACTTCTTGAGGCCCGCGAAGAGTGGGGATTCCTTGAGCGAGACGCGGATGTAGAGAGAGACCGCGATCAGCAGAATAGACAGGAGGAACGGGATGCGCCATCCATAGGCGTTGAACCGCACTGCACCCTCCACCTTGCCGTACATCTCCTGGAGGATGAGGTTCGTCCCCAGGATGACTCCGAGCGACATGAACAGACCGGCGGTCGCCGTGATCTGAATCCAGCTCGTCCAGAAGCCGCGCTTGCGCTCCGGAGAGTGCTCGGCGACGTACGTTGCCGCGCCGCCGTACTCTCCGCCTAGTGCGAGGCCCTGCAAGATGCGCAAGGTGATGAGGATGATGCCGGCCATTTCGCCGAACCCGATCACTGCTTGCCACCAGTCGAACGTTGGAAGCAATCCGACGGCAAACGTACAGATACCCATCAGGGTCATCGTGATCATGAAGGTGTACTTGCGACCGATAAGGTCGCCCATGCGACCGAACACGATGGCGCCAAAGGGCCGCACGATGAAGCCGACAGCGAACGTCGCGAGCCACGCGATGATGTCCCCGGTCGGAGTCCCCGTGTGGTAGAACTTGCTGGCGATGACGGTCGCCAAACTTCCAAAGATGTAGAAGTCGTACCACTCGACCATCGTGCCTACCGATGAGGCCATGATGATCTTGGCGATCCCCTTCTCGGAGACCTCAACTGCGGGCTTCTTTACCGCCGCTGCGTCTGACATGTGCATCCCTCCTTGGGATTTTCCACTGTGTGCCGTCTTGCCGCTAAGCCGGTACGGCACGCCGACAGCTGAACTCTATGCCGAGCGCCAGCGTCGAAACCGAGCCTTCCACGCCAGCGGTGGGCGAAGCGACGTGAACGGCACCAAGGAAACGGTGAACGGAACCGCGATGAGGCGCTGAACCGAACCAGGGCGTGCGGGGTACTATTTGCTGAGACGTTCACAAAGCTCACGCGTACGAAAGGACGGCTGACAAGGTGCAGGCGCTTTGGCTCGAAGATCAAGCTCTTTCCGTAAGAGACGTGCCCGTGCCAAGCGGGGCCGACGAGGCACTCATCCGCGTCACGCTGTCTGGCATCTGTGCCACCGACGTCGAGCTCGCCCGAGGCTACTACCCGTTCACCGGGGTTATCGGCCACGAGTTCGTCGGCGAGGTTGTGGAGTCACCTGACCCGGAGTGGATTGGTCGCCGCGTCGTCGGCGAGATCAACGCCGTGTGCGGCGCCTGCGAGGCCTGCCGAAACGGGCGCTCCACCCACTGCGAGTCGCGCACGGTGCTCGGCATTGTGGGCCGCAATGGTGCCCACGCCGAGTACGTGACGCTGCCGCTCGCCAATCTCCGCACTGTGCCGAGCTCAGTGACCGACGAGGCAGCGGTGTTTACCGAGCCGCTGGCTGCGGCGATTGAGATCCTCGAGCAGGTACACGTGCACCCGAGCGATCGGGTATTGCTTATCGGCGCGGGACGCTTGGGCCAGCTCGTCGCTCAGGTGCTCGCGAACACAGGGACGCGCCTACATGTAGTCGCGCGCCACGAGCACCAACGCGAGCTGCTCAAGAGACGACGCATCGACACAATCGCGCAAGACGACGTCGAGGCGCGACGCTACGACATCGTTGTCGAGGCCACCGGGTCGCCATCCGGCCTTGACCTCGCTCGCGCAGCGATACGGCCGCGGGGCACGCTGGTGCTCAAGTCAACCTACCGAGGAGAGGTCGCTCTCGATCTGGCCCCGTTTGTGGTCGACGAAATCACGATCGTAGGGTCCCGTTGCGGGCCATTCGCACCAGCGCTCAGGATGCTTGAGCGTGGAGACGTGGATCCGACGTCGCTCATCGGCGCAACGTATCCGCTGACTCAGGCGACCGAAGCGGTATGGGCTGCCCAGCAACCAGGCGCCATGAAGATTCTGCTGCGTGCGACCCCAGAACTGGAGACAACCCAATGAGTGGCTCGGCAGAGGCGAAGAAGCAGAGTGCGGGTTGGGGCGTCGTCTTACTGTTGGCGGCCGCGCAATTCGTGATGGTGCTGGACTCAACGGTCATGAACGTGTCAATCTCGCAGGTGGTCGCCGACCTCAATACCACGGTCGTCGGCATCCAGACCGCGATCACCGCCTACACGCTGGTGATGGCCGCACTCATGCTGGCAGGCGCCAAACTGGGCGACTTGTGGGGGTCTCGGCGAGCGTTCACGCTGGGCCTCATCATCTACGGTGCCGGCTCACTGACCACCGCGCTGAGCCCTAACCTCCCGACGCTGCTCTTTGGCTGGTCGTTCCTTGAGGGGCTCGGCGCCGTACTCGTCATTCCTGCGATTGCCGCGCTCGTCGCCTCAACCTATCAGGGTCACATGCGTGCGCTGGCATTTGGGATCATGGGTGGGGTTGCGGGTGCCGCCGCTGCAGCAGGTCCGATCATCGGCGGGTGGGTTACCACCTACCTGAGCTGGCGGATCGTGTTCGCGTCCGAGGTTGTCATCATGCTGGTCATCCTGGCATTCGTGCGTGTCCTCAAGCGCACCGAGCCGCGCGGTGGCAAGCTGGATATGGGCGGCGCCGTACTCTCGGCACTGGGACTCGGGCTGGTCGTGTTTGGCATTCTGCAGAGCAGCCACTGGGGTTGGATCGAACCGAAAGCCGGCGTTCCCGTGATCTCGGGAGTAACCGTAGCGCCGCTCGGCCTGTCGCCTGTGATCTGGCTGGTCGCCATCGGGGGCTTCCTGCTGACGATGTTCGTCAAGCTCGAACACCGAATTGGCGATGCCGGCGGGGAACCGCTGCTCGACATGAGGCTATTCCAGATACGGCAGCTGCGCTCAGGACTGAGCACCCTGATGGCACAGCAGTTCATCACCATGGGCACGTTCTTCGTGATTCCGCTCTACCTGCAAACGGTCCTGGGATTGAGCGCGTTTAAGACCGGCGTTGCGCTGCTGCCACTGTCTATTGCGCTGCTCGTCTGCGCATTGGGAGGCTCGGCGCTGTCAGGACGGTTCTCGCCAAAACGCATCGTCAGCATCGGGCTGCTGCTGATGCTCGCGTCTGAACTCCTGCTCCAGGGAACCATTGGGCCCACGCTTGGAGACAAGTTCTATCTCTCGCTCGGGCTTCTCGGCGCCGGACTCGGGCTACTCGCCTCACAGCTGAGCAATGTGAACCTTTCGTCGGTCGATCCATCGCGCGGAGGCGAGGTCGGCGGGTTGCAGGGCACGGCGCAGAACCTCGGAGCTTCGCTCGGAACCGCACTCGTCGGCTCGATTCTCATTGCAAGCTTGGCGACGTCGTTTAACACGAACATTCAGGCCAACGCGGACCTGCCGACAGACGTGAAGACGGCAATCGCTCAGGGCACGAGCAAGGGCCTGAGCTTCATCACCGTGGAGGCAGCGGGCAAGCTGCTCGATGGCAAGGTGCCTGCCGCCCAGCAGCAGCAGATTCTATCCGACTACTCAAACTCGCAAATCTGGGCGCTACGCAAGTCGATTGCCGTCGTGGCGATAGTCGTGATGTTGGCCTTCTTGCTGACCGGAGGACTGCCCAAGTCGCCGATGAGTGCCGGGGACGCCAAAACCGGACCCAGCGCGAACGCGCCTCCGTCTCGGGCGTGATCCTACTGTTCGCTACCGAGCTGACCTAGCCCGACACCGGCCGAAAACATCAAGCTCCCGCGTCGCCACGTTTGAGTGACCAGCGACGTGCCGGGCCGGTATGCCAGGTGCGCATGAGAGGGTGCGAAAAGAACCACCAAGTCCGCCGAGCACCCCGGCGCAAGCCTGCCGATATCGGTGCGCCGCAGTGCCGCAGCACCACCAGCGGTCGCGGCATAGGTTGCTTCTGCCGGGCTCATCCGCATGTCGCGCACCGCAAGCGCAATCACGAAGGGCATCGAGGTGATGTAGCTGCTGCCCGGGTTGCAGTCGGTTGCCAGCGCAATCGTGACGCCAGCTCTAATAAGCCGCCGTGCATCCGGATAGGGCGCGCGCGTCGAGAACTCGGCACCAGGCAGCAGAGTGGCCACAACCCCGGCATCGCGCAGCGTGACGATATCATCGTCGGTCAGGTACGTGCAGTGGTCCACGCTGGCCGCCCCGAGTTCGGCCGCAAGCGCCGCGCCGGGTCCATGCGCGAGCTGGTTGCCGTGAAGTCGTGGCAGCAGCCCAACCGCCGCGCCTGCCTTAAGCACTCGGCGGGATTCTTCGGCCGAAAACGCCCCGCTGTCGCAAAAGACGTCAACCCACCGCGCGTGGGGCGCGCATGCCGACAGCATGTCGCCACACACCAAGTCGAGGTAGCCACTTCGGTCGCCGGCGAACTCTGGCGGCACAGAATGGGCTCCCAGGAAAGTGGTCTCGGGCGTCAGCTCACCGGCGATAGCGAGTATCCGGGCCTCGTTGCTGACGTCGAGACCGTAGCCGCTCTTGATTTCGACCGTTGTGGTCCCCGAAGCATGCATCTGGGCGAGTCGGGAGCGCGCAGATGCGCGCAGCTCATCATCGCTCGCGGCCCTAGTTGCGGCCACCGTGGTCGCAATGCCTCCGCCCGTGTAGGGCTCGCCCGCCATTCTTGCCGAGAACTCCGCGGCCCGATCGCCCGCAAATACCAGATGCGTGTGGCTGTCGACGAAGCCAGGCACCACGCAGCGACCGCCCACGTCGACACGCTCATCGGCTGCGGGAGCGATGCTCGCCGAGCCCACCCAAGCAATGGTGCCGGCATCGTCGATCACGAGAGCGGCATCGCGCACGATTCCGAGAGGCGAGCCGTCGCCGCATGTGGCCTCGCAGGTAACCAGCTCGCCGATGTTGGTAATGAGTGTGGTGGTCACTTGGCACCGCCCTCAGGAGCGCCGGGCGCGTCTCCCTCGCGCATCGGAATGCGCACACTGCGCTCCTCGGCGACCTCGATTGCGCGGCCGTAGCCGGCGTCGACGTGACGAATCACGCCCATCGCGGGGTCGTTGGTTAAGACGCGCGAGATCTTCTCGGCAGCTAAAGCGGTGCCGTCGGCGACGGTGACCTGTCCGGCGTGGATGGAGCGGCCGATACCGACTCCGCCGCCGTGATGGATGCTGACCCACGTCGCGCCGCTCGCGGTGTTGACGAGCGCGTTGAGGAGCGGCCAGTCGGCGATTGCGTCGGAGCCATCGAGCATTGCCTCGGTCTCGCGGTAGGGGCTCGCAACGCTGCCGCAATCGAGGTGGTCTCGGCCGATGACGATGGGCGCTGTGATGGTGCCGTCGGCGACCATCTCGTTGAAGCGCAGGCCAGCCACGTCGCGCTCGCCTTGGCCGAGCCAGCAGATGCGCGCCGGCAACCCCTGGAATGCGATCTTGTCCTGCGCCTGCGTGATCCAGCGGCTGAGCGGTTCGTTGTCGGGGAAGAGCTCGAGTACGGCCTTGTCGGTGGCAGCAATATCGGCGGGATCGCCCGAGAGCGCGACCCAGCGGAAGGGGCCCTTGCCCTCGCAAAAGAGCGGCCGGATGTAGGCCGGCACAAAGCCGGGAAACTCCCAAGCCCGCTTGTACCCGCCGAGCTCGGCCTCGGCGCGGATGGAATTGCCGTAGTCGAAGACCTCGGCGCCGGCGTCTTGGAAGCCGACCATCGCCTCGACGTGGCGAGCCATCGACTCGCGGGCGCGGTCGGTGAAGCCGACCGGATCGCGGTCGGCGTAGTCCTGCCACTCGTTGAGCGCTATCCCCAATGGCAGATACGCCAGCGGGTCGTGCGCCGAGGTCTGGTCGGTGACGATGTCGACGCCGACGCCTCGTTTCAGCAGCTCAGGCAGGACGTAGGCGCAGTTGTTCCGGAGCCCGACGCTCAGCGGCCGGCGCTCGGCCTTGGCTGTGAGCACGCGCTCGATGGCGTCGCCCAGATTGTCGGTCCACTCATCGAGGTAGCCTTCCTGAACGCGACGCTCGAGCCGGGCGGGGTCGACGTCGACAATCAGCACAACACCGCCGTTCATGGTGACTGCCAGCGGCTGAGCGCCACCCATTCCGCCGCACCCGCCGGTGACGGTGAGTGTTCCTGCGAGCGAACCGCCAAAGCGCTTCTCGGCGATGGCGGCGAAGGTCTCGTAGGTGCCCTGGACGATGCCCTGCGTGCCGATGTAGATCCAGCTGCCGGCGGTCATCTGGCCGTACATCGTTAGGCCCAAATGCTCGAGGCGGCGGAACTCAGGCCAGTTGGCCCAGTCTGGGACGAGGTTGCTGTTGGCGATCAGCACACGCGGCGCCCACTCGTGCGTGCGCATGACGCCAACCGGCTTGCCCGACTGCACGAGCATGGTCTCGTCGGCCTTGAGCGTGCGCAGTGTGCGGCACAGGGCGTCGAACGCCTCCCAACTGCGCGCCGCGCGGCCGGTGCCGCCGTATACCACCAGGTCGTCAGGGTTCTCGGCAACCGTGGGGTCGAGGTTGTTCTGCAGCATGCGAAGCGCGGCCTCTTGCTGCCAGCCGAGTGCTGAAAGTTCGAGGCCGCGTGCGGCGCGGACGGGACGGGATCCAGCAGTCATGACGGTCGGCTCCTTCGCAGCTGTTCGGGGGTCAATCGCGGGCGCATCCCGCTAGCCATCCGTCTCATGCAACTGTTGCTGATCATGCTCAAGCTCCTTGACGCTGCGGTCCGGTTTCGGGAGATCCTCTGGCATGGTGCCACCGATATCGGCGATTGCCTCACGCACACGCTTTCCCACATCGAAGTGCGTGTCGTTCGCCGCCGGCTTGCCGACAACACCCTCGCGCCGCATCTTCTCCTCGGTCTGCGTGGCGCGGAACAGATTGGCAGCGAGTTCGGTGCTTCCCATGTGATCGAGAATTGCCTCGCTCTTCTCCAGAGCCTTACGCTGGTGGATCTGCCGCGCTCCCAGGCCGCCGTACAATCCGCGGTAGCCGTGGTCTTGGAAGATAGCGAAGTCGAGCGGAGATTCCACACCGGCCCGCTGCGCGGTCTCAACGAGTTGCCTGTTGTGTTCGCGAACTTCGCTGCGAAGAAAGAGGCGCTTCTGGTCCTCAGTCAGCTGGCGGAACTGTGAGTCATCAGCGAGCTCGGCGCGCCTCGTCTGAATTGCGAAGTACGTCTGACCGTTTGCGATAACCGGCTTGGTCGCATCGCCATTCTGGACGATGAGGTAGCACGCGTAGCGAGAGAGCTCGTAGTCCTCGATAACCCGCTCTGCGCCTCTTCCGGCCTCTATCAATTTGTTGACGTCAACAAAATGATCGTGAGCAGGAGTTTTAGACTGATTTGCAGCCATTATCGCTTTGTCGATAACCCGCTTGAAATTGCGCCACTCATCGTACTCAAGGGCGGGTTGGAGTTCGCGGGCGAGCCAATATTCCATGCCGCTCGCGTCGACATGCCTGAGTGACTCAAACGTCACATGATGAGTGCTCTCGGTCTCCTTGCCACTCACTTGAGTACTTCCTCCGTCATTTCGCTCGTGCGCTGCAGAACTCAGCAACGGTAGCGAATTGCCCATACCCGAACCTTACCGCACCCTTACTTGGCCGGCGTCTCAGTCCAAGTCGCCTACGGCGCGTTCCACTGCCGCGAGCAGATCGCCGCTCACCACCAGCTCGTGTACGGAATCGATCTCGGGTGCGAGCCAGCGGTCGGGTCCGGCGGGCTCCACGACCTCGCGGATCACCGCATGCGCAGCGCCGGTGCCTGCCGCGGGGATCAGCGGCGCGCGGAAGTCCAGCGCGCGGGCCGCCGTCAGCAGCTCGATGGCGAGCACGCGCGACAGCCCGTCGATGCTGCGGCGCAGCTTCCTGCCTGCGCTCCATCCCATCGACACGTGGTCTTCCTGCATTGCCGAGGAGGGAATCGAGTCCACACTCGCCGGTGCCGCAAGCCGCTTAAGCTCGCTCACGATACCAGCCGACGTGTACTGCGCGATCATCAGACCCGAGTCGACTCCGGGGTCGTGCGCGAGGAACGGCGGCAAACCGTTGCTGCGATGGGTATCCAGCATCCGATCGGTGCGGCGCTCGGCGATCGAGGCCAGATCAGCGGCGGCAATCGCGAGAAAGTCGAGCACGTAGGCGACCGGCGCACCGTGGAAGTTGCCGTTGCTCTCGACGCTGCCGTCGGAGAGCACCACCGGGTTGTCAATCGTCGCAGCCAGCTCTCGACCGGCGACCGTCTCGGCATGTGTGAGCGTATCGCGAACGGCACCGGCGACCTGCGGAGCGCATCGCAGCGAGTAGGCGTCCTGCACGCGCACGTCGTCGACCGCGTGCGATGCGACGATTTCGCTTCCGGCAAGCAGCCGCGTCATGTTGCGCGCACTTGCCGCCTGCCCCAACTGCGGCCGAAGCGCCTGCAGCTTCGCCAAGAAGACCCGATCGGTCCCCAGCAGCGCCTCAACGCTCATAGCCGCGGCGACGTCGGCGACCTTCGTCAGCGCCGTCAAGTCGGCAAGCGCGAGCACGAGCATCCCCAGCATCCCGTCGGTGCCGTTGATGAGCGCGAGCCCCTCCTTTTCGGCGAGCTCAACGGGGGTGAGACCGGCGCTGGCGAGCGCCTCGGCGGCCGACATCTTCACGCCACTCGCGTCGAACACCTCGCCCTCGCCCATGATCGCGAGCGCGCATGCCGACAAGGGCGCGAGGTCGCCCGAGCAACCCAGCGAGCCGTACTCAGGAACGCACGGTGAGATACGCGCGTTGAGCAGGTCCACGTACGCTGACGCAGTGTCGAGCCGCACGCCAGTCCGACCGCTCGCAAGCGTGGATAGACGCAGCAGCATGAGCGCGCGAACCACTTCGGTCTCGACGCACGGCCCGGTTCCGGCAGCGTGGGAGCGGATGAGGGAACGCTGCAGCTGGTGGCGTTGCGACGGTTCGATGTAGGTAGTCGCGAGCGCCCCAAAACCCGTGCTCACGCCGTACACGGGAAGCCCCGAACTTGCGAGCTTCTCGACGTGGAGGCGCGACTCATTGATTGCCGCGATTGACTGCGCGGAGAGCTCAACGCGTTCGCAGCCACGCGCAACGGCGATGACGTCTTCTAGATTCAGTGGACCAGTACTGACGACCACAGGATGAGCAGCTCGCACACGTGCCCCCTCGACAACTCGCCGCAGGGTGGTAGCGTTGCGGCGAAGACGGATAGGTTCGTCCCGCTGTTCGCGAGACCGCGCCAGTTTAGATGCGTCCAGCCGGGAATATCTACTCCAGCACAGTAGAGCACCGACGCGCCCAACGGAAAGCCGAGGATCACTGTGACCGATGCGAGCCTCCCAAACGACCCGCTGTGGCCACGCGCCGCCACCTGGTTCATCCCCGCCGAGAAGCACAGTGCCGCACCCTGTGACCTCGCGCTTCTTGGCGTGCCGGCCTGGCGCACCTCGATTACGCCGACCGGCGCGCACGCCACTCCAGCTGCTGTCCGAGACGCCCTGTTGCGGTACTCAACGTACGCGGCGAGCCGGGGAGTGGACGTCGCGCAGTTGTGTGCGGTCGACTTTGGCGATGTCGATGACCCGGATGGCCCGGATGGCGAGAAGCGCGTTGCTGAGGCGGTCGCCCGCGCCTCGGCAGCCGAGCTGCTCATCGCACTAGGCGGCGACAACTCGATCACTCACTCGGTGATGCGGGGGTTATGGCCGGCGGAGGGCGAGCTGGGCAACGTCGGGCTCATCACCATCGACGCTCACCATGACCTGCGCGACGGCATCAACAACGGTTCTCCGGTGCGGCGCCTTGTCGAGGCTGGACTGGCAGGGGTAAATGTGGTGCAGATTGGGATTGCCGACTTCTCAAACTCGGCGGCGTACAGTTCGCGGGCACACGATCTTGGCATCACAGTGATAGGCCGCGATGAGCTGCGCGTGCTCTCTCTCGTCGACGTCTCATCGCAGGCGCTGGCAATTGCGGGCGCGGGCGGGCGCCCCGTCTTCGTCGACATCGACGTGGACGTCTGCGACCGCGCCGCTGTCCCCGGCTGCCCGTCCGCCGCGCCCGGCGGAATCTCGGCCGACGAGCTGCGCCAGCTGGCCTTTCTACTCGCGCGCTCGCCGCTCGTACGTGGAATCGACATCACTGAAATCGACGCCACATTAGACGCCCCCGACCACCGAACTGTGCGCCTTGCCGCACTGCTGGTGTTAGAGGCTGCAGCGGGTCTTGGGCTGCGCTCAGAAACCGAGCAAACAGCGGGCTAGCCGAACCTCAACTTGCAACAGTTGTGAAATCCATCGGAAAAACACCGGATCGAACCACCAAATTTGGCATCTGACCTAGGCGAATATGCTCTAGCCAGCGTATGCTATACATCTGGCAAAGCGCCGTGGGGCCACTGGGGGCACTGGTTGCCTCCGCGCGCGCGTAAGGGTGGGTTTCTACGAGCGTCACTTCAGGTGACGAACTCGAGAGCCTCAGAGAGTGGGTTGACGCGTCTGATTGACCGCTTGAGTGCACAGCCGACACGCCCGCAGCGCACGGCCAAAAGGCCGCGGCGCCGCTTGTGCGTTGGTTTTGCCGCGGTCGCCGCGCTGCTCCTACTCCCTTTGTCGGCATCGGCATTCATCTCGACAGGACCCACAGCGGACAGAAGCTGGTACTGGCAAAATCCCCTTCCCCAGGGAAACGCGCTGTATGGGTTGAGCTTCCCCACTCCCACCACGGGCTGGGCAGTCGGAACCAGCGGCGTCGTACTCAAGACAGCCGACGGTGGCGTGAGCTGGAGCGCACAAGATTGCGGAACTCAGACAGACCTCCTGGGCACCGCGTTCCCTGACACAAACAACGGCTGGGTGACCGGCCTGAACGGAACGATCAGACACACGGCCGACGGTGGCACCACCTGGACCAATCAGGGTTTGGGGACCATCAGCTACCGCGCCGTGGCGGCATACAGCGCCACTTCGGCTATCTGCGTTGGTGACAGAGGCACCACGACCTCCACCATCGCCTATACCAAGAATGCCGGCTCAACGTGGGCGTACGGTACAACTGCATCCACGGTGCAGCTCATGGGCGCCACAATGGCGTCTTCGACGGTGGGCTGGGCGGTCGGCGCATCAGGCACAATCCTCAAGACCACCGACGGCGGAGTTACTTGGACAGCACTGACCTCGGGAACGACCGTGGGCCTCAATGCTATCGCCGCCGCTCGGGGGACGACGATCGCCTACGCGGTGGGCAACGTGAACGGCTCAACGGCAGTCGTGCTCAAGACGGTGAACGGCACCACCTGGACGAGCCTGGCCACAGGCACGAGCCTGACGCTTAACGGCGTCGCCGTGAATTCCGACGGCACCCAGGTGACTATCACCGCCGGCAACGGCTCGGTCTATCGCTCCAACAACGGCGGGACTACCTGGTCGAATCAGACTCCGGCCCTGCTGGGCACGACTGCGCTGCGCGGAGTGCAGATGCCGGATGCCACGCACGTGTTCACGGTCGGTGACTGGGGCACGATGCTCGCAAGCTCCAACAGCGGCGTCAACTGGACTTCGCAGATGCTGGGCACCATCTCCAATCTTCAGGCGACGTGGTTCGCCAATCCCAACCTCGGGTGGGCTGTGGGCGCGAGCGGAACGATCTTGCGCACGGCCGACGCGGGAGTGACTTGGTCGAGTCGTTCTGTGACTACTGGGACGCTGCGCGGCTTAATGTTCGTGGATACGTCCAACGGCTGGGCAGTGGGCGATGCCGGAGCCATCTTCCGTACTGCAGACGGCGGTGCCACCTGGACGGCCCAAACAAGCGGCACGACGAATCAACTCAATGGGGTCTGGTTCAAGGATGCCAGCAACGGCTACGCGGTCGGTACCGGCGGCACGCTGCGTGTAACCGCCAACGGTGGCGCGACATGGGCCACGGGAACCTCCGGGATGAACCAGACGGCGATCAACGGAATCTGGTTCGCGGACGCAAACAACGGCTTCTTGGTGGGCGCGAACGGCAACATCAAGCGAACCACAAACGGGGGCTCGACGTGGGTCACGAGCACGTCGGGAACGACTCAGACCCTGTACGCGGTACGCGGCGTGAGTGCGAACACGGTCTGGGTCGTCGGCAACGCGGGCACTCTGCTCAAGACCACCAACGGAGGAACCAGCACCTGGACAAGTCTGACCTCGGCGACGGGTACCACCCAGCCTCTTTACTCCGTGTTCTTCACTGACGTGAACAACGGGTGGATCGGCGGTGCGTACGGCACGCTGAGGGCAACCACCAACGGGGGCTCGACATGGGCCGCTCAGAATGCCGGCCTGCCAACGAACACCTCGGAAACGAACGTACCGGTGCGCGGGCTCTACTTCCCGACGGGTAACAACGGCTTCCTGGTCGGCGATGCGGGGGCTCTCCGCAAGACCGTCAACACGGGCGCCACGTGGACTGCCCCGCAGTTTGGCACCGTACAGACCCTCAACCGTATCCAGTTCACCGACGTGAACACCGGCTGGATCATCGGCAACAGCGGCGCGTTGCTCACCACCAAGGACAGCGGACAGTCCTGGGCAATGCAGAAATCGGGGTCGACGAGCAACATGTCCGACCTGTCGATGGTGGACTCGGCCACCGGTTGGATGGCGGGGACGGCGGGCGCCATCAGGAAGACTGTGGACGGGCGGACTTGGACCGCCCAGACCTCGAACACGTCCAACATCCTCTACGGCATATCCAGCGCCACTTCGCAGACGGCTATCACGGTAGGCGTGGCGGGAACGATCCGCTACACGATCGACGGCGGCACGACTTGGCAGACGCCGACGACCATACCTACGGCCCAGAACATCAACGACGTCTCCATGATCAGCTCGACCACCGCCTACGCGGTCGCGACCTACGCATCCGGTTTTCCCAACATCATCAAGACGACTAATCGCGGGCAAACATGGGCGGCGGTCGCCGGGACTCCCAACCCCACGTCCAATTTCTACTCCGTGTCATTCCTGCCCTCACCGAATCAGGCCACGGGCTTCATCGCCGGAGACTCCGGCATCATCCTCAAGACTACCGACAGCGGCGCAACGTGGGTTCGTCAGACGACGCCAACAAGCCTGCAGATGCGGGGTGTCGCCTTCGCCGACTCCAGCAACGGCTGGGCGGTTGGGACGTCCGGCACGGTACTGCGCACCAAGAATGGTGGGTCCACGTGGACTGTGCAGTTGCCCGGCACCGCGAGCGCTCTGTACGGCGTCGCCTTCGTCGATGCGAACCACGGATGGATCGTTGGTGCCGGCGGCACGATCCTACGCACCACTAACCAGAGCGCACCGGTTACGACGCTGACAACCGCACCGCCTGCGCCCACAGGTACAAACGGCTGGTACACCTCGGCACCTCAGATCACGCTGACACCCAGCGTCACCTCGACGACCTACTACAGCTGGACGGCATCGACCGGGCCCTTCGCTCAGTACACCGCTCCCTTCCCCGCACCCGAAGGCCAAAACACGGTTTACTACTACTCCATTGATCCGGGCGGCAACCAAGAGGCTGTGCGCTCTTCGGCGTTCAAGGGCGACTACACGTCGCCGACGACCCCGGCCTCAGCGAGCGGAGGAACGCCAACGACATCCACGGTGCCGATCTATTGGACGCCCAGCATCGACAGCGTCTCCGGCATTGCACGCTACGACGTCTACGTCGGCGGAGTTCTGAGCACCAGCACGGCAAGCACGAGCACGACGCTGACCGGCCTCACTCCCAACACGAGCTACTCGATTGCGATCACTGCCGTGGACAACGCGGGGCTGCCCTCACTTCCGATGACGCCCTTCACAGTCACGACGCTGGACTTGGTCCGCACTCCCTACGCGACATCGATCTCCGTCGTACCCGCAGTTCCCACCGGCGTGGACTCGTGGTTTGTGAGCAGCGTTCCCACCATCTCTCTGACGACCACTCCGACAGGGGGGACGATCCACTACCGCTGGGACTCCGCCAGCGAGACGACATACACCGGATCGTTTGCGGCGCTTCAGGGGTCGCACACGCTGTGGTACTACGCCAGCGACAGCACCGGAGTCCGCACCACCGAGTCGGAGCACCAGTTCTCGATCAAGACCGACACTTCCGCACCATCGACACCGACCGCAGTGGCCGTGAGCACGATCGGGACCTCTACCGCCACCGTCTCCTGGTCCGCAAGCGCGGACAGCGCCTCGGGAGTGAACCGCTACGAGGTCTTGCTCAACGGTACGTTCGCTGCGACGACATCTTCTACGTCTACCGCGCTGTCGCAACTCAGCCCAAACAACACCTATAGCGTGACCGTGGTCGCGGTGGACAACGCCGGCCTCGCCTCCTCTGCAAGCACGGGGGTGGCGTTCACGACAGTCGACGTCGTCCGCACTCCTCTCTCAACGCAACGCACCGTCACGCCGACACTGCCCAACGGTGCAAACGGCTGGTACATCTCGGCACCGACAGTAGCCTTGGCTTCGACGCCGAGTACGGTTGCTGCGACGACGTACTACAGCTGGATCTCAGCTGCCGGCGCATGGTCGAGCTACACGTCGACGCTCACCGCCGCAGAGGGAAACCACACCCTTTACTACAGCTCCCACGACAACTCCGGACAGCGTGACAACGAGACGACCAAGAGCGTGACGCTCAATACCGACCTGACCAACCCTACGCAACCAGCGAGCATGAGCGTCGGCACGCCCACGACCTCGACGGTGGCTGTGAGCTGGTCGGCGAGCTTGGATTCAGCTTCGGGAATCAATCACTACGACGTCATGCTTGATGGCACGCTGTACTCCGAACCAACCACGGCCCATGCCACCTTGACTAATCTGACTCCCAACACCGCGTACACCATCACGGTCATCGCCGTGGATACGGCAGGGCGTACGTCCCTGCCGAGCCTGCCTGCCTTTGTGCAGACACCCGATCTTGACCGCACCCCGCTGGTCACCACGATGTCAGTGACACCAGCGGCACCGAACGGCGCGAACAGCTGGTACAAGACCGAGCCGTCGATAACCCTGTCCTCGGCGCCCTCAACGGTCTCGGCAACCATCTACTACAGCTGGACTTCTAACAGCGGGCCATGGCTTGTCTACTCAAGTGCCCTAGCTCCCGCGCAAGGCTCCCAGACCCTGTACTACTACGCTCATGACAACACCGGCCAGCGCAACAACGAAGTGGCCAAACAGGCGACGTTTAAGACCGACACGGCTACTCCGGCAACGCCGAACGGCCTGACGGCGAGCGCAGTCACGACCTCGGCAGCGACGATCACCTGGACGCCGAGCGCGGATACTTCCTCGGGCATCGCCTTCTACCGCGTCTATCGCAACGCCAGCTTCTTGAACAGCGTCTCCACAACCACCGCGACGATGACCGGCCTTTCCGAGACCACTACGTACACCGTAGAAATCGTGGCGGTCAACGGTGCGGGGAGCATCTCGGCGACGAGTACGCTTCTGTCCTTCGAGACTCTGACGATCGACCGCACGCCACTGGCGACGACGCTCATTGCCGATCCCGCCGTGCCTAATGGGGACAACCACTGGTACATCACCTATCCCTCGGTGACACTGACCCATTCACCGGATGTCCCCGCCAACACGTCTTACAGCTGGGAATCGTCGGTCGGACCATTCGGGCCCTACTTCGGCGAAAATCTGTATCCCGCCGAAGGGACTTCCACGGTGTGGTATCACTCCATAGACCCTTCAGGTGTTCGTACCGATGAGTCCGTGAAATCGACCTCCTTCAGGGTAGACACCATCAACCCGCTCGCTCCGGATACGGTTTCTGCTGGCAGCCCGGGAACGTCGACCGTGTCTGTGAGTTGGTCCGGTGCAGCATCTGGTACGTCGCCCATCGACCACTACAGCATCAGCGTGGCCACGTCCGTCACGCCTGACACTGTTGTTGCGACGGCAACGGCGGCGTCGACCGAAGCCACGCTTACCGGCCTGATGCCCAATGCGGAGTACGCAATCAGCGTCACGACGGTCAGCGAATCCGGACTCGAGTCCGAAGTGAGCACTCCGCCGGTGATGATCACCACGCTTGATATCGATCGGACACCGCTGACAACCTCGGCGAACTTCTCGGCGGCTCCCACGGGGGCAAACGACTGGTACGTCACGACTCCCACGGTCACGCTGACGTCTGAGCCAGCGACCGTGACGCCGGTGACGCACCAGTACAAGTGGGACAGCGCCTCCGATTGGACCACCTACACTGAGCCGTTCCAAGCCATCGACGGTGCGCATACGCTCTACTACCGCTCGAGCGCCCTGGATCACAACGAGGAGTCCACGAAGGCGACGGACGTCAAGCTCGACCCGCTCGTTCCCGCTCCGGCTTCAGGGCTCGTCACCTCGACCGTCACCCATGACAGCGTGACTCTGTCGTGGCTCCCTGTGAGCGGGACGTGGAGCGGCATCGCCAGCTACGAGATCTGGGACGACTACATTGGCTCCACGACCAACACGTTCTATACCGTGGGTGGGCTCCTGCCCAACCACCCGTATTCGTTCAGCATCGTCACCGTCAACGGTGCCGGCACCCGCTCATCGTCGTCTACGACGGTGACCATCGAAACGTCCGCAGCCCCGCTACCCACGGCACCTACCGCTGTCCTCGCTCGGGCCCAAGGTGGCGAATCGGTGTTCATCAACTGGTTGCCACCGACGGACACGGTCGGCGCGACCAGCTACAACCTATGGCGATCGACCGACGGGGTCAGCTACTCGCTCATCGGCAGCACCAGCGGCGTGACAAACGACTCCTATATCGACAGCGGGCTAAACTCCTTGACACGGTACTGGTACGCGGTCCAAACCGTCGATTCACGCCCAGTGCCAAGCTCGCTCTCAGACACCTCGACCGCCCGGTGGCCTTGTATCGCACCGACGACTACCCGACCCGTTCGGCCCGCTGGGCTGGCGACGGTGTCCGGATCCAATAGCGTGCTGCTCACGTGGGCGCCGTCCACCGACGCAAGCGTCACGAGCTACGTGGTCAGTCGTGCACCGCGCAGCTTGGCCACCACCGGTATCACCACGTTTGACGTGGGCCCACCCGTTGCGACCACCTGGACCGACACGACAGCCGTAAACGGCCAGTACTATTGGTACAGCGTCTCCGCGGTCAATGGGTCGGCGGCCACCACCGGCTGGCCTTCCCTCGAGAAGAAAGCCAGTCCGAGCCAAGCCACCACCGCAACCGATCCTCACACTGTGCTGCCCAGCGGAGAAGGCACGTCGTGCCCAGGGTGTCATAGCGTTCACCACGCCCCCGCCACTGGCTCTCCGGTTGGATGGAACGTGATGTGGACGGTGGCCGGGCCCAACGAGGACATGATGTGCTTGCGCTGTCACTCGCTTGGAAGCGGATTGGCCTCAGACGACACCTCTTCGCAGATCGGCGATCCGCTCAAGCAGTCGTGGATGCCCGTCTACACCTCGGCCGACACGACCACCACCGGAAAGATTACCTGCGCCAGCTGCCACGCCGCAATCGCCAAGGACGGCTCGCCCGCCGCTGGCCTGATTGCAGCTGGCGGGCAGGGCATGATTCATCTTGGTGGCGTGGTCGGCAATGCGGCGTGCTACACATGCCACGGACCAGCAACCACCCTGCAGTTCGGCGATATGAGCGGGTTCGAAAGCTCGGCGCACAACTCATCTGCCGTACCGGATCCGCCGGGCGGATCGCGCGTGAAGTGCGCC
>JBAXEO010000019.1:0-21336 GCA_037140395.1 Coriobacteriia bacterium
GTGCCCTACGGCCCCGCGTTCGAGGGCGAGCGCGTGCGCAAGGAAGACACGTGGGCCGAGGCGGGCGGTCAGCGCTCCACCGCCTTCGAGTTCGTGCGAACGCTGGATGCCGCCGAGGTTACCGACGGCAAGATTGAGGTCGTTGGTCCCGAGCTCGACGAGCTCGAAGCCGGTACACGCATCCCGCTCGGAATCGTTGTCGATGTTGCTGGACGCAAGATGCAGTCGGACTTCGAGCCGGTCATCGAGCGCCAGTTCCACCACCTGATGAACTTCGCCGAGGGCGTCTTGCACATGGGCCAGCGTGAGCTGATCTGGATTCGCATCAGCCAGGCCGCCAAGGACAAGGGCTTTAAGTTCCACCACCTGGGCGACATCCTGCACGCCAAGATCCTCGACGAGTTCGACGCGATCGTGGACAAGGTGCAGGTCACGATCTACACCGAGCAGGCCAAGGTCGAGGAGATGCTGGAGATCGCCAAGAAGACCTACGAAAAGCGCGACGAGCGCATGGCGCAGCTCACCGACGACACGGCCGACGTCTTCTACTCGTGCTCGCTCTGTCAGAGCTTCGCGCCCAGCCACATCTGCGTGGTCACGCCCGAGCGGCTCGGACTGTGCGGCGCGTACAACTGGCTCGATGCCAAGGCTTCCAATCAGCTCAATCCGACCGGCCCCAACCAGCCCATCGAGAAGGGCGCCGTTATCTCGGCGAAGACCGGGGAGTGGGCCGGCGTCAACGACTTCATCCGCGAGAAGTCGGGTGGGGCAGTCGAGCGAATGACGTGCTACTCGCTGATGGACAACCCCATGACCAGCTGCGGGTGCTTCATGGCGATCATCGCGCTGATGCCCATGTGCAACGGCGTCATGATCGTGAATCGCGAGTTCCCGGGAATGACTCCGTCGGGCATGAAGTTCTCGACGTTGGCCGGCATGGTCGGCGGCGGTGTTCAGGCTCCCGGCTTCATGGGAATCGGACGCGGCTACATCGCGAGCAGGAAGTTCATGTCGGCAGAAGGCGGGCTCTCGCGCGTAGTGTGGATGCCCAAGGAGCTCAAAGACGCGATGCGCAGCTCGCTGAGTCCGCGCTTTGAGGAGATGGGCGACACGAGCTTTCTCGACAAGATCTGCGATGAGTCGATCGCCGAGACCGAGGACGAGGTTCTTGAGTTCCTCACGTCCGTCAATCACCCCGCACTCGCAATGGACCCGATGTTTTAGACGCACCACCGAACCTGAGGAGACCAGCAATGGCCTTAAGCGGAATCGAAATCTTTAAGAACCTGCCAAAGACCAACTGCGGCGACTGCGGCGTTCCCACGTGCCTCGCGTTTGCGATGAAGCTTGCGGCTTCGCAGGCCGACCTCGCGTCGTGTCCGCACGTGTCCGATGAGGCCAAGGAGGCCCTCTCGGCAGCTGCGGCACCTCCCATGCGAGCCGTGACCGTAGGTGTGGGCGACACGGCGTTTACGGTGGGCGAGGAGACCGTGCTCTTCCGCCACGAGAAGACGTTCGTGCGTCCGTCCGCAATCGGCGTGACCGTGGATGCCGCCGCAGATGACGCCGCAATCGACGCGGTCGTCGCTGCTGCCGTCGCTGCGGACTTCGAGCGCGTGCAGCAGCAGCTGCGCTGTGGCTTCGTCGCCATCAAATCCGCCGGTGATGCGGCGCGTTTCGCCGCCGTCGTCGGGCGTGTGGCCAGCGCGACCAGGCTGCCGCTCATCCTCATGACCGAGGACCCCGCCGAGATGTCGGCCGCACTCGACGTCGCAGCATCTAACAAGCCGCTCATCTGCGCTGCAACCGAGGCTAACGCCGACGCCATGTTCGCGCTCGCCAAGCAGCACGGCTGTCCTGTCGTCGTGCGTGCCAGCGGCCTGGCCGCCGTCTCTGAGCTGACCGAGAAGGCCGACGCGGCCGGTCTCAAGGACCTCGTGATCGACTCGGCGCCGACCACCGCGGGTGCCGCTCTGCGCGACCGGGTCTTTGCTCGCCGAGCAGCCCTCAACAAGAAGTTCACCGCGCTTGGCTACCCCATGATCACCTTCCCGGGTAACTTCGCAGACGGTGACGATCTGCTCGAGGTCACGTACGCCGCTGCCGACGTTGACAAGTACGGCAGCATCATCGTGCTCACTGGGGCTGAGCCGTGGCGCGTGTTGCCGCTCTTGGTGCTGCGTCAGAACATCTACACCGACCCGCAGCGCCCCATGCAGGCCGAGGCCAAGATCTACGCGATCAACAACCCCGGTCCGGATGCGCCGTTCTTCATCACCACCAACTTCTCGCTGACCTACTTCATCGTTGCCGGCGAGATCGAGGGCGGCAAGATGCCCGCGTACCTCGGCATCGTCGAGGCCGAGGGACTCTCGGTCCTCACCGCTTGGGCCGCTGGCAAGTTCGTCCCCGAGAGGATCGCCAAGTTCGTCAAGGAGTCGGGCATCTCGGAGATGATCTCGCACCGCGAAGTCATCATTCCTGGAGCCGTGGCGCAGATCAGCGGCGAGCTTCTTGAAGAGCTCGAAGGTTGGGACGTCACGGTTGGTCCGTATGAAGCTGCAGATATTCCCGCATTCCTCAAGCGCCGAGCCAGCTAGATCCGCTGAGACGGGAAGCCCACAATGTGCGCCCTACCCGCAAGCCAGTATTTCGACGCTGGGCCTGAGCCGCAACGGCTCTTCCCCCCATGCCGTTCGAAGTGCCCCATCCATATAGACGTCCCCGGCTACCTCATGATGATCGCCGAGGGGCGCTATACCGACGCGCTTCAAATCATCCTCGATCGCAATCCGCTGCCGAGCGTGTGCGGCCGCATCTGCCTGCGTCCGTGCGAAGACGGGTGCCGCCGCTGCAACGTCGACGACCCGGTCGCCATCGCCTCGCTCAAGCGCGCCGCGGCCGACTTTGGGGCCTACCCCAACGCTCGTCCCGACCGCCCGCGCCCCGAGCGCATCGCGGTTATCGGCAGCGGTCCGACGGGGCTTACCGTTGCGAGCGATCTGGCGCAGCGTGGGTTCCAAGTCACTATCTATGAGGCCAAGGATCGGCTCGGCGGGATGCTGCGTTATGGCATCCCCAACTACCGTCTGCCGGACTACGCGCTGGACAAAGACATCGACCACATCCTCGCGCTGGGCATCGACGTAGTCACTGGCGTGAGGATTGGCACCGACGTGACCCTCGACACCCTGCTCGCCGAGCACACCGCCGTGGTCGTCACCGTCGGACTGCAGGGCAGCCGGGCGCTGCCCATTCCGGGAGCGGACAGCGAGCAGGTTCTCTCGGCGCTGCCGTTCTTGGAGGCAGCCGCATGTGGGGAGAAGATCGCGCTGGGCAAAAACGTCGTGGTGGTAGGCGGCGGCAATGTGGCGATGGATGTCGCGCGCACCGCTCGGCGGATGGGAGCCGAGCACGTTGACGTTGTGTGCCTCGAGAGCGAAGACGAGATGCCGGCCTCAGACGATGAGGTCCAGGAGGCCCGGCAGGAGGGCGTGACGCTCCACTGCTCGTGGGGGCCGGTTGAGGTTGCTGCGGCCGAGGCCAACGTGTGCGGCCTGGACGTGAAGCGCTGCGTGTCGGTGTTTGACGTCGACAAGCGATTCAGCCCCAAGTTCGACGAAGACGAGGTTCGGCGCTTTGGTGCCGACACGGTGATCTTTGCGACCGGGCAATTCGCCGACGTGAAGGATCTTGGCGTGGAGCTCACTCCTCGCGGAGGAGTGATTGCGCATCCAGAGTCGTGCGCGACGAGCGTGCCGCGCGTGTACGCGGCCGGCGACGTGGTCACCGGTCCGAGCCGAGTCGTCGACGCGATCGCGGCTGGGCATCGCGTGGCGATGTGCATCGTGCGCGACCTGACCAACGATGCGCACCCGCTTGCAGCGCTGATCGAGGAGAGCAACGCGCTGGGCGAGGTGCCGCAGTCGATGAAGTCCAAGCTTGAGACTCGTCGGCGGGTCCAGATGGAGAAGCTTGAGTTCTACGAGGCCGTCAACACTTTCGACGAGATCGAGGTCGGCTACACCGAGTACGAGGCCGCCCGAGAAGCCCAGCGCTGCTTGGGTTGCACGACGGGTGCGCGCCTGACCCGCGAGAAGTGCGCCTCATGTCTCACGTGTCTGCGGGTGTGCCCGCACAACGCCCCCGGCGTGAAGGTGGGCGGATTCCTCTACTTTGATGCTGAGACCTGTCACGCGTGTGGCGCGTGCGTCTCGCAGTGCCCGGCGCAGGCGATCAGCCTCGAGGGTCACTCCGATGCCGAGATGATGCAGCGCGTCGAGCGTATCCTCTACGAGCCCGGCTTTGACACCACCCTGGTCTTCGCCTGCGGCTGCACGCCTAACCTGCCGGCGATACCCGGCGACGATGTCCGCAAGATCACCGTCACATGCCTGCTCAGAGTCGCCGAGGCCACAGCGCTCAAAGCGTTGCAGTCTGGGGCCTCCCGCATCGCGCTTGCCGGGTGTGTCGAGGCGAACTGTCGCTATCCCCACGCGCGCAGCCTCGTCGCGCAGCGGACAGCGAAGATCGCTGCGACGCTGCATCAACTGGACATGGACAAAGCACTGATCGTTCCTCGCGAATCGCAAGAAGAGGATGTGCACCTCCGATGATTGTCATGCGCCTCAAACCCATCGCCGAAATCCGAGAGATGGTGTCGCGACACCGTCGCGTCCTGCTCGTGGGATGCAATACGTGCGCGGCCGTGTCGCTGGCCGGTGGCGAGACCGAGGTCGAGACGCTGGTCCAGACGCTGCGGCTGGCCAGCGCGCAGTTTGGCCCGGCAACCGAGTTCTCGGGAGGAATGCTGCAGCGCCAGTGCGAGCCGGAGTTCGTCGAGAAGCTCGACCTCGAGGGGTTCGATGCTGTGCTGTCGCTGGGCTGCGGAGCCGGAGTCGCGTTCCTCTCGGAAAACGAGGGAATCCCCATCTACCCCGCGCTCGACACGCTGTTCATCGGAGCTGCCAAGGGGTTGGGGAGTTGGCAGGCGGAGTGCTCGGCGTGCGGAAAGTGCGTGCTGGGTGAGACGGCTGGCATCTGCCCGACAACGCGGTGCGCAAAAGGCATCATGAACGGCCCCTGCGGCGGCGTGAAGGACGGCCGCTGCGAGTTGGGTGACCGTGACTGCGCATGGGTGCAGATCTACGACCGCCTTGAGGCGCAGGGCCGAGGCGACCAGTTCGACGGTCTAGGTGACACCAAGGACAACTCGGTCAACTCCATGACGTGCGAGTGGGACATGAACCCGCAGGCTGGAGGCTCAAAATGAGCCTCAAAGAAGCTCTGGCCCGCGGCGAGTTCATCGTGACCTCGGAGGTCGGTCCGCCCAAAGGCATCGACATCGCCGAGATGATGCAGGCCGCGAGGATGATGAAGAACCGCGTCCACGCGCTCAACGTCACCGACAACCAGGCGGCCGTGATGCGGCTTTCAACCATCGCCGCGTGCATCCACCTGAAGCAGGCTGGTTTCGATCCGGTGCTGCAGGTGACGGGGCGAGACCGCAATCGCATCGGTATCCAGTCTGACCTTCTGGGCGCGGCATCGTTTGGGGTGACCACGGTACTCGCGCTCACCGGCGACCACACCGTCGTCGGGGATCACAAGGAAGCAAAGCCTGTTTTTGACCTGGACTCGGTGCAGATACTTGAGACGGTCGCCGCGCTCAACAGCGGCACCGATCTGATGGGTAACGAACTCCACGGTACGCCGGACTTCTTTGCCGGTGCGGTAGTGACGCCCGACGCAAACCCCATTCGACCGCAGCTCGCCAAGTTCGACAAGAAGGTGCGCGCGGGAGCGCAGTACTTTCAGACCCAAGCGGTCTACAACGCCGAGACCTTTCTCGGCTTCATGGAGCACGCCCGCTGCCGTGGAGCGAAAGTTCTTGCAGGGATCGTGGTGTTGCGCTCGGCGGGGATGGCCCGGTTCATGAACAAGAACATTCCGGGCATCGCTGTGCCGCCTGAGCTGATTCGGGAGCTGGAGAACTCGGCGAATCCGGAGCAGACGGGCATTGAGATCGCCGCGCGGTTCATCCGTGAGACGCGCGAGTACTGTGACGGAGTCCACATCATGGCCGTGGGAGCTGACCACTTGGTTCCGCTGGTGCTCGATGCTGCTGGCATTGGAGAGGTGGGATAAGTGAAACTCGCAATCTCAGGCAAAGGCGGCGTGGGAAAGACCACGCTCTCGTCGAATCTGGCTCGGCTCTGGGCGGCCGAGGGACGGCGCGTCATCGCCATCGACGCCGACCCGGACGCCAACCTGGCGATGGCGCTCGGCGCGACGGACGAGCAGGCGGCAGCCTGCGTCCCGCTTTCAAAGCAAGACGCGCTCATCGAGGAGCGCACCGGTGCGGCCCCGGGCAAGGGCGGGATGTTTGTCCTCAATCCTGACGTGTCCGACGTCGTCGACCTGTGCGGCGTGGACGTCAATGGCGTCACCCTACTGCGCACCGGCACCGTCGAGCTCGGCGGGGGAGGGTGCATGTGCTCCGAGGGCACCTTCCTCAAGGCCTTCATGCGCCACCTGCTGCTCGACTCAGACGACGTCGCGATTCTGGACATGGAAGCCGGCATCGAGCACCTGGGCCGCGGCACCGCCGAGGGCGTCGACGTGTTCGTCGTCGTCGTGGAACCGGGCATGCGCAGTGTGTCGACCGCGCATGTGGTGCGCTCGCTGGCGGCAGACCTCGGCGTCCGCGACGTGGTCGCAGTGGGCAACCGGGTCCGCGGGCCCGAGGACGTCACCTACCTGCGCGAGGTTCTCGGCGACATCGAGCTCATCGGCACGCTGCCCGACAGCGACGAAGTACGCCGAGCAGACCGCGAGGGCATCTCACCTTTTGGTATCGACCAGGAATTCACCGAGGCCCTGCAATTCATCGCAACCTCGCTCATCGCACGCTCTGACCGCAGCTGACTCACAGGAGGATCCACATGCTCGTCATCGGCGAAAAGATCAACATCATGAGCAAGACCATCGGCCCGGCCATGGAGGAGCGCGACGCCGGCCCGATCCAGAAGATGGCGCTGCACCAGGTCGAGGGCGGAGCCGCCATTCTCGACATCAACCTGGGCCCGGCAACCAAGGGTGGCCCCGAGATGATGGAGTGGGTCGTCGGCGTGGTGCAGGAGGCTGTGCCCGACACGCGCCTGTGTCTCGACACGATGAACCCGCTGGCGATGGAGGCTGGGCTCAAGGTCTGCAAGCTGCAAGCCGTCATCAACTCCACCTCGGCCGAGCGCGCGCGTCTCGAGACGTTTCTTCCGCTCGCGGCGACCTACGGCGCCGAGATCATCGGCCTGTGCATGACCGAGAAGGGCGTCTCTCGCGATTCCAACGAGCGTGTCGAGGCCGCGATGACCATCATGGCTGCCATGATGGAGTTCGATGTTCCCGTCGAGCGGCTCTATCTCGACCCACTGCTCCTCCCTGTCGGAGTTGCTCAGCAGCAGGCCCTTGAGGCCGCCGAGGCGATCACCATGTTTGGCCATCTCAACGAGCCGCCGCTCAAGACCACGGTGGGCCTGTCAAACATCTACAACGGCTGCCCCGAGCACGTAAAGTCGCCGATGGCGGCCGCTCTGCTCGCGTTGCTGATTCCCGCGGGACTTTCCTCGGCGATCATGGATCCCAACGACGAGCTCCAGATGCAGGTTGCGCGGACTGATCCGAGCGAGTTGGAGATGAGCGACGAGCTGGAGAAGTCGATGTCGATTCTCAGGAACGAAACCCTGTACTGTCACTCATATCTCGACTAGGAAGCGGTACTCACGTGACCGAGCTCAGCTGCACCTGCGAACGCGAGTCCGAGGGGGTCGACCTGACCCTGCTCGACCCGGTACTCGCACGCCACGACGAGGACTACGGTGCGCTGATCCCAATCCTGCAGGAGACCCAGGAAGCCTACGGTTTCCTGCCCAGAGCCGCGCTCGCCGAGATAGCTCGGCGTCGCGAGATGCCCTACGCCGAAGTCTACGGAGTGGCGACGTTTTACGCACAGTTCCACTTTGCTCCCAGGGGAAAGACGATCGTGAGGATCTGCACGGGAACCGCCTGCCACGTCGCTGGCGCGCCGGACATCATTCGTGCAATCACCGATGAGCTCAACTTGGAGGTCGGAGCGACCTCCGATGACATGCGATTCACTATCGAGGCCGTCGCGTGTGTCGGCTGCTGTGGGCTGGCCCCGGTCACGGTCGTGGGCGACCATCCCAACGGCCAGCTCGACGCGGGCAAAGCCCGAAAACTGGCCAAGCGCCTCTTGCGAGAGGCGGCCAAGTGACTCCTCCTACCCAGACTGCTGCTGCCGAAATCCGCGTCTGCGCGGGCTCAGGCTGCGTTGCCAACGGCTCCCTCCAGGTCGCCGACCGCTTCGAGACCGCTCTCGCGAACGCGGGCGTCTCGGAGCGCTTCAAGGTTGTCCGCACCGGCTGTCACGGCCTGTGCGCGCTGGGACCGGTTGTGGTCGTGTCCCCGGACGGCGTCTTTTACCCGAGCGTTCACGAGCAGACTGCCGACGAGGTCGTCGCCGCGCTCATCGCGGGCACCGGCCCGGTTGACTCGGCACTCTACCGCGAGGACGACCAGCCCATCACCCGCTACGCCGACGTGCCCTTCAACGCGCGCCAGCACCGTATCGTGCTTCGCAACTGCGGAGTGATCGACCCCGAGAACCTGCAAAGCGCGCTGGACGCGGGCGCCTACGAGGGCCTGCGCACCACGCTCCAAACCAAGTCCTCCGAGGAGGTCATCCAGCAGGTTCTAGACTCCGGCCTGCGTGGACGCGGTGGCGCGGGCTTTCCCACCGGCATGAAGTGGAAGCTCGCCTTGGCGAGTGAGGGTCCCAAGAAATACATGATCTGCAACGCCGATGAGGGCGACCCCGGCGCATTCATGGACCGCAGCGTTCTGGAGGGCGACCCCCACGCGGTGCTCGAGGGAATGGCGATTGCCGGTTTTGCGATCGGCGCCGACGAGGGCTACGTCTACGTGCGCGCCGAGTACCCACTGGCGGTCAAGCGTCTGCGCAAGGCCATCGACGACGCCACTGCAGCCGGATATCTCGGCGACGGGCTGATGGGGACGGACTTTTCGTTCACCGTCCATGTGCGCGAGGGCGCGGGTGCGTTTGTGTGCGGGGAAGAGACAGCGCTCATCGCGTCAATCGAGGGGCAGCGTGGCATGCCTCGGCCACGCCCGCCGTTTCCCACTACCTCCGGGCTGTGGGGTAAGCCGACCTGCATCAACAATGTTGAAACCCTCGCCAACGTCGCGTGGATCATGACGCACGGTGCCGAGACCTACTCGGCATTTGGCAGTGGCACCAGCCGCGGCACGAAGGTCTTCGCTCTGACCGGCAAGATCAAGCACAGCGGGCTGGTCGAGGTGCCCTTCGGGCTGACCCTCGACGAGCTGATCAACGGTGTTGGCGGTGGTTGCCAGGGCGGCAAGTCGGCCAAGGCAGTTCAGATCGGTGGGCCGAGCGGCGGCTGCATTCCAGCCGCGATGTTCGATACGCCGGTCGAGTACGACGCGCTGATGGCAGCGGGAGCGGTGGTTGGCTCGGGCGGCATGGTGGTCGTCGACGAGACCACGTGCATGGTCGACCTCGCTCGCTACTTTCTCGCTTTCACGCAGGAGGAGTCGTGCGGTAAGTGCGTGCCGTGCCGAATCGGCACCAAGCGCATGCTCGAGATCGTCAACCGCATCACCGAGGGCAAGGGCGAAGAGGGCGACCTAGAGGCGCTCGAGCAGCTCGGCAATGTGGTCAAGAGCGCGTCGCTGTGTGGCCTCGGGCAGACTGCGCCCAATCCCGTGCTCACCACACTGCGCTACTTCCGCGAAGAGTACGAGGAGCACGTCAGAGACAAGAAGTGTCGTGCGCATGCGTGTGCCGCGCTGTCCAACTACGTGGTCATCCCCGAGGCGTGCAAGGGATGCGGCGCGTGCAAGAAGAACTGCCCGGCAGATGCGATCACCGGTGAGCTCAAAGGAATCTACACGATCGATGCCGAGAAGTGCATCAAGTGCGGAATCTGCGAAGCCAAGTGCGCGTTTGACGCGATTGTGAAGGCATGAGACTGCGTATGTGCGCGCCCGAGAGGACGTACGACATGATCGTCACGGAACTGATGACGGCCCGCATGCTGCGAAGGGAAGACCGGTGAAGCGGAGCTGCGACATCGAGGAGAGCAAGCCCAAGACGAGAGTCTCGCTCACCATCGACGGCCGAGAGGTCCAGGGAGCGAGCGGAGCCACGGTCTTGGAGATATGCCGAGAAGCAGGCATCCACATTCCCACGCTCTGCCACGATCCGCGACTGGAGCCGTACGGCGCGTGTCGGATGTGCATCGTCCAGATCGAGGGCGTTCGCGGCTTTCCCACCTCGTGCACCACGGTGGCCACGGACGGCATGCTGGTGACGACCAACAACGACGCGCTCTTCGAGTTGCGCAAGACCATCGTCGAGCTGCTGCTGTCGGACCACAACGTTGAGTGCATGAGCTGCGACAGCAACGGCCAGTGCGGCCTGCAGAAAGCCGCCTATGAGCACCAGATTGCCACTCCCGCCTTCGGCGGCGACAAGCACGTCTCGGACGTGGCGGACCACAACCCGCTCATCGAACGCGACCTCACCAAGTGCATCTCGTGCGGCCGTTGCGTGCGCATCTGCAACGAGGTCCAGTGCTGCGACGTGTACGGGTTCACGAGCCGAGGATTCGACTCGGTGCCCAACACCCCCTTCGGAGTAGATCTGACGGAGGCGGGATGCGAGTTCTGCGGCCAGTGCGTATCCACGTGTCCCACGGGAGCGCTCACGGCCAAGAAGAGCCGCTTCAAGGGCCGGCCTTGGGAGCGCACCTACACCGACACGACCTGCAGCTACTGTGCGGTCGGCTGTACGATTACGCTTGAAGCGAAGGACGGCGTGCTCGTGGGGGCCTCGGCACCTATCGGCAAGGGCGTCAACGGTGGCAACCTGTGCGTCAAGGGTCGCTTTGGCTACGACTTTGTGAACCACCCCGACCGCCTCACGCAGCCGTTGATCCGCAAGAACGGTGAACTGGTCGAAGCCTCATGGGACGAGGCACTCGATCTCGTGTACACGAAGTTCAACGAGATCCGCGACAAGTACGGCCCTGACGCCATCGGCGGCCGCGGTGCTGCTCGCTGCACCAACGAGGACAACTACCTGTTCCAGAAGTACATCAGGGCGGTGATAGGCACCAACAACGTCGACAACTCCGCCCGGCTTTGACACAGCCCCACGGTCGCCGGTCTGGCGACAACGTTTGGCTCCGCCGCAATGACAAACTGCATCGATGACCTGAAGAACGCCGAGGTCATTCTCGTGATCGGCTCCAACCCGACGGAGGCGCATCCGATTGCCGGCCTCGCGCTGAAGGCTGCCGCTCGCAAGGGCACCAAGCTCATCGTGGTCGACCCACGACGCATCGGGCTCACCAAGTTCGCGCACTCGTGGCTCAGGATCCTACCGGGCACCAACGTGGCGTTCGCCAACGGCCTCATGAGCGTGATCCTGAACGAAGGGCTCATCGACGAGAAGTTCATCGCCGAGCGTTGCGAGGGCTTCGAAGAGGTGGCCGCACAACTCAAGGACTACACGCCCGAGATGGCCGAGGCGATCTGTGGCATCCCCGCAGACCAGATTCGCGAGACCGCGCGCCTCTATGCGAAAGCCGAGCGCGCCGCCATCGTCTACTGCATGGGCGTGGCGCACCACAACACCGGCGTGGACCAGGTGATTTCGCTGGCCGACCTCGCGATGATGACCGGCCACGTGGGCCGCGGGGGCACGGGGCTCAACCCACTGCGCGGCCAGAACAACGTGCAGGGCGCCTGCGACATGGCCTGTCTGCCCATCTACGTCCCAGGCTACCAACGTGTCGAGGACGACGAAGCACGCCACAAGTTCGAAGAGGCGTGGAACTGCACGATTCCGCCGGTTCCCGGCCTCACCGAGACGCAGATGATCCAAGCTGCACTCGCCGAGAACATGAAGGCCATCTACTTCGTGGGCGAGAACCCCGTCGTGGCCGATCCGGACCAGAACATGGTCATTGAAGCGCTCGAGAAGCTCGAGTTCTTCGTCGTCCAGGACATCTTCCTCACTGAGACCGCCAAGATGGCCGACGTCGTTCTTCCTGGAGCCAGCTTCGCCGAGAAGGAGGGCACCTTCTCCAACACCGAGCGCCGTGTCCAGCGTGTCCGCGCGGCCATCTCACCTGTTGGAAACTGCCGCCCAGACTGGGAGATCTTCGCCGACCTGCTCCAGCGTGCCGGCGTGCCGGGCGACTACTCCTCGGCGTCCGCGGTCTTCGACGAGATGGCCTCCCTCGCCCCGGTCTTCCGCGGCATGTGCCACCAACGTCTTGACGACGAGGGCGGCCTACAGTGGCCCTGCATCGACCGTGACCATCCCGGCACAAAGATTCTGCACACCGAGGCCTTCGCTCGCGGCCGGGGGCACTTTGTGCCGGTCGACTACATCGCCCCGCCGGAGGTTGCCGATGAGCGCTGGCCGATGACGCTGATCACGGGACGCGAGCTGACGCACTACCACACCGGCACCATGACACGGCGCTCCGGGGGCCTCGAAGAGCTCTCACCTCACGCATACGCAGAGCTGCATCCCAACGATGCCAAACTGCTGGGCATCTGCGACGGCGAGACCATCGAGATATCGAGCCGCCGAGGTGCCATCACCCTCGCGGCTCGCATTCTCGAGCGCTCGCAAGAGGGCGTCGTCTATCTGCCGTTCCACTGGGCCGAGGCGCCCGCGAACCGCCTGACCCACTCGATACTGGGGCCAGTCGCGCGCAATCCCGGCTTCAAGATGGCAGCAGTCAAGGTTCGCAAGGTGGCGGAGGTCACCCAGGCGAACTGATCCTCACGCCCGCTCGCGCGTGCAGCCGGACATCGCATGACGTCCGGTCGCCGAGGCTGCTCATCCGCTCGGCAGCGGCACGATACGACGACCGTTGGCAACGACGGTCGCGAGGTATACTCGGTTCGACTCCGCTGTGAGGAGCCACATACTCTCCGAGCCTGCGCCACCTACCGTGGCTCTGTGTCGGCCCGCACCGAGCGGATCGCCACAGAACCTTTATGGGACGCACGCCGATAGGGTGGAACGCCGAAAGGTGCCCGCCTCCCGTGTTTGGAAAGGAGAACTCGTGAGCGACCCTGATGGGTCGAGTATCGGCCTACCTCCCAGCGTCTCCCGGCCGTCGACGCGCCTGCCTATCTCGGGTGTCGTGCTCGCCGGTGGACGCTCACGGCGCATGGGGGAAGACAAGTCGCTCCTCGAGTTCGACGGCGAACCACTCGTGTTTCGAGTCGCCTCCACGCTGTCTCAGGTGTGCTCGGAAGTCATGGTCGTTGCGAGCGATTCCGAGGCGCTGGATGGCGTCATGCTGCCGCCGGCAGTCCGCGTGCTCGCCGACGAGGTCGCATTCCAGGGGCCGCTCGGCGGGCTAGCGACCGCCCTTGCGGCGGCCGAGCAGGAGTGGGTGTTCGCCTGCGGCGTCGACATGCCGTTCCTGTGCGCTGAGGTCGTGCGCCTGTTGTGGGACGAGCTTGTCGCACATTCGGCGAGCGTCGATGGCGAGCGCGTCAGACTCGTCATGCCGATCGGCGACGCCGGACCCGAGCCGTTGCTCTCGCTGTTTCGCCGTGACTGCATCGACGCCGTTCACGAGGCTCTCGCCCAAGGGTCGCGCAAGGTCGTCGATCTGTGCGATCGAGTCGAGGTGCTCGTGGTTCCGGTCGAGCGGCTACGGGCGGTCGACCCGCAGTTGCGCACGCTGGTGAACATCAACACTTGCGAGGATTTGACTCACGCGCGCGAAATCGCGGGGCAGGTGCTGCAGTGAGCGGCCCGGACGCCGATAGGCTCACCGGAGTCGATGAGGCGCGCCGACGCATCTTGGGTGCTCTTGGTCGCCTCGAGCCCGAGTCGGTCACGCTTGCCGAGTCCCTGGGCCGTCCGCTGGCCCGCGAGCTCGCCTCAGACATCGATATCGCGCCGTTCGACAACTCGGCGATGGACGGCTTCGCCGTGCGCGCTGCCGACACGGTCGACTCCACTCCCGGCTCTCCGCGCATGCTGTCGGTTATCGAGGAGGTCCCCGCGGGCAGTGTGCCGCTCAAGCGGGTGGGCCAACTGGAGGCGACCCGCATCATGACCGGCGCACCGGTTCCCGAGGGTGCCGACGCGGTCGTCAAGATCGAGGACACGGAGCCCGCCGGTCTGGGCGGACTGGTCGCAGTGCGAGTGGCTGCAGGACCCGGCCAGAACATCCGACTGCGTGGTGAAGACGTGCGTAGCGGCGACGTGGTTCTCCGCGAGGGCGAGATCATGAGCCCGGCTGCTATTGCGCTTGCCGCCTCGACAGGACACGCGCGCGTATGGGTGAGCAGACGTCCCCGGGTTGCCGTGCTCGCCACTGGCGACGAGCTCGTCGAGCCCCAGCGGGTGCCGGGACCCGGTCAGATACGGGACTCGAACTCACACGCCATTGCGGCGCAAGTCGTTGCCGCTGGAGGCATCCCGCTGCGTTACGACATCGTGCGCGATACGGAGGCTTCGGTTCGAGCCGCGCTGGCCCGCGCCGCGAGTGAAGCCGACGTCATCATCAGCTCCGGGGGCGTCTCCGTCGGCGACTACGACGTGGTGCGCGACGTGCTCACCCGCGATGGTCGTCTCGAGTTCTGGAGCGTCGCGATGCGCCCGGGCTCCCCGGTCACCTTTGGCGAATACGCCGGCGTGCCATTCTTTGGCCTTCCGGGCAATCCGACTTCTGGGTTCGTCGGCTTCGAGCTGTTTGTCCGGCCGGCGTTGCGACTCATGCAGGGCTTCGAGTCGCTGACACGACCGCTGGTGAGCGCACGGCTCTCCCACGATGTTCGAAAGCGGCCGGGCAAGACGCACTTCGTCCGCGGGCGGCTCGAGCGGGCGGACGGCGATCCAGAAGCCGGCTACACGGTGGCTTCTGCTGGAGGGCAGTCATCAGCGCTCATCAGCGTGCTCCACCGGGCGAACTGCCTGATCGTCGCACCGGAGCAGTCATCCCTGCTCGAGGCTGGATCACTCATCGACTGCATTCGGCTCGACGCCGAGGAGGGCACGCCGTGAGTGCACCGCGTGCCATCTCGTTCGTCGGCCGCTCCGGGTCAGGCAAGACGACGCTGCTCGAAGGCGTGATCGAGGCGCTTGTCGTGCGAGGGCTTCGCGTCGGAACGATTAAGCACCACGGGCACGACATCGAGCTCGACGTGCCGCACAAGGACTCGTGGCGTCATGCTCGGGCTGGCGCGGTGGCAACTATCGTGAGCAATCCGTCGCAGGTTGCTCTCTTTCGTCGCGTCCACGATGAGCTCGCTCTCGCAGATCTGGTCGAGCTCATGTCCGAAGTCGACGTCGTTCTGGTCGAGGGGTTTCGCGCCGAGGCCACGCAGTGTGTCGAGGTCGTGCGTGCGGCGAACTCGAGTCAGCCGGTGTGCGCAGCCGAGCAGATCGCGGTGCTCGTGACAGACGTGCCGATCGACACGCTGCCGGAGACGCTGAGGGACGCAATCGGGAGAGGCAGCGTGGCGGTGTTCGGTGTCAACGACGTGGAGGGTGTTGCAGCGGCCATCGCCGACGGCCCGGCTTGGACCAGCATGGAGAGAAGCAACAAATGACCAGGCTCGAGCTAGATTCCGCCAAGCTCCCGAACAGGGCCTCGCGACGCTTTGCGACGGGTCTCTTGGTCGTCGCGCTCGCTCTCATGGCTGGGTGCGCCACACAGTCTTCGACCCAGCAAAGCACTACGTCCCCGCCAGCCAAAGCCGCGCTCAACGTCTCGGCTGCGTCTTCGCTGAAGAGTGTGCTCGCGAGCATCGCGCCGACGTTCGAGAAAACCAACAACGTCAAGTTGCTCTTCAACTACGGTGCTTCCGGGTTGCTCATCAAGCAGATCGAGGGCGGGTCGCCCACCGACGTGTTCCTCTCGGCGGATGCGTCCCGGGTCGACACTCTGACGGCCGAGGGCTTGATCTCGGTGGAGGGCACAGTGACATTCGCTGGCAACGACCTGGCCATCCTCGTGGCCGCGGGCAATCCGACCGGCATCCACGGGCCGAATGATCTACTCAAGGCGGCCAAGCTCACCACCGGTGATCCCGCGGTCGTTCCTCAGGGCGCGAAGGCGCAGGAGTGGCTCACGAACATTGGCCTCTGGGGTGCGCTCAAGCCAAAGTTCGTATTCGCTGGCAATGCGGCGCAGACCGATGACTACGTCGCTCGCGGTGAGGTCGATGCGGGCATCGGCTTTGCGAGCGACGCTAGAGGGCGCACCGACATCGAGGTCGCGTATAGGGTTCCGGCCGCTGAGATTACGCCGATTAAGTACGTCGGGGGGCTCATCAAGGAGTCGAAACAGGCAGAACTAGGCAGCCAGTTCGTGACCTACCTGCTTTCGCCGGATGCACAGAAGGCGTTCGCCGACGCTGGTTTCAAGCCTGTGCCGACTCAGTAGAGCGATCCCCTGGGCTCGCCGCCTCGGGCGGACCCGCGTGTCTTTCGCTGCAACCGAAGGGAGATGCTGCATGGACTTGGCGACGATAGCGTTCCCCTTGCGACTGTCGCTGCAGGTCGCGGCCGTCTCCACGGTGCTGGTCGCGCTTCTGGGAGTTCCGCTCGCCTACGTGCTGGCAACCAAGACGTTTCCTGGCAAAGCGATTGCGGATGTCGCGGTGCTGCTGCCCATGGTCCTGCCGCCGATTGTCACGGGCTACTACTTGCTGCTTCTGGTTGGCCGAAACGGCGTGCTCGGGCATGTCACCAAGGCCCTCACGGGAACAGCGGCCGGGCTCGTGTTCACGTGGCAGGCGGCGGTACTCGCGTCCTTTGTGATTTCGATGCCTCTGGGTGTGGTCACGGCTCGTGCGGCTATCGCCGCGGTTGATCCCGCGCACGGGGATGCGTCGCGCACGTTGGGACACGGTGAGGTCGGGACGGCGGTCCACGTGGTGCTGCCCCTTGCGGCTCGCGGCATTATCGCCGGGCTCGCGCTGGCCTTTGCGCGGGCTCTGGGAGAGTTCGGAGCGACCATCATGGTTGCAGGGAACATTCCAGGGCACACCAACACCATGGCGCTCGAGGTCTACAACGCTGTGCTCTATGGGGACTGGAAGACCGCCACGCTGCTCGTTGTGATCTTCACGGCGGTATCTGCGGCCGTTCTTCTCGGAGCGAGCAAGCTCGGTTCGGCGGTGGTCCGATGAGCGGACTGTCCGTCACGCTCCGAAAGCGGCTTCCGGGATTCGACCTCGACGTAGGATGGGCGGTTGGCGACGGATTCACGGTACTGTTTGGCTACTCCGGCGCCGGCAAGTCTCTCACGCTCTCGATGATCGCAGGTACGCTCAGGCCGGACGAGGGCCGTGTTGTTCTTGGCGGCGCGACTCTGTGCGACACGCGCCATCGGATATGGGTCCCGCCGCAGGTGCGGCGCATCGGCTACGTCTCGCAGTCGGCTCAGCTATTCCCGCACATGACCGTGCTCGGCAACGTCGAGTACGCGCTTGGTGCCCTGCCTCGAAAGGTGCGCCGACAGCGCGCGCAGGAGTTGCTCGATCGCCTCCAGGTCGCTGATCTCGCGAACCGGCGTCCCGATCAGCTCTCGGGGGGCCAGAAACAGCGCTGCGCCCTCGCGCGGGTTCTGGCGCTTGAGCCCAAGGCGCTCCTCCTCGACGAGCCGCTCTCGGCGCTCGACCTTCCACTGCGAGTCGAGATGCGCGAGCTGTTGCGCCAAGTGCAGCGCGACAGCTGCATTCCCTTCATCATGGTCACCCACGACCTCATCGAGGCTTGCGCGGTGGCCGATACGCTCGTGGTCTACTCGGGTGTCGGGGCCGTCCAAGTTGGCACTCCCCGCGAACTGGTCGGCGATCCGGCGACGCCTGAGATACGGCGGCTTCTCCACGCGATGGAGCTGCCCGAGCACATCTTTCGCAGAAACGAACCAGAAGTACCCATCACGCGCGAGCGGAAGGAGCACGTCGCATGAGGCTTTCAGCCAGGAACCAACTCGTTGGCACGGTCACGTCGGTCACGCGCGGTCCGGTGACCGCGCTGGTCAAAGTGGACGTGGGAAACGGTCAGCATATCTCCGCGACGCTGACCACCGAGGCAGCCGATGAGCTGGGACTGACCACAGGCTCGCCGGTCACTGCGATCTTCAAGGCTAGCCACGTGATCATCGGCGTCGAGTAGCCAGAGTCGCCCGGCTGCTCGGCGCGTCTCACTCGGCTTGCGTGGGCGTCTGCCCGCGCAGCATCGCGCAGGTTCCCGCTGCCGGGCACCAGTCCGCGCAGTTGCCATTGCGCTCGCGCATGACGCGATAGCCGCACCGTGGGCACTTGCGCGCGTTCTCGTCCGAGAAGAATTCGACATCGTAGCTGCACTCGGGGCAGGGGACGTCCTCGGCGGTTAAGGACCGCGCGTCTTGTCCGGGACATCCGGAGAGGTCGGGCATGGCTAGCCTCCTTCGCGGCGCAGGGCGAGCGGTGATGAGCATCAGGGTCACGACCACATCTTCTCGCACTCGGCGAGAGTATGGTAGTCGCTCACCAAGCGATGCCGCGTCGTCTCGTCAACAAAGCCCTAGTTGCTCGGCGCGGGGGTTGCCCAGAGGCGCCAGCTGTCAACCAGCTCGCCACCAGTGCCGAAGAACTCGAAGTCAAGGGTGGCATCGGTGGCCGTCACGATCTGTGCGCCCCATCCCGAGTTGTAGCGCGCCACGCTGCCAGATACGGGATTGCCGAAGTTGTAGATATCCCCCCCACCCAGGCCGTTCACAAAGTAAACGATGCCATCGCGCATTATCCGTTCGTAGACATGGGCGTGACCCGAAATGACCCCATCGGCTCCCCACGCCGCGAACGGCCAGCGCATCTGAGGCGTGGAGCCGTGGTAGGTGTCGGAGGAATAGGGCGCATGATGAAAGTAGACGATGTTCCACGTTGAGGTGGATGCTGCGAGTTGCCTCTGCAGCCAGCGCGCTTGTACTGATGTGCCGCTTGTGCCGTCCGGCTCCTCGGGGTTGGAATTGAGTGCGAAGAAATGGACCGGACCCCGCACGAAGTCGTAATAGCGTTCATTGCCCGACGAGTTCGCTATGCCAGAGCCAGGCAGATCGAAGTAGGCCAGGTAGTCCTCGGCCCCCGTAAGGGTGTCCTCGCAGTCGTGGTTCCCCAGTGATGGGAAGAAGCCGTTTATCGCTGCGGTGCCCACGGGGTTGCGGAACCCTGTGGTGGAGATGTCCTTCATCCAACCGCTGTAGTAAGCCCCGGCGGACTGGTCATATCTGCCGGTACCGATACCACCGGCTGTCGTATAGCAGTTGTCTCCGGCGGTGATTACGAAATCCGGATGATGTGAGGCCACCAGATTGGCGACTGCGAGTTCGGCTTCGTTTCCCGCACCGAAGTCTCCAATGATCGCGAAAGTGCCTTGCGCGTTGGCATTTGATGTCGCCGCGGTCGCCGTTTCGGGTGAGGATGTCGCTGCGCTATCTGTTTCGGTCGTGGAGGCCGGGGCGGTGACGAGAGTCGTGGAACTGCTCGGAACACGTACAGAGCAGCCCACAGAAGACGAAAGTCCGGCGAGCAGACTCGCCACGATGATGAGGAAGAGGCTGAGGCGCTTCGAGGTTCTCTCCGTCCGAGTCGAAGTGTCTGCATTCTCTCACTCAACCTGAAGAATCATCTCAACGTCTTGATGTTCTTTTCGAGGAGTCGAACTCTCGCGTCGCTTCGGGCGCTAGCGAGGCAAGCGTCACGGCGACCGGGGGAAGAGCTTGCCGCTTGTCTGGTTCTCGTGAAGTGTCCGGCAGCGCACAACGACGATGACAGCCCCGTATGTCATGATTGGACGTGGGAGACACGGAGAGAATCCAATCGCAGAAGTTGAGGGGACCACTCATGCCAGATGACGCCCATTCACTTGCAGTATTCATAGACTTCGAGAACCTTGCGTTGGGTCTTGCCCCTCGTGGAGGCGGACGCCGCGCCAAGAAGACCGACGTTTTGGACATGAAGCGCGTGCTTGAGCGTCTCGTGGAGAAGGGCAAGGTCGTCGCCAAGCGCGCGTACGCCGACTGGGCCCGATTCAGCGAGTACACCACGCCTCTTCACGAGCTGGGTATCGAGCTCATGGAGATTCCTGAGCGCGGCATGACCGGCAAGAACTCGGCCGACATCCGACTGGTAGTGGACGCCATGGAGCTGTCCTATGCCAAGGAGCACATCGACACCTTTGTGATCGTGTCGGGCGACAGCGACTTCACGCCGCTCGTGCTCAGGCTCAAGGAGAACGGCAAGTCAGTGGTCGGCGTCGGCATGAAGGACTCGACCAGCGACCTTCTTGCCGCCAACTGCGACGAGTTCATCTACTATGAGGACATCGGTGCCGCCGCCGGCGCGCCCACTCTTGGCGAGTCTGTGCCGCGCGCCAGGCGGCCAGCGTTCAAGCTCCTCTTCGAGACCATCGAAGCGCTCCAGCGCGAGAACGTCGGCAGCATGCATTCCTCGCTTCTCAAGGACACCATGAAGCGCAAGCAGCCGCAGTTCTCGGAGACCTCCTACGGCTACCGCTCGTTCACGCAGCTGCTGGAAGACGCGCAGAAGCTCGGCTTTGTCACGCTGAAGAAGGACCCGCGCTCGGGCACCTATGTGGTCGAGGGGTTCCACGGCTGATGACGGAGGATGGTAGGTGACCGCTCCGCTCGAGTTCTGGGCAGCCTGTCCTCGCGGAACCGAGTCATTGGTCGCCGACGAGCTGCGCGCGCTCTCCTGCAAGCGCGTCCGACCGCTGTCCGGCGGCGTCTCCTTCGCCGGTCCGCTTTGGACCGCGTATCGCGCGCTGCTCTGGTCTCGCGTGGCCTCGCGTGTCCTGCTGACGTTGGCGCGAGTGCCCGCTGCCACCTCCGACGAACTCTACGACTCCGTCGCCGAGATTCCCTGGGAGCAACATCTCGATGTCGACGGTACGCTTGCCATCGATGCCAACGGCGTCAACGAGGGGCTGCGCAACACTCAGTTCACCGCGGTGCGCGTCAAGGACGCGATAGCTGACCGCTTCATCCAGAAGTGTGGTCGGCGTCCCAGCGTCAACACCTCCAATCCCGACCTGCGCGTCAACGTGGTCATCCGAGAAGATCGCGCGACCATCTCAATTGACCTCTCCGGCTTTCCACTGCACCGCCGAGGATACCGAGAGCCCGGCACACAGGTCGAGGCACCGATGAAGGAGACGCT
>JBAXEO010000020.1:0-21332 GCA_037140395.1 Coriobacteriia bacterium
TCTACTCGCGCCTCTCCACCTACTGACCGCCGCCGACTCGCTCGCCACCGGACCTTCCACCTGGACCTCGTGGACGGCCACGCTCGTCGCTACACTCGTCTCGCGACTAGACGCCGCGCTCTCAGACGATGTCGATGGCGCCGGAATCGCGTCGCGTGGCGAGGCCGTGCGCGCTGAGTCGCTGGCGAGGCTGGCCGCTGGAGCGTCCGAGTCGCAGCAAGCCTTCGTGGCGGGCGCGTCGCTCCGCTACTTGGCTGGACGAGAGCCCGAGCAGGTTGTCCGCCAGGCACGACTCGTCGCTGAGCTGCAGCACGCTTCCCCCGCCGACGAGGCCCGCGTCGCCGTGACCCCTGGGCCTGCCGCCGACACCTGGGTGGTTACCGTGACGGCCGTCGATCGTCCTGAGTTGCTAGCTCGCATAGCGGGAGCGATGGCGCTGGCCGGGCTCGATATTCTGGCGCTCGACGCCTACGGCTCTTCAGGCCGCGTCGCTCTGGATACGTTCGTGGTTGCCTCGGCGACGCTGCGCCCCGTCACTCCAGAAACGTTCATAACGCTCGAGCGCCTGCTTAGGGCTGCCCTCCGAGATCGCCTGGAGTTGCAGACGCGCCTCGCCGAACGCCGCGGCCACTATCCAGCGCAGCGGCGTGGAGCCGTGGTCGCCGAGATTCTCTCGGCAGGGTGGGACACGGCGGTGCGCGTCTCGACACCCGACAGACCGGGGCTACTGCACGACTTGGCTCGCGCGGTCTCCTCGGCGGGTCTCGACATTCGGTGGGCATGCGTCATGACCGTAGATGGCGTGGCGCTGGACACGTTCCATGTTGTTGGGCCGGACGGCGGCCCGGTCGACGACCCTGGCGTGCTCGGTCACCTGACGATGCGGCTGCGCGAAGTTCGCTGATGCGGGTACCATGGTTTCAGTCGCGCCACCTACCTTCCTAGAGGAGTACCGCATGAGCATCTACACCCGCCTAGGAGACACCGGCGAGACGTCGCTAGCTGATGGGTCCCGAGTCCGAAAGGACTCGGTACGCGTCGAGGCGTACGGCACGATCGATGAGGCAGGCTGCGCCGTGGGCCTTGCTCGCGCAGCGGTGCAGGACGCCGACGTCGCGGCCTTGCTGCGCTTCATCCAGCAGCGGCTCATGAACTGCGCGGCACTCACCGCGCGACCGATTGCCGACGATTCGTCGGCGCGGCTAGCAATCACCGCTGACGACGTCGCCGCGCTCGAACGCGCCATCGACCGCCTTGGCCAAAGCACCGCACCGTGGACCGGGTTCGTACTCGAGGCCGGAAGCGAGACAGCCACGCGCTTGCACCTCGCGCGCGCAATCACCCGCCGAGCCGAACGCCGTTTGGTCGCGCTCTCAGCTCTCGAGCCGATCGACACGCTGGTCCTCGCCTTCATCAACCGCGCCTCCGACGCACTCTACGCAGCCGCGCGGGCCGAGAATTCCGCATCCGGGTGTGACGAGGAACCATGGGATCCCGCGGCAGCTCCGCAGTTCTAGCAGCGTCCGCCAAGACCCGCGGCCCCGCTAAACCACGCGAATCGCCCGCTCGGCAATCACCCTCTCGCCGGTCCAAACCGCGCGCTATACTCGACGCTCACCTGCTGGGGGGACACCGCTTTGTCATCTGCCGAGAAGTACGACGCGCTGCTCGATGTCCTCGCCGGACTCGATAGCGTTCTGGTCGCCTACTCGGGCGGCATCGATTCGACGCTGCTGGCGTTCGCCGCTCACGCCGTGCTCGGTGACCGATGTTGCGCGGTGCTCGCCACCTCCGACACGTATCCGGAGAGTGAAGCCGCCGCTGCGCGACTACTCGCTTCGCAACTGGGGTTCCGTCTCATCGAAGTCGAGACCTGCGAACTGGCCGATCCCAACTTCACCGCGAACACTTCGGATCGCTGCTATCTGTGCAAGAGCGAGCTCTTTGGTCTTCTCATTCGAGTCGCAGACGTCCAGGGGCTCGCGAAAGTTGCCGACGGCAGCAACCACGATGATCTGTCCGATCACCGTCCAGGGCGCAGAGCCGCAGCTGAATTCGGAGTCGTGAGTCCGCTCGCCCAAGTAGGTCTGAGCAAGGCAGAGATTCGCGAGCTTGCCCAAGAACTCGGACTGCCCAACTGGAACAAGCCGTCGATGGCCTGTCTCGCCTCACGATTCCCCTACGGCCAACGCATCACCGACAGTGGGCTCGCACGCGTATCGACCGCCGAGCAGGCCTTGCGCGACCTAGGGATATCGCAGTTCCGCGTGCGAGCGCACGGCCCGATCGCGCGCGTCGAGATCGCGCCCGAGGAGCTGCAGGATGCCTGGGCTCTGCGAGAGCAAATCGCATCCGAAGTCCGTCGCGCAGGATTCACCTACGCCGCCCTCGATCTAGAGGGTTATCGGACCGGCTCGATGAACGAGGTCTTGGGACTTGAACTGGCCGAGACAGACCTCGCCTGACACACGTTGCGACCGGACGAGACGACCGCTGCCTAGGACGCTAGTTCGCGCAGGGCGGCCCTCAAGGCCGCCGGCATTCTCTCGGCGATCCGCTCGGGTCGGAGCATCTGCTGCGCGATCAATCCCGTGGCAAACGGCCGCGCCGCCTCGGTGATGTCGATATCGGGGTAGATGGCCCGAGCAACCCCCTCGACGGTCACCAGGGCCTTGATGAGCAGGCCGTAGCCCACCGGTATCGCCACGCGCGCGTCGTTCATGATGCCGAGAAACCCAGTCGCAAAGCCCTTCACGTCTCTGGGCGAGGCACCAAGCGTTTTGGCCATGAGCGCGGCGACTTGAATCCGAACCTCCGCAGCCTTCTCGGCAGGTACGCATAGGCCGAGTTCAGCCGAGTAGCGCAGCGCGCGGTCCGCGTCGCCGTACACAGTGGCTCCAAGTACCTGCGCAATCGCTTGACGCTGTGACGGAGCAGTCCGTCCGACGATGCCGAAGTCGAGGTAGCAGATTCGCCCGTCCGGGGTCACAAAGACGTTCGCCGGATGCAAATCAGCATGGTAGCGGCCCAGAACCATCACGCCCCGCATGAAGACGTCCGCGCCATGAACCGCCAGCGCCCGGCCGTCTATACCCTTGCGCACGGCGTCGTCAATGTCGGAAAGCCGCCATCCTTCGACAAACTCCATCGCCATGACGCGCTTTGAGGTCAGCGGCCACACCACGCGTGGCACCATCACGAGAGCGTCATCGCGAAAGTCGAAGGCGAACCGGTCGGCGGCTCGAGCCTCGTTGCGCAAGTCGCATTCGCTGGAAAGCGACGCCGAAAACTCCTCGAGCAACGCAGGCAGATTGAACCGCTGCACGGCTCCAAACTTCGCCAGCGCTTCAATCACCGGCCGAGCGGCCGCCATATCACCCAGTATCGACTCCTCAACGCCCGGGCGAACCACCTTGATCGCTAGCGAGGTGCCTGCAGGCAGCAACTCTCCCACAACCGGCCGATAGTCGCGGGCGAGCACAGCGCGGTGCACCTGCGCGATCGAAGCCGAGGCAACGGGCTCGTCGTCAAACGAGGCGAACAGCGTTTCCGGTGAGTGCCCAAACTCGCTTTCAATGACTCGCCGGATGTCGGCGGCCGGCAGGGGCGCCACGTTGTCCTGCAGCGCGCCGAGCTCAAAGACCCACTCGGCAGAGAAGAGGTCGGGACGCACGGACATCATCTGGCCGAGCTTGATCCACGCGGGACCGAGCTCCTCGAATCCCGCTCTCAACTGTCGGGCCGTCGCCGTGCGCCTGGCGTGCGCACGCGCCAGCCCAAAGCGCGACCCGAACATAGCCGCGGCCCCACGCTTGGCCGCGACCCCAGCGATCTGCAACCCTCGCCGCGCCACGCCGCTACGCCTTGCCGGGGGTTCCGCCGGACGAAGAACTCTTGGTTCGCTCTAGAATCGCATCAAGAGTTGCTTGCATCGACTCGAAGCGACCCCGCAGCTCACCAACCTCAAAGCGCAGCTCGTCAAGACGTTCGCCGACGCCCAAGTGAGTCGTGTCGCCGTCGGCGCTCTGCGCAAGCTCGACTTTGAGCAGCTCCTTGCGCTCGGCGATGATGGCCGACAAGCCGTCGACAAAGGCCTCTGGACCCGACTCCATATCCCCGGACTCCTGAGCCAAACCGCGAGCAACCGCGGCCTTCCAGCCCTCGTCGGCAGCTTCGTGAACGAGCGCCCAACTCGCCAGGAAACGCATGAATTCCTCGTTGTCCGACACGCTGGTCCCCTCTCAGTCTTACTCCGACTTCACCGGAAGCGCCGCCGTTCCTGCCCATGTGCCACCGAGCAGCCTCATCGAGTTCAGTATGACCAGAAGCGCCACGCCTGTGTCGGCAAAGACGGCGAGCCACATGTTTGCGAGGCCGACTACCGCGGCAACGAGTACCGCGACCTTCACAACCAGCGAAAACGCCACGTTCTGCTTGATCACGGCGACCGTCTTCCGGCCCAGCGCGAAGAACCCAGGCAGTGCCAACAGGTCGTCCGCCATCAGCGCGACGTCGGCGGCCTCCAAGGCTGTATCGCTGCCTGCTCCACCCATCGCTATGCCGATATCAGCCGCTGCAAGTGCCGGCGCATCGTTGACCCCGTCCCCGACCATCGCGACGACACCATAGCGGTCCCGTAGCCTCGCCACAGCGTCGAGCTTTTCCGATGGCAGAAGCCGAGCAGAATACGCCGAGACCCCCGCTCGCGCCGCAACCGCAGCCGCTGTGCGCTCATTGTCGCCGGTGAGCAGCGTGGTGTGCGCAATCCCACCCGCGCCCAGCCGGTCCACGACCTGCCGCGATTCAGGTCTCCACTCATCCGAGACGCCCAGAAAGCCAATCGCTACGCCATCTGCCGCTAGAACCAGCACGGTCAGGCCATCCGCTTCCGCCGAGGCAATACGCGTCGCAAGCTCATCTCCCACGGTGGCGATCTCAGTCGCGAAGGAGGGACTGACGAGCGCTAGGCGCGTGCCGCTCACGACTCCGCTCACGCCGCGACCGGGTAGCTCGACGAGCTCGGCAACGTCGTCGAGCTCGAGCCCCCGCGCATGCGCTTGGCCCACCACCGCACGCGCGATCGGATGCGCTGAGTGCACCTCCAGGCAGGCTGCAAGGCGAAGAATGTCTAGGGAATCTCTGTCGTCGATGGCGTCCACATTGGCGACAGTGAGCTGGCCCGTGGTCAGCGTGCCGGTCTTATCGAACGCCACCGCCCTCGTCTTGGCTGCCAGCTCAAGAAAAGCGCCGCCTTTGATCAGGACTCCCGCGCGGGCGGCACGGCTGATCGCACTTACCAGCGCCACCGGCGTCGAAATCACGAGCGCGCACGGGCATGCCGTCACCAACACTACGAGCGCGCGCGACAGCCACATGCTCCACGCCGCCAAGTCCCCCGCCGAGCCCGTCACCACGACCGGCACGACCCAGACCGCGACTGCTAGCGCGACGACTGCCGGCGTGTACCAACGGCTAAAGCGATCGACGATGAGCTGGGTGGGGGCCTTGGCAGCAGCCGCTTCCTCGACGAGATAGACAATCCGCGCAAGTGCCGAGTCCGTCGCCGGCGCGGTGACCGTCACCTCCAGCAACCCGATGGTGTTGAGAGAACCGGCGAACACCCGGTCTCCCACAACCTTGTCCACGGGTACCGACTCTCCGGTGATCGCGGCCTCATCGGCGGCCGAGATGCCACTAGAGACGACTGCGTCCAGCGGAAACCGCTCCCCCGGCCGCACGATCACTGTCTCGCCGAGCGCCACATCGACCGGTGGGGCCTCGACAATCGTGCCATCTCGGCGAACGCGAGCGACTTGAGGCGCCAGTTCCATGAGGTCGCGGATCGAGCCGCGAGTCTTCGCAACCGCACGCGACTCAAGCCACCCGCCGATTGCGAAGAGAAACACCACAGCGGCGGCCTCGGAGAACTCGCCGAGTGCGAGAGCGCCCGCGACCGCGACGATCATCAGCGCGTTCATGTCGACGCTGCGTGCGCGCAGAGAGGTCAGCGCACGCGGAAGCAGCAACACCAGCCCGAACCCAACCGCCACCAGGTAGGCAACCACGGCAAGCGCGTGCCCAGCGGCTGAAGTAATCGCACCCGATGCCGTCAGCGCCGACAACGTCCAGCCAACAACGCCAGCGGCACCAGAACCCACCAGCGCCACGGTCGTGCGATGCCGGCTCCAGAGGCTCTGTTCCAGATCGCTCGCCGCTCCGGACCCGTCGCCGAGCATCAGACCGTAGCCGCCGCGCTGAACTGCCGACACCACCAAGGAGCGCGGATCGACGTCGGGATGATAGTCGATCAGCAACATCCCGCTCGCGTAGTTCAGATCAGCGCACTCCACCCCCGGGATGAGGGCCACGGCTTTGCTCAGCGTCTGCGCGCAGTCGGGGCAGTCTAGGCCCGTGACGCGCCAAGTCGCGTGCTCAAGCGCTTCCAGTGGCGCGTTCACGGTCCACCCAAGGCCTCATCGGCATGCTCGAGCCCCTGCACAAGCAGCGTGAGGACGTGCTCATCGGCTAGCCGATAAACCGCGCGATTCCCCTCCCGCCGGTACGCCACCATCCCCAAGTCGCGCAGCAGCCGCAACTGATGGCTCACGCCCGACTGGCTGATTCTGCAGACCTCGGCCAAGTCGCACACGCACAGCTCCTCGATACCGAGCGCATCCAGTATCCGGACCCGAGTAGGATCGGCCAGCGCCGAGAAAATCGCAGCGGTCCGCTCCACGCGCACGTCCGACGAAAGCTGGGACCCCACACGCGCCACAGCGCCTTGGTCAAGAACCAGAGCCGAGCACTCGGCATCGGTCGAAGGCAACCGCAGACGCACAGTGTCGCCGCCATATCTATCTGAATGGTTGCTCATATACCGAGCATACGCGCACAATATCCGCCGCGCAACCGCGCACGCAAACCGATTCTTTCACGCGGGGCCGACACCTTACCGCCTCTTGCGCCGACCGTACTCGCTCCCCTTGCGAGCACCCTTCTTCAGCCGGCTGAGCGCCTCGTCAGTACTGCTCGACTCCACCTCAGCTCGCAGCTTGACCGCTTGATCGCGCAGCCGAGCAGCCGACTCGAAGTCGAGCGCCGAGGCGGCGAACGTCATGTCCTCCTCCAGCGTCGAAATCAGCCGCATGACCTCTTCGCGCGGTAGCTTGGCCAGCTCACGCGCTGCCTCAACAGCGGTGGTCGCCTGAGTCTCGCCTGAGTGCATGTACTGGACGATATCGGCAATCGCCTTGCGAATCGTCTGCGGCTCGATCCCATGCTCGGTGTTGTAGGCGATCTGCTTTTCTCGGCGACGATCGGTCTCATCGATAGCGAATCGCATCGAGTCGGTCATTTTGTCGGCGTACATGATCACTTCGCCGGAAACATTGCGGGCAGCCCGACCGATGGTCTGGATGAGTGAGCGGCCGTTTCGCAGGAAGCCTTCTTTGTCGGCGTCGAGGATCGTGACGAGTGAGACCTCTGGGAGGTCGAGGCCCTCACGCAGCAGATTGATGCCGACAAGCACATCGAACTCGCCAGCCCGCAAGTCACGCAGAATCTCGATGCGGTCGAGCGTGGCCACGTCGGAGTGGAGATAGCGCACGCGGATGCCCTGCTCGAAGAGGTAGTCGGTCAGGTCCTCCGCCATCTTCTTGGTCAGCGTGGTGACGAGGGTGCGCTCGTCGACGGCGGTTCGGCCCTTGATCTCGTGGATTAGGTCATCCACCTGCCCCTTTACCGGGCGGACGACGATCTTGGGGTCGACGAGCCCAGTCGGTCTGATGATCTGCTCGACGATCTGCTCGCTCACCCGCAGTTCGTAGTCCCCGGGAGTCGCTGAGACGTAGACGAACTGCGGCACTCGCGCCTCGAACTCATCGAATCGTAGTGGGCGATTGTCCAGAGCACTCGGCAGACGGAAACCGTGCTCGACCAGCGTAATCTTCCGACTACGGTCCCCCTCGTGCATGCCGCGAATCTGCGGAACGGTGACGTGGCTCTCGTCGATGATCGTAAGGAAGTCATCGCCAAAGTAGTCGATGAGGGTGTTGGCTGGCTCGCCAGGTTGGCGCCCGTCGAGGTGCCGAGAGTAGTTCTCGATACCGCTGGTGAAGCCCATTGTCTCGAGCATCTCGAGGTCGTAGTTCACGCGCATCTCAAGTCGCTGCGCCTCCAGAAGCTTGCCGTCAGCCTTGAGCTCGACCAGCCGTCCCACCAGCTCTTTTTGAATCGTTCCGATCGCCGCCTTGAGCTTGGTCTTCTCTGTGACGTAGTGGGTAGCCGGCCAGACCGGCAGCTCATCAAACGTCGTGAGAACCTCACCCGTGAGCTGGTCGACCTCGGCGACGGCTTCAATTTCGTCGCCAAAGAACTCGACGCGCACCGGATGGTCGGCATAGGGCGGGAACACGTCGAGCACATCGCCTCGAACGCGAAAGTTTCCCCGAGCAAGCTCATAGTCGTTGCGGTCGTACTGGATCTCGATGAGGTCTCGGATGAGCTGGTCGCGGTCGCACTCCTTGCCCTTGCCGAGAAAGACCGCCATTCCCGCGTAGTCCTCGGGAGAACCGATGCCGTAGATGCAGCTCACGCTCGCAACGACTACCACGTCTTTGCGCGAGAGGAGTGCCGCAGTAGCCGCGTGCCGAAGCTTCTCGACCTCAGCGTTGATGGAAGCGTCCTTCTCAATGAAGGTATCCGTGGAGGGAACATACGCTTCGGGCTGGTAGTAGTCGTAGTAGCTCACAAAGTAGACGACCGCGTTGTCAGGCAGAAAGTCCTTGATCTCGGAGGCGAGCTGAGCTGCGAGCGTCTTGTTGGGCGCCATCACCAGAGTCGGCTTCTGCACCCGCTCGATGACCTTGGCCATCGTGAAGGTCTTGCCCGAGCCGGTCACGCCCAGCAGAGTCTGGTAGCGCAGCCCATCTTCCAGGCCGCGAACGAGCTCCTCGATGGCTGCGGGCTGGTCTCCGGCGGGCTCAAACGGCGACACGACCCTGAAGGGATGCTGATTCAAAGCTGTGTCACCTCCTACTTGGCGAAGGCGTCCGGATGGAGCGCCTCGTAGCGATCTTTGCCGCGCATGACTTTGAGCACGTATGCCTTGGTCTCGGGAAACTCGATGGTCGACCTGATGTCTTTGCCCTTCTTGGCCCACTCGTCGACTCTGGTCAATCCGGCGTTGTACGCCGCCAGTGCCATCTCAACCTCGTGGTAGCGGTCAACAAGATAGCGCAGATAGGCTGTCCCGTACTCGATGTTGATCGCGGGATCCAGCAGTTTGTCTGGTGAGAACTTCCGACGATCGACTCGCTTTGACGCAGCCAAGTCTCGCGCTGTCTGCGGCATGACTTGCATCAGGCCTTTCGCGCCCGCCGCCGACACGCGCTCAGGACCCCAGCTCGACTCGGCATTGATGACCGCTGCCACCAGATACGGGCTGATCCTATGCCGAGCCGCCGAGTCGGCAATCTGAGCCTCATAGGCCAGCGGGTAGTATTGCCGCTGCCAGAAGGAAGGGCCTCGCACGAAAAGCAATGTCACGCCACCCAGCACAACAATCACGCCGAGCAGCAGCCAGCGAATCGGCCACCTACTCACGAGGCGCACCTAGCTGCTCGTCCCAGAAACGTCCCAAGGATTCGGTGTAGCGCACGAGAGAACCATCGTTCTCAATCACGACATCTGCAAGCGCAACACGCGCGGAGTCAGGAGCCTGCACGAGCACGCGCCCCAGGACATCGGCGCGCTCCATGCCTCGAGCCACCGCTCGCTCGACACGCATGGCCTCGGGAGCAGTGATGGCGAGGACCAAGTCGCCTAACTCGGCAAGTCCCGGTGCCTCGGCGAGGAGCGGCACTTCCAGAACAACCACGTCCGGTACGACCGGCAACCCGCGGAGTTCATCAAGTATCGTGACGGCCTCGCGCGCAACCGGCGGATGGACGATCTCGTCGAGTCGCCGGGCAGCGTCAGCATCGCCAAAGGACGCCCGAGCCAGAGCAGCGCGATCAAGCGACCCGTCGGGATACAGGATGTGGGGGCCGAACTCCGCAGCGACTGCCGCAAGCAAGACTGAGCCCGGGCCCATCAATCGGCTCGCAACGTCGTCTAGATCGATGGCAAATGCCCCGCGACCGCTGAAGTATTCGGCCGCCACACTCTTGCCCGATCCGATTCCACCTGTCAGCACGATGACTACCATGGTTCTTGGGTACCACAGCCGCAGCCAAAGCACACGCTAAACCCGTCAGGTTCACAAAAAGAACGGAGCCGGAGGGCGCGACGTGCGCCTCCGGCTCCGAGTACTCGCAAGTTGGCTCGCGCCTACTCCTCGGCGTCAGCTGCAGCCTTGGGCTTCGCAGTAGCCTTGGGCTTGGCCGCAGGCTTGGGCTTAGCGGCGGGCTTGGGCTTAGCGGCGGGCTTGGCCTTCGGCTTGGCCGCAGGCTCCGCGTCGGCGTCGGCCTCGGCTGCGATCTCGTCCTCGATCTCGGCCTCGACGGCTTCGACGATGACTTCCACAGCCTCGAGCTCGGCCTCGGCGATGATGTCCTCGACGACCTCGACAGCGGCTTCCTCGGCGACAATCTCGGCGACAACTGCCTCGATTTCGGCTTCGTCGGCGATGGTGTCGACGATATCGGCGACGGCGTCGGCTTCGGTGGCCTCTTCTTCTGCGATGGCAGCGATGACGACGGCCTCGACGGCGATCTCAGCGGCCTCCTCGGCGACGATCTCGGCTTCGATAGCCTCGGCGACGGCCTCAGCGGCCTCGTCTCCGGTGATCTCTCCGGCTTCGGCGGCTTCGATGGCAACCTCTGCGATTGCCTCGGCGACCTCGGCATCAAGCTCGGCCTCGAGAGCGATCTCGACCGCCACCTCGGCTACAAGCTCGGTCTCGGCTGCAATCTCATCGGCGACGAAGGCCTCGGCGTCGGCCTCGTCGGCAACGCCATCGGCGATGTAAGCGATGACTTCCGCCTCGTCGGCCTCGTCCTCGAGGATCTCGGCGCCGATGATCTCGATCTCAATGCCGAGCGTCTCGGCAGCGGCGCGCATCGAAAGCGAGATGCGACGACGCTCCAGATCGACATCCATGACCTTGACGTGGACGACCTGGCCGACCTGGGTGACCTGGTCGGGAGTCTCGACATGGCCCTTGGCCATCTCGGAGATGTGGACCAGGCCTTCGATGCCGTCACCCAGCTCGACGAATACGCCGAACGGGACGAGCTTGGTGACCTTGCCCTCGATGATCGAGCTGACCGGGAAGTTCTGGACGAGCTGCTTCCACGGATCCTCCTGCGTCTGCTTCAGGCCGAGCGAGATGCGCTCGCGGCCCATATCGACGTCGAGAACCTGTACGTTGACCGGATCTCCGACCTTGACGACCTCGGATGGGTGGTTGACGTGGCTCCACGACAGCTCGGAAATGTGGACCAGACCGTCGATGCCGCCGAGGTCGACGAATGCACCGAAGTCGACGATGGAGGAGACGCTACCCGGCAGGATCATGCCCTTCTGCAGCTTGCCCAGAATCTCGGCGCGCTCGTACTTGCGGCCTTCCTCGAGCACCACGCGGCGCGAGAGGACGACGTTGTTGCGGTTGCGATCCATCTCGATGACACGTGCCTCAAGGCGGGTGCCAGTGTAGGCAGCGAGGTCCTTCACGCGACGGAGGTCGACGAGCGACGCCGGCAGGAAGCCGCGCAGGCCGATGTCGAGGATGAGACCGCCCTTGACGACCTCGATGACCTCGCCCTCGACGTTCTCGCCTGAGGTGAACTTCTCTTCGATCTGGCTCCAGGCACGCTCGTACTCGGCGCGCTTCTTGGAGAGGATAAGACGGCCGTCTTTGTCTTCCTTCTGCAGGACTAGTGCCTCAACCGCGTCGCCGACAGAGACGATGTCGGAGGGGTTGGCGTCCTTGCGAATGGAGAGCTCGCGGGCCGGAATGACACCTTCGGACTTGTAACCGATGTCCAGGAGCACTTCGTCGCGCTCAACTTTGACTACGGTTCCGCTGACGAGGTCGCCCTCATCGAAATCGGTCATCGTACCGTCGATGAGAGCATGCATCTCTTCATCGGTGTACTCGCGCTGCTCAATGACCGTGCCGCTCTGATCTACATCGCTCACTTGTGGACCCCACTTCATTCTCGGGGCCCCGAGGTCATGCGTCGTCGCCTACAGTTACGTCAGTCTCGGGTACAGGACATCTCGTCGCCAATAGGTATCTGGACATGTCGTCGGGGGCCAACAGGACAGTTCAGCACTCCGCGCGCAGATGCGTCTGGAGAGCCAACTGAGGAGTTTACCGCAGGATTGCGATCGATGCCAACTACACGGCTCCGGGCGTAGCCTGCACGGTCACCCGCCGAGAAGGCGGACCCCCGCGAAAGCCTCATGCGCCCGACGATCCGCCGAACACAACTCCCCGCCGAGAAGGACTGCCAACGCTGGCGCCAGCGCATCGTAGAAGCTGCAACCGAGCAGCACGCACTGTCGTGCGGCCTCCCCCACCACTTCCGGAGTCAGGGAATGAAACTCGATTCCGGAGAGCACTAGGAGTTCTCCCGCGGGGATGATCGCGGCCGACCCGAACGACCGATTCACAACACTGAGGACTTCGATCGCGACGTGCTCAGGCGCGTGGAGCGCGACAGCACTTTCGCGTTGATTGCCAAGCAGCTGTCTCGCCTCAGCTGACCCCTCTTCATCCCGAAACCACTTCACGCCGACCGATGCATCGAGGACGAGGATTGGCGCCCCGTTCATTCGGGCGGTCCCTCGGCCTCTTTGTCATCGCGTGCCGCGAAGTCAGGGAATCCATCGTTGTCGCGCAGCTCTCGTAGGATCTCGAGGCTAGGTCTGTCGTCCAGCACTGGCATGCTGCCGATCTCCCGGAGTAGCTCCAGAGCCCGATCCACCCCGCGCCGACGAGCAGCCGCAGCATCAACGTCGCGCCTGGCCGTGAGGTAGTGCGAGGCGGCCTCGCGCATCAAGAAGCTCCGGCTCTCGCCGCTCTCGGCAGCCAGGTCGTCGATCTCGACGAGCAAGTCAGGCGGAATGGAGATGGTGATCTTGGCGACTCTCTCGGCCATCACGTGTCCTTTGGTCATACCGCTGGTGTGACCCATGGTACGTCTATTGGTCGTTTGCGTCAACGAGCGGCTGATGAGCGATACCGGGCGCTTGCGCCATCTCCTCTATTGATGCTATGTACATTATGTACATTCTATGGAGGAGGAATCGTATGCCCCACGTGAGCGTCGCCGAAGCGCGCCGCACGCTGCCGGAGATTCTGAGCCGCGCCGCGTACTCCCACGAACGCACGGTCATCAGCCGACACGACGAGGATATCGCGGCCGTCATCTCCATGGATGAACTTAGGCTGCTCGACGTGCTCTTAGAGCGCTACGAGGACGAGATTGACGTGGCCGATGCCCGCGCGGCCCTCCTCGAGGCCCGGGAAGACCGCGTGGCCTGGGACGACATCAAGAACGAGCTCGGGTTCTGACCCATGCCGACATACCGAATCCAGTTCTCTCCCTCAGCATATCGAGCAGTTGGGAAGCTCGACCCCCAAATCCGCAAGCGACTCGAACCGCACATCTCCGCCCTCGCGGATGAGCCGCTGCCGATCGGGTCAAAGAAGCTCGCGTTTGCCGACGAGATTCATCGCATTCGAGTCGGTGCGTACCGGATTGTCTATCGCATTGAGGGCGACGTGCTCGTGGTGCTAGTCCTCAAGTTGGGACATCGCCGAGACGTGTACCGCGAAGTGTGACACCCGGCACCTTTGGGGGAATCGCGGCACAGTTACTTAGCGAGCGCCCAGTTCGCGCCGACCGCGACGGTCACTTCGAGCGGCACGGCCAGCTTGGCGACGTCGGACATGGCGGTTCGCACCATGGTAGATAGCCGTTCAATCTCCTTCGGTGGCGCCTCAAAAACGAGTTCGTCGTGGACCTGCAGAATCATTCGGCTCTCGAACGTCTCCTCGCGCAGACGCCGGTCTACCTCGATCATCGCCAGCTTCATGATGTCGGCCGCCGTGCCCTGCATGGGGTGATTCATCGCGGTGCGCTCGCCAAAAGAACGCAGATTGAAGTTGCTGCTGGCCAGCTCCGGGATGCGGCGCTTGCGGCCGTAGAGTGTGACCGCAAAGCCGGCGCGGTACGCGTCTGACTTGGTTTCGTCGAGGTAGTCTCGGACACGTGGATACGCTGCGAAGTAGCGATCGATCATCTCCTGCGCCTCGGCGTTGGATATCTTGAGCGTCTGTGCCAGGCCGTGAGCACTCTGCCCGTACACAATGCCAAAGTTGACCGCTTTCGCCCTCGCCCGCATGCGAGGCTCTACCGCCTCTGCCTCGACACCAAACACACGGGCGGCCGTGGCCTGGTGAAAGTCCATACCGCTGGTGAATGCCTCGATCAGCCCCGCGTCACCAGACAGATGAGCGAGTATCCGCAGCTCGATCTGGCTGTAGTCCGCCGAGACCATCAGATCGCCCTCGGCTGCTGGAACGAACGCGGCGCGGATGCGGCGACCGTACTCGGTGCGCACCGGGATGTTCTGCAGGTTCGGGCCGCTGCTTGATAGACGCCCTGTGGCAGCGACCGTCTGGTTAAACGACGTGTGCAGCCGCCCGTCTTCCCCCAGCATTCGCGGCAGCGCGTCGAGGTAGGTGCTCTTGAGCTTGGTGAGCTCGCGATACTCGACGATCTTCTCGGCGATGGGGTGGATGGGGGCCAGCATCGCGAGCACCGAGGCGTCGGTCGAGTAGCCTGTCTTGGTCTTCTTGCCGTGTGGGAGGTCGAGGCGCTCGAACAGGACCTCCGAGAGCTGTTTGGGTGAGTCAACAAGGAATTCGCCGCCCGCGAGGCCGTGGATCTCGGTTCGGAGTGCATCGATGCTCCCCTCGGCATCCGCCGAGAGGATCGCGAGCACGCTCGAATCCAGTCCTACGCCCACGCGTTCCATGCGCACGAGAACCGGCACGAGCGGCATCTCTATGTCGCGCATCACCGCGGAAGAACCATCGGCCTCGAGGCGCAGTTCCAGCTCGGTAGCGAGGTCCGCGGTGGCCCGCGCGAGAACGGTTGCCAGCGGCGCGCTGTCGTCAGCGGGCAGCTCGAGGGGCTCGCCCAGATAGTCCGCGTGCAGCGCCGAGAGCTCGTAGGACGAGCGGTTCGACTCGAGCAGATAGGCCGCGACTGCGACGTCGAAAAGGCGCGACGAGTCGACTTCCTGGAACGCCGGCGCGCACGGTAGCGCCTCGTCCGGCGGGCATACCTCCTGAAGCAGCGTCTTCGCGTCGGCGGCAGAGACGCATGCGTGGCTCAGAAGCAGCGCAAGCGCGGCGTCCACCTCATCAGGGTCCACGAGTGCGGTCGCATCTTGGTGCGCCACCGCGAGGTCTCGCTGATCGCCAAAGAGCGACGCGCTGCCGCCGTCGTCGAGAGCGACACCCAGCCACACGTCGCCGGCCGCAATCCACTCGCGCACCAGTGAGAGCGCCTCTGGTCCGCTGACGCAAGCGCCCGCGTGACAGCGCGCAGTCACGGTCTGGCCAGCGGAGATGCTGGTCGTGGCGGCGCCCGCGGGCACGTCCGCAGCAGCTCCCCTCGCGGGCACTTCAGCCGTGGCCACCGCGCCTGCCGCAACGATGCCGTCACTGACGCTCGTCACTCCACCGCGCAGTACAAGCACCCGATCGAGCAGCGACGTGAACCGCAGCTCAGCAAAAGCGGCCGCGACCTTGTGCGGATCGAACCCGCCGAACTCTACGGCCTCCAAATCGATGTCCACTGGCACATCGCACGCAATGGTCGCCACGGTGCGGCTCGCCAATGCAGCGTCCCTATTCGCGCGCAGACTTTCCCCGACCTTGCCGGGGACCGCCTCGGCGTTGTCGAGCACCGCGTCGAGCGATCCCCACTGCTGCAACAGCTTAGCCGCCGTCTTCTCCCCAACGCCCGGCACCCCGGGGATGTTGTCGCTGGTGTCGCCTTTGAGGCCCAGATAGTCCGGCACCTGCGCGGGGGTGACGCCATAGCGCTCGAACACCTCGGCGGGGCCATAGATGACGATGTCGGTGATGCCCTTCTTGGTGGTGACCACTTTCACGGTATCCGTGACCAGCTGAAACGCGTCGCGATCACCAGTCACCAGCAACATGCGGATTCCGGCGGCCTCACCTCGGCGAGCCAGGGTGCCGAGAATATCGTCGCCTTCCCAGCCGGAGAGTTCGACGATGGGGATGTCGAGTGCGCCGAGCAGCTCCTTGACCATGGGGAACTGGTCGCGCAGCTCCTGCGCCGTCGGGGGACGGTGAATCTTGTACTGCGCAAGCGCCTCTGTGCGAAACGCGGGCTTGCCCAGATCGAACGCGACTACAACACCATCGGGCTTGAGGTCGGCGATCATCTTGGCGAGCATCGAGATGAATCCGAACGCGGCGTTGGTGGGGCGGCCGTCGGGGGCGGTCATGCTGGGTGGTAGCGCGTGAAACGCTCGATGAATGAGGCTGTTGCCGTCAATGACGGCGAGCGTGCGCTGGCTCATGAATGTGCCTCTCGGGAAGACTCGCCGTCGTCTGCCGGACCTACCCGTTCCAGAGATAGCCGACGTTGCGCACGGTCTCGAGTCGGCGAGATAGTTCAGCGCCGATTCTGGAACGGATGCGCCTGATGTGCACATCGACCGTACGGGAACCGCCGTAGTAGTCGCTACCCCAGACACGGCGCAGGAGAACTTCGCGCGAGTATGTGCGGCCAGGATGCGTCACGAGAAATGAGAAGAGCGCGTACTCCAGATAGGTGAAGTTGATCGGCTCACTGCCGAGATAGGCCTGGTAGGTGGCAAGATTCAACGTGAGATCATCGACACGAATGAGCTCTTGCTTTGTGACCTCTTCGCCCGGCCACAGGAGGGTGCGCACCCGCACCGCGAGTTCGTCGGAGGTCGCGCCTCGCACGAGGAAATCGCTGGGAACACGTACTGGAAGCCTGATGCCCTGAAGGCCCTCTGGTTCGATCAGCACGAGCAGCCTCAGGTCTACGCCGCCTGAAGCCGCATGCTCAACCAGCTGGCCCAGGGCATCAGGGGATCTGCCACCGTCGAGGATGACCAAATCGACCTCGCCCCCGAGAAGCCGCTTGTGCATCTCGCCCGGCGCACACTCCGATGTCTGGACATCCAGACCGCTGATGGCCTGAAACGCCCACGCGCGAGAGTGCGTGTCATCAGAGACTATGAGAACCCGTTTCATGTGCATGATGATACCGTTTCCGTCTCGTCGGCCGAGTTCTGATACACGAAGCGCCGGACGAGGGTCTCCCCTCGCCCGGCGCCGTTGCCGAGACACAAAGCGCAGAATCGCGCTCGTATTAGATGACGGACAGGTACTTGTCGAGCTCCCACTCGGTAACCTGCATGCGGTACTCGTCCCACTCCGCACGCTTGTTGGCCACGTAGAAGGCGTGGATGTGCTCGCCCAGAACTTCCTTCATGAGCTCGGAGTGCTCAAAGAGGTCGATTGCCTCGCCGAGAGTACCGGGCAGGATATTGATGCCGGCGGTCTCGAGCTGCTCATCGCTCATATCGAAGATGTTGTTGGTGGCCTCAGGCATGAGCGGAAGCTTCTCCTCGATGCCCTTGAGGCCGGCGCCAAGCATGCACGCGAACGCCAGATACGGGTTGGCCGAGGGATCGGGCGAACGCAGCTCGAGGCGAGTGGCGTTCTCCTTGCCGGGCTTGTACATCGGCACACGAACCAGCGCGCTTCTGTTGCGGCGGGCCCACGCGATGTAGACGGGAGCCTCGTAGCCGGGAACCAGACGCTTGTAGGAGTTGACCAGCGGGTTGGTGACGGCGGTGAATTCAGGCGCGTACTTGAGAAGGCCGGCGATGTAGTGCTTGGCAACCTGCGAGAGGTTGAAGCCCTCGGGATCGTTGGCGTCGAAGAACGCGTTGCCGTCCTTGCTGAAGAGCGACTGGTGCACATGCATGCCAGAGCCGTTCTGGCCAAAGATCGGCTTAGGCATGAACGTGGCGTACACGCCGTTCTGCAGAGCGATCTCCTTGACCACCAGGCGGTAGGTCATGACGTTGTCGGCCATCGAGGTGGCGTCGCAGTAGCGCAGGTCGATCTCGTGCTGTGACGGGGCGACCTCGTGATGCGAGTACTCGACCGGGATGCCCATCTTCTCAAGCGTCAACACGGTGTCGCGGCGAAGGTCACTCGCGGCATCGAGGGGAGTCAGGTCGAAGTAGCCACCGTTGTCGAGGACCTCAGTGTCCTGGTCATCGGCGAAGTAGAAGAACTCGAGCTCGGGACCAACGTACATTGTGTAGCCCAGAGCCGCGGCCTTGTCGGTCATTCGGCGAAGCGCGTACCGGGGATCGCCCTCAAACGGGGTGCCATCCGGCTTGACGATGTCGCAGAACATGCGGCCGACGCCGCTCTCGCTGGGGCGCCACGGTAGAACCGCGAATGAATCGGGGTTCGGGATTGCGATCATGTCGGACTCTTCGAGGCGCGTGAAGCCATCGATAGACGAGCCATCAAAACCCATGCCCTCTTCGAAGGATGCCTCAAGCTCGGTGTCGGTAACCGAGAACGACTTCAGCATGCCGAGAACGTCGGTGAACCAGAAGCGGACGAAACGCACGCCACGCTCTTCAACTGTCTTGAGGACGTAGTCCTTATCGAACGTCGGTGCCATGGGCAACCTCCCTTTTCCGGCGCGCGGTGCGCGCTAACAGCCAAGTCCCACATTCCGTAACTACACACTAGCCGAGTGATGTTTCGTTCATGTTTCGGTTTCCGAGAATGACTCTGAATCTCACACGGTGCGGCAAGAACGCCGCCGAGTGCTAGAGATACGTGTAGAGCTTGCCGTACGGCCTGTGACTGACCGGAACGAGCTTGGTGAAGGGCTCGGAAAGGACCTCATCGAGGTCCATCCCCAGCGCCTCGCAGTACTCGGCGAGTACGGGCCTGATCTCGGCAATATCTTCCTCCGTTGCCGAGAAGACGCCGACCTCCTTGCCGCACTGCCACGGCTCGACTTCACCGCGAAGGTAGATAGCCCCACCGTGCATGCCGGTACCGACGTATCCGCCTACCAGCGGCCCCTCGATGCGCGAGTTCATGCCGAGCAGAATGAGAAGCCCACCCGCCATGTACTCGCCAAAGAAGTCACGAGCACGGCCACCGCACACCATGATTGGTCGCAGCTCCTCATAGGCCTTCATGTGGATGCCGACACGATAGCCCACGTCACCCTTGATGAAGACCTTGCCGCCGCGCATCCCATAACCCAAGACATCGCCAGCGTCTCCGTGGATGACAACCTTGCCAGCGTTCATCGTGTTGCCGACGCCGTCCTGCCCGTTACCAAAGACCTCCACGGTCGGGCCGTCCATCAGCATCGCCATGTCTTGACCGGGAGTGCCGCGGACCTCGATTGCCAGGTCCTTGCCCTTGATGCCGGTTCCTAGATAACGCTGCCCGTTGACGTTGTCGAGCACGACCTTCTTCACGCCGTCGGCGAATGCAGCGCGGATTGCGGCGTTCACCTGTTTGTAGTACACGCTCTGGACGTTCAGGGTCAGTACATCGCCTTCTCGGCTTGCAGAAGGCTCTGTCTGCACGTAGCCCTCGATGAGTCCTGTGGTTTTGGTAGCAGTAATCATGTGGTTTCTCCCCCTCTACAGACCCGCAGGCTTTACGCCCAGGATCTCGCAGGTCTGAGCATCGAGCCCCACGGCGCGCAACCGTTCGCGACTACCGCGCAAGGACTCGACGGCGTTGACTCCCAGCGCACCAAGAATCTCCTGGAGCTCATGGCTCCAGGCGTGCACCAGGTTGACGAGCCTCTCGGCGCCCCACTCGGGATCGACTCGGCGGGTCAGCTCGGGCTTCTGGGTGGTCAGACCCCAGGAGCAGCAGCCGGTGTGACAGCCTTGGCACAGGTGACAACCTAGAGCCATGAGCGACGCCGAGCCGATCGCAACGACGTCGGCGCCGAGCGCGATAGCCTTGGCTGCGTCGGCCGATGAGCGGATCGAGCCTGCCGCGATGATCGAGGCTTGGTTGCGGATGCCTTCGTCACGCAGTCGCTGGTCGACAACTGCAATCGCGATTTCGAGCGGTATGCCCACGTGGTCACGAATGATTGCCGGCGCCGCACCAGTGCCGCCCTTGAAGCCGTCGAGGTACACATAGTCCGCGCCGGCTCGTACGATGCCCGACGCAATCGCGCCCACGTTGTGGACAGCCGCGATCTTGACGCCGACAGGCTTGTATCCCGAGGCCTCTTTCAGCGAATAGATCAGCTGGCGCAGATCCTCGATGGAGTAAATATCGTGGTGCGGAGCTGGCGAGATGGCGTCGCTGCCCTGTGGAATCATGCGTGTGGTCGAGACCTCTTTGTTGATCTTCTCACCGGGAAGGTGCCCGCCGATGCCTGGCTTGGCGCCCTGACCCACCTTGATCTCGATCGCGGCTCCGCGCTGCAGGTACTCCGGGGTGACGCCGAAGCGGCCTGAGGCGACCTGCACGATGACGTTGTCCTGATAGGGATACAGGTCGGCGTGCAGGCCCCCCTCACCCGTATTCATGAGCGTTCCTAGGCGCGTCGCCGCCATTGCAAGCGACCTGTGGACGTTGAGCGATACCGATCCGTAGCTCATCGGCGAGAAGATGATGGGGGTATCGAGCTTGACGTTATTGCTGATGCCCGCACCCTCGGCCAACCGGAACCCACCGTTGCCGTCCGATTCGACCTCGACGCTGTCGGGCTTCCGGCCCAGATAGGTACGAAGCTCCATCGGCTCACGGAGCGGGTCGATGGAAGGGTTGGTGACCTGACACGCGTCGAGCACCAAGTGGTCGAAGATGCTCTGGTAGGGCTTGTCGTTGCCCATGCCCGTGAGCATGACGCCACCGGACTCGGCCTGACGCCAGACGTTCTTGCGCTGCTCGGGGGACCAATTGGCGTTCTCACGCAGCGCAAGATCGTTCTTCTTGATGGTGATGCAGTGCGCTGGGCAGTAGGTTACGCAGCGATGACACGCGCGGCACTTGATGTCGTCGGGGAAGGGGCGTTCGTTAAACGAGTACACGCCCCAGCCGCACTGCTGGACGCAACGGCCGCACTTGTGACACTTGTTGTAGTCGATTTCGACCTTGAACTCAGGCTGAATGAGGCTCGTCGGCATCTGTTATCCCACCTCGACAATCTCACAGGTATCGTGCACACCGGTCACGGCACAGCTGACCTCACTCGCCGAGAGATGCAAGTCGCCGTGAATCG
>JBAXEO010000021.1:0-20803 GCA_037140395.1 Coriobacteriia bacterium
CTCAAGAGCCAGGAACGTCGCGTCTCGCCCCTGCCGACCACCACCCGGGTCAACGTCGACCACCGAGACTGGCAGTCCCGCGCTTTGCAGAATCCTCACGGTGTTGGCCGCGGCAATGCCGAGCCCGAAGGCCGAACTCACGTAGCCGACAACACGGAATTCCCTGTCGCGCGCACCCACAGACTGGCCCCTTCCCGTGCGTCGCCTCGTCGGTGCAGCTATCATACCGTTGATTCGCGCATCCCGACCTCGGCTTGTGTCGCGCGCGGAAACCGACCGACTCTGCGATGGGACTGCCCCTTGACCGCCGAGGACCTCAACCGCGCCATCTGCACTCGGCTGCTCGACCAGTGCGCGCTGGACGAGGCGCGGCTCGCGCAGCTGTGTGGCACGCAGTCAGACCACACAGCCGAACTCGCGCGGCTCCAGCGCAAACTGGCCGTGCGGCGCTTCCTCAAGAACCTCCCGCTCGTAGGACCAGCCGCGCGCGGCATCTACCTGCGCATCGTGAGTGCTCGGCGGTTCGGCCGATGAAGATCGCTTGGCTCACGCCGCTCTGCCGCACCAGCGGTATCTCGCGCTACAGCCTCTCGGTGGTGCGCGCCTTTGGCGCGCTGGACGAGGTCGAGGTCGATGTATGGTACCCGGACACAGGTGATGACTTCGACTGCCCATGGGCGTTGGCGCGCGCGCTGAACCGCGACGGGCAGCCGGATCTGGCCTCCTACGATGCGGTCTTCTACCACCTCGGCAACTACTACGTGAACCACACTGAGATCTACGAGTGCTATCTGCGTCATCCCGGTTTCGTCGTTCTGCATGACAAGGTGATGCAGGGCTTCTTCTTCGGCTACGCCAACGAGATCCGCAACGACCCGCTCTACTACGTGCGGTTGATGCGCTACATCTACGGCCCCGAAGCGCAGCGCTTCGCTGTCGACGGGCTGCTCAAGGGCCAGTCGGCGGCGTTCTGGGAGCAGGCGGGCGCGCGTTTCCCGCTGTTCGAGCCGTGCCTCTTTAACGCGCTCGGCGTCGTCACGCACTCCACCGAGACGCGCACCCTCGTCGACGGCCGCTACCCCGGCCTGCTTCCGAGCTTGCAGCTCGCGCTCCCGCACTTCATCTACGACATGGGCTACGCAGGCCAGCTGCTGCTCACGCGCGACGATCTCCACCTCCCTGCCGACAAGACACTGCTGGTGGCCTCGGGGCGATTCGGGGCTCAGAAGCGGCTCGATGTCACGATGCGCGTCATCTCGGCTGACGATGAGTTGAGCGAGAGGACGCTTCTCGTGATCGCCGGTGGCGGACAGGCAGACTACCTTGCCTACTTGCGCGGGCTCGCGAGCGAGCTGGGCATGGAACAGAGCGTGCGCTTTGTGGTCGAGCCCGACGACCGGACGATGCATAGCCTGATAGCTGCGGCCGACGTTGCCATCAACCTGCGCTATCCCTCCATCGAGTCCGGCAGCGCCTCGCTCGTCGAGCAACTTCACTTCGGGCGTGCCACCGTCGTCACGAATGTTGGCGTGTATGCCGAGTTTTCCGATGGCCTGCTCGTCAAGGTCGACATGGCCGACGAGGAAGGGTCGCTCCGTGCCGCTCTCCGCCGTCTGGTGCTCGATGATGCGGAGCGCGCCCGTTTCGCTGCCGCCGGGATGGCCTACGCTGCCGAGAACTTCTCACCCGACCGCTACGCCGAGCAGATCGTGGAATTCGTCGAGGGAACGCTCGCGGAGCGCGAGAAGCTCGCGCGTGTTGACGCTGCCGCCGCCGAGTTGTGCGTCGGCGCTTCCGAGCAGTGGGAGCAGCGGGAGCAGCGGGCGGCCGAAGTGGCTTCAGCACTGGCCGAAACGCTCTAGCTTCGCCCGCCCCCACAAGAATCCTCTAGCTCGCGATCGGCCCAAACTGTCCAGTCGAATAGAGCCACACCCCAGCAAACGTTGCCCAGGCCAGTCCAAACCGCCGGTGCGTGAGGTGCCCGAATCCGTCCCGGAGCGCTTTGCGATAGATGGCGCCGACGCGCTCGGGCTGGTTTCGGCGGTAGAAGAGCAGCATGTTACGCACGAGGTACTTGGTCTGTGCCGTCCCCCACGATTCGCCGAGCGACCTCGCCACCTTGTGACGCACTACTGACTCGGGCACGTAGAGCAGCTTGTAGCCGGCCGCATGCACGCGCCAGTCGAAGTCGGCCTCTTCCCAGTACAAGAAGTACTCCTCGGCGAGTAAGCCGAGCCGGTCGATGATTTCAGCGGTCGTAAACAACGAGCAACCGGTGACGAAGCCGGTCTCCTCCAGGAGTTCGTACTGGCCGGTGTCGGGCTCGTCGAGACCACGGTGGCGCACGGGGCCGGCCGAGGTGAACTCACCTCCCGCGTACCAGAGGACGTCGGGTCGGTCGAAGTAGGTGATCTTGGAACCGGCTACCCCCGCGTCTGGATTTGCTGCGATGGTTTCGACGAGCGCCGAGAGCGCGCGCGGTTCCACGGTGGTGTCGTTGTTGAGCAGCCAGATGTAGCTGGCGCCGTGCTCGATGGCGGTCAAGATGCCGACGTTGTTGCCGCCTGCAAAGCCGAGATTGGCGCCGGTCTCGAGGACTGCTACCGACGGGTGAGCTGCGCGAATGCGAGCAACCGAGTCGTTGGTTGAGCCGTTGTCGATGACCAGCATTTCGCGGTTGGCGTAGTCGAGCCCGGCACAGGAATCCAGACAGGCAATGGTGTCCTCCCAGCCGTTCCAGTTCACGATGATAATGGCGGCCTTGGCGCCCAGGTTGGTCGCCATGTCTAGCGCTTCAACCCGAGCTTGCGCAGGATTCGCACGCCCAGTCGTCGCACTCTCAGCGAGAACGAAACGCGCCGAAGTGGCTTCCACTGTGTTTCACGCTCAGCTGAGCTCTTGCGCGTCATCGTCTCAGCGCGCGTGACTTCGAGCCGCTCAAACACTTCACCTTGCAAGAACCGCTCGCGCAGGGAAGCCATGTCTGCTGCGGCTTTCGCACCAATGCGGAAGCGCAGCTCCGGATCTTCGGCCAAACGGCGCATCCACGCTGCGGCCTCGGCGACATTAGGATCAGCCCACGACTGGCCGGGGCCGATCGCCTCGGGTTGGTAGGCCGAGTTGTCCGAGACGACCGGAATCAGATCGAAGCTGACAAGACAAGAGTTCTCTGCGGTCATGAAGTCCATGTTTCCGGACCAAGCAGTGCCGATCACAGGCTTGCCGAGTGACATCGCTTCGAGCAGGTTCAGTCCCAGGCCTTCGGCGCGATGCAAGGAAACGTAGGCGTCGCACGAAGCGTTGAGTGTGAGAACCTCCGCGTAGCTCATTGCTCGGTCGATGACGGTGATGCGAGGGTTGTCCGCAAGTAGATCTCTGATGCGCTTGGCGGACTCGCCTGCCCAAGTGAAGGTGCCGGAGTTATTGAGTTTGACGACGAGTCGTACGTCGGGCGATTCGCCCCCTGCCGGGAATGCCTGCTCGAACGCCTCTAGCGCGGCGAACGGGTTCTTGCGCGACAGGTCGCTGGTGACGTCCAAGCTCAGGTAGAAGAGCACGGAGGACTCAGGCAGCTCAAAGCGCGCGCGATCAGCAGCAATCCCGTCAGGGAGAAACACCGCCTGCGGGTAGTGCCACACCGTGGCGGCGGGCGCCGAGGTGTGTACCGCGTCGGCGATGAAGCGTGATGGTGCGAGCACCACGTCGACGGCCTCGAGCAGTTCGATCCAACTCCACTTCACTGGCAGGCGCGGCAACTCCCAGAAGGGAACGCAGGCGTTGAGACGATCGGCAAGCGAAAGCCAGGGTGGAGAATCCTGCGCCATGTAGGCGACTTCGGAGGGGTTGAGCTGAAAGAAGTTGATGCCGTACTCGGCCCTCTCCGGCGACCCTATGTGCTCGGCGTATGTGGTGTCGTGCCCCCCACGCCCGGCCCCTGGGTCGATGTCGATCACCTCAAACGGCTCGCCGCTTTGAGATAGCGCGAAGAGTGTGTTGCGCGCGGCCACAGCCAGCCCGAGGTTGCCAGTCACGTGCCCGATGAGGTTGATGCCGGGTGTGGTGGGCGGCGAGTGCTGTTCGGTCTCGGTCAAGAGCTGTCCCTCGTCGGTGGGGCGTCGGACTCCATGATAGCGTGAGCTGCTCACGGGACGCGCTCCGAGCGACTGTGCAGCGCGAGAAACGCGGTCCGTCCTGCTATCATTCTCCGTGCCCGTTCGAGCGCCGGGAGGCCAGTGAAATGAAAGCCCTCATACTTGCAGGCGGTAAAGGTACGCGGCTCCGCCCGATCACTTTCACGCGGGCCAAGCAACTCGTGCCGGTGGCCAACAAGCCGATCCTGTTCTACGCCATCGAGGCCATCCGCGACGCGGGCATCACCGACATTGGCGTGATCGTGGGCGACACCGCCGAGGAGGTCCGCGCCGCGCTCGGCGACGGCTCGCGCTGGGACGTTGCGATCACCTACATCCCGCAGGAGGCGCCGCTCGGCTTGGCGCACGCCGTCAAGATCGCCGAGGAGTTCATGGCCGGCGAACCGTTCGTGATGTACCTGGGCGACAACCTGCTCGCCAACGGCATCCATCGCTTCACCGACGAGTTCAGGGACGGCGGCTGCGAAGCGCAGATCCTGCTGGCGCATGTGCCTAACGCTAACCAGTTCGGGGTCGCTGAGCTGGGCACTGACGGTCACATCGTGCGCCTTGTCGAGAAGCCCGAGAACCCGCCGAGCGACCTCGCGCTTGTCGGCGTCTATCTGTTTGATGCGACGATTTTCTCGGCAGTCAACGCCATCGAGCCTTCGCCGCGCGGTGAGCTCGAGATCACCGATGCGATTCAGTGGCTCATCGACAACGGGCACAGCGTGCGGCCCTTCATCATCGACGGATGGTGGAAGGACACTGGCCGCCTCGATGACATGCTCGAGGCCAACCGCATCATGCTCGACGCGCTCGATCCGGTGCAACTTTCCGAGCCGGGCGAAGGCGCGGTGCTGCATGGCCGCGTTGGGGTGGGCGAGGGTACAACGATTGTCAACTCCGTGGTGAGGGGACCGGCCATCATCGGCGACGGGTGCGAGATTCGCGACGCCTACATTGGGCCGTACACGTCGGTGGGGGACGGGTGCAAGGTGCTCGGAAGCGAGATCGAGCACTCGATTCTGCTGCGTGAGGCACGTGTGGAGCAGATCGGGTCGCGGCTGGCGGATTCGCTGCTGGGTGTGAACGCCGTGGTGAGGCACACGCCGGGGCTGGTCTCGGCAGCACGGATGATGATCGGGGACAACTCCGAGGTGGATCTGGGGTAGTTCGTGCCCGGCATTGTGCCGAGCGCCGGACTGAGAAACGACTTGCGCTAGCATGGGAGCGCAAAGAAACCTGTGAGAGGATCGCATTGTGATCGATGGCGTAAAGGTCAAAGACCTCAAGGTAGTACCCGATGAGCGCGGATTGCTCATGGAAATGTTTCGCAGCGACGACCCGGACTTCCAGAAGTTTGGGCAGGTCTACGTGACCATGGTCTACCCGGGCGTAGTCAAGGCGTGGCACTACCACAAGGTGCAGACCGACCACTTCGTCTGCGTGGGCGGGATGGCCAAGGTTGTGCTCCACGACACGCGCGAGGGCTCGCCCACAGCCGGTGAGACCAACGAGTTCGTCATTGGCTGGCAGCGCCAGCGCATGGTAATCATCCCGCCGGGCGTCTACCACGGTTTTACTCCCGTGGGCACCGAGCCGGCGTTCATCGTCAACGTCCCCACCGAGCTCTACAACTACAACGACCCTGACGAGCACCGACTTCCCGCTGATGACGCGTCGATCGGCTACGACTGGTCTCCCAAGAATGGGTAGTGTCCCCGACTGCCGCGAGACACCACCGCCCGCGTGTCCCATCTGCCTTGCAGATGAATGGAGCCTTCACTACGCCGACCTGCAGGATCGACTGCTGGGAGTTCCCGGCGGTTATTGCTTCTGGTTGTGCGCGGAATGTGGTGTAGGGCGATTGTGGCCGCTACCGGACGATCTGTCGGCCTACTACCCCGAGGAGTACTCGGCCTACATCGCTCCGCTTGTCGAGGTCGGCCTCACTCGTCCCTGGCACAAGAAGGAGTGGGAGCTGTCCTTTGGCGCCGAGGGCATGCTGAGGAGTGCGGCGAGAAATCGCCTGAAGGTAAACGAGATCGCCCGTCTACTGTGGCAGTGTCTCGACGACGGGTACGCGCCCCAGTCGTTCCTGGACTATGGCAGCGGAACCGGACGGGCGCTTCGCTTCGCCGAGCAGCTGGGCATGAAGGCGGTCGGGGTCGATGCGTCCGACAACACCCTTGAGGCCGCGCGTGCGACTGGGCTCGATCTGAGGGTGGGAAGTTACGAGAACCTGCCATTGCAGGGTGAGACCTTCGACGTGATACACCTCTCCCACGTGCTCGAGCACGTCGTCGAGCCGGTTGAGGCGCTGACGGCCTTGCGCACTCACATGAGCGATCGCGGGAGGATTCTGGTGATGGTCCCCAACGCAGGAAGCGGGCTCTCGGATCTCTTTGGTGCAGACTGGTTCCAGCTCGACGCTCCCAGGCACCTGTGGGGCCTCACGCCGCACAGCCTGGAACTGGCCATGGAGCGAGCCGGCTTCTCCGTCGTCAAGAAGATCTTCAACGGCGCTGGGCACGCGATCTACGAGAGTATGAGATACGCGCTCGAGCGGTCCGGGTCGAGCCATGCGCTTCCCGAGCCGCCGAATCTCGACGTTTTGGCGGGCTTTGAAGGCCTGGCATCGTACTGGAATGCGCAAGAAGCTGGAGATGCCATGATCATGGTCGGAAAGGTGAAGGAATGAGACTTCTTGTCTGCGGCGCCGCCGGGTTCATCGGCTCGGCGTTTGTCCGGCGCATGCTATCCAAGCACGCGGACTGGGAGATTGTCTGCTTCGACAAGCTTACCTACGCCGGCAATTTGGACAACCTGCTGCCCGTTGCCGAGAACCCGCGCTACAGTTTCGTGCGCGGTGACATCTGCGACCGCGCGGCCGTTGACGCGGCGATTGACGGAACCGGCAGCGTCGACGCGATTGTGAACTTCGCCGCCGAGACGCACGTCGATCGCTCCATCGCCGAGCCTGAGGCGTTTTTGCACACCGACATCTTGGGCACGCACACGCTGCTCGAAGCCGTGCGCGAGCGCGGTATCGGCCGGATGGTGCAGGTGTCCACCGACGAGGTCTACGGCTCCATTGACTCCGGCTCCTTTTGTGAGACCGACCGCATCCACCCGTCGAGCCCGTACTCGGCCAGCAAGGCGGGTGGCGACCTGCAGGTGCTCGCGTACTACACCACCTTTGGGACGCCTGCAATCATTACACGCGGTTCCAACACCTACGGTCCCTACCAGTATCCCGAGAAGCTCATCCCGCTGTTTGTCACTAACGCGCTGGAGGGCGGTCAGCTGCCGCTCTATGGCGACGGCCTCAATGTGCGCGACTGGCTCTACGTCGATGACCACGCCGACGGTATCGAGGCGGCGCTCCTGCATGGCTGTCCCGGCGAGGTCTACAACATCGGTGGCGGAAACGAGCGCACCAACCTGGAGATCACACAGATCATCGTCGACGAGCTGGGCCTGGACTTCGACGCGACCGTCAAGCGTGTCGCCGACAGGCCAGGCCACGACCGCCGCTACTCAATCACCTGCGCCAAGGCACGCAAGGACTTTGGCTGGGAGCCGAGCGTAGACTTCGAGGCCGGCCTTCGCGACACCATCCGCTGGTACCGCGGCAACCCCGACTGGTGGGGCAAGCTCAAGCATCACGATGACTTCGCCGACTGGCAAAAGCGCTGGTACGACGACCGTGACTGACGTGCCGGCCGACAAACCCGTTTCGCGCGCCTACCTCATCGCCGGTGCTGGAGGCATGCTCGGCACGGCGCTGCAGAGCGTCCTAGCCAAGCGCGGAGCGTTTTTCTCGGCACCGGGCGAGGGCGAGTTCGACATCACCGATCCTGCGGTCGTGCGTCAGCAGGTCGGGGAGTTCGCCGCGCATCTCGGCCCCGCGACAACAGGCGTGCTGCTCAATGCGGCTGCGTACACCAACGTGGAGGCTGCCGAGGACAACGACGAGCTCGCCTACTTGGTCAACGCACAGGGCCCCGCGATCCTGGCGCGCGCGGCCCGTGAAGCCGGTCTTCAGTTCGCTCACGTCTCCACCGACTTCGTGTTCGACGGCCGCAAGCATGGCGCCCATACCGAGACCGACGACACCAATCCGCTGTCCGTATACGGAGCGTCCAAGCTGGCCGGCGAGCTTGCTGTCGAGCAGGAGTACCCGCGGGCGATCATCGCTCGCACGGCCTGGGTCTTTGGCCCGGGCGGCGTGAACTTTCCGGTCAAGATCGTTGCGGCCGCTCGCACGCGTCCGTCGCTCTCGGTGGTCACCGACGAGATCGGGTCGCCCACCTATACGCCCGACCTCGCCGAAGGCATCCTCGGTCTGGTCGACGCCGACGCGAGTGGGCTCTTCCATCTGGCGGGATCCGGCTCGTGCTCGCGTTTTGAGCTCGCGCGAGAGACGCTCGTGCTGGCGGGGCTCGGTGCCGTCACGCTGGAACCGGTCACAAGCGACGCGTTCCCCATGAAGGCCGCGCGGCCGCTGAACTCGGTGCTCGACTGCTCCAAAGCGGCCGCGCTCGGCGTCAGGATGCCCGAGTGGACCGACGCTCTCGCGCGGTTCGTGGCTTCGGGTGCGCTGTCGGGCTGAACCGCCCGCCGTCGCCGTGCAAGTCGAGTAGAATCGGTCCCATGAGCCAGCCTTCCACTCCAGAAGCCGACGTGGTTATCGTCGTCCACAACGCGGGAGAACTCCTGCGGCCCGTCGTGAACTCAGCGGTTGCGCAGGCAGGAATGGACCAGGTCTGGGTCATGGACGCCGAGAGCACCGATGGCAGTGCCTCGGCAATTGCCGGCAGTATCTCGCCAGGTCACCTTCGAGCGGTTCCCAACCAGGGGTTCTCGGCTGCCAACAATCGCGCGATCGAGATCACGAACTCACCGTTCGTGCTGCTGCTCAATCCGGATGCCGTGCTTCGGGAGGGTGCGTTGGCCGCCTTGCTGGAGAGCGCGGCGCGCAATCCGCGTGCGGGCATCATCGGACCGGCCGTGCTTAACCCCGACGGCTCGGCACAGGCCTACTCGTGGGGCCATTTTCCCTCGCTGGTGTCCTTCCTCTGGTTGAGGGTCTGGCGATTCGGCAAGCGCCTGCGGGGAAACAAGCAGCTGTCACCCAGAATCTTCGAGCACACCACTCCGGTGGACTGGGTGACGGGCGCGTGCATGTTGGTGCGGCGCTCAGCAATCGAGGCTGCGGGTCCCATGGACGAGCAGTTCTTCATCTACTGGGAAGACACCGAGTGGTGCCACCGTATGCACGATCATGGCTGGCAGGTGCTCGTTGAGCCCGCTGCCGAGGTCGTTCACTACCGCGGCGTATCGGCTGCGCCCGTGGGGTTTGTGGCGCAGGCGTATCGGGACTCGCTCGATCACTACTGCGATCTTTATGGTCTCTGGGGTCTGCGGGCGGCCACGCGCCTTCTTCGTGCTGTGCGCCATGTCATGGGGCGGGATCGCTGATGGCGGCTCGGGTGCGTGTGTTGCTCGACTGTCGCATGGCAACGTGGACCGGAGTCGGTCGCTACACCACCGGGTTGGCGCGTGCGCTGGCACAGATGGAGGAAGTCGAGCTGATTCAGGTCAGCGCTGCCGGCGAATGGCCGCCCGTCGCGGCCGCCTCGAGCCCCGACGCCGTGGGCGGACCACCGACTGCTCCTCAGCACATCTCGGCGGCGAAGCACCCGTTTTCGCTGGGGGGCGCGCGCGAGCTGTCTCGCATCGCGCGCGACGTCTCGGCCGACGTGATTCACTGTCCGCACTTTCCCACGCCGCTGCCGACCATCCACCCGCTCGTGGTCACGATGCATGACCTGACGCCGTTGGTCGTGCCCGGAATCATGCCGTCGGTGACCAAACGATTGGCGTACCGTTGGTGGAACCGCCGCGCCGTACACGTTGCTGACCGCATCATCACCGATGCGGCTTTCACGGTCGGTGAGATCGAGCGGGTGTTTCCCCTCGCACGGGGGCGCGTCACCGCGATTCCGCTAGGAGTCGACGACTTCGCCGCTGGACCAGTCGGGACGCTGGCGGGGTCGTTGCTCGCGCTGACCGAGAACCCCTACCTGCTCTCCATGGGCTCAACCCGCGGCCACAAGGACCTGCCGACCCTACTGTCTGCGTTTGCGGTTATCGCCGTGCAGCGGCCTGAGCTACGGCTGCTGCTTGTCGGCGCCGAGGATCCCGGCTACCTAGCCCGCGAGCTGGTCAATGTGCCGGCGCCTGTCCGAGACCGCATTGCCTTCACCGGACGCGTCGACGACAACGCTTTGCGCGCAATCATGGCAGGGGCCGTGGCGTTCGCGTTTCCCTCGCGCTACGAGGGCTTCGGCTTGCCACCGCTGGAAGCGATGGCGCTTGGGACGCCGACGGTGGTTGCCAGCTCAGCATCGCTTCCTGAGGTTGTGGGCGACGGCGCTCTGACATTCGCGCCGGGCGACGCTGCGGGGCTTGCCGTGCGACTCGGGGAGCTGCTCGACGACGCTGACCTTCGCGCGCGCATGCGCAGAGCGGGGCTCGCGCGGTCGCGCGAACTCACGTGGGCGCGCTCGGCGGGCGAGACGGTGGCAGTGTACCGTCGGGTGATTGGCGAGGGCTGATTAACGGGCTCTCACGAGTTCCGGTCGAGGAACCTCTAACATCAGCAAGGGGCCGTGCTCTCAGGTATCCTGTGTGAACCGCGCTCTCACTCTCATGTAGGGATGCTCAGACTTGCTCAAGAAGATTGTTGATTTCCTCAACGAGTTCACGCGGATCAAAGCGATTCGCCGCATGCTCACCATTGTCGACATCAAGAAGCGCGAGATATTCGGACTCGTTGGGTTCGCGGTAGCTTTTGCCGTCTTTGAGGGAGTCGGCCTTTCGCTCTTGCTGCCTATCTTGCAGTACGCAGAAGGCGCTCCCTACGGAGCCCCTGGCGGCGGCGGACAGACGTCGATTCTCGCGAGCTCGGGGCTCTTTTGGAAGACGGTGAATTCGACCCTGTCGTTCCTGCATCTTCCGATTACGCTTCCTGTGTTGCTGGCGCTTGCGTTCATCCCGATTTTGCTGCGCCAGGTCGTGTACTACTTCAACACGTGGTACTCGGCCGTGGTCTCCGGACGGATCGGGTTGCGGATGAGGGTCCAGACACTTGACACGGTGCTCAACGCCGACCCGGAGTTCTTCACGCGGCATGCGGTGGGAGATCTGGTTGGGGTCGTCATCGGTCAGACCACGGCAGCCGGTACGGCTATCCTCTCGGTCATCAAGCAGCTGTCCATCGTCCTTCTCATAGCGGTCTACATCGCAATCCTCTTCGCAATGTCGGTTCCCCTCACCCTTACCGCGGTCATCTTCGCGGGGCTGGTCTCCGTCGTAATAAAGGCGAATTTGACCAAGATTCGTGACTTCGGCTTGGTCGCGGCCAAGATCAACCAGGAGATGATGGGCAAGATCGTCGAGCGCTTTGGCATGATGACGCTCATCAAGATTCGGGATCAGGCTGACGTCGAGTCCAAGAACATCGAAGACTTCTCCGAGACCATGCGTGACATCGGCGTGAAGCAGGCGCGGCTGGGGGCCAACATTGAGGTCACGGCCGATCCCGTGCTCATGCTTTCGGTATTCGTGACGCTTTACATTGGCATTGCGGTACTGGGTGTGACGCTGGCACAGCTGGGCCTGCTTCTATTCATCCTCAACAGGCTCAACGCCAAGGTCAAAGAGTTCAACCAGGGTCGTCAGGCGATCTCGCTAAACGTGTCAGGGCTGTCGTTGGTCATGCAGCTCACGGCGGATGCGGCGGCCTCGCACACTATTCTGTCCGGAGCCGTCAAGTTCAAAGATCTCGAGCGCGAAATCGTGTTGTATGACGTCGAGTTTGAGTTCCCGGATCGACACGCGCCGGACGGCACGATCGTGTCAGTGGGCAAACAGGTGCTCAAAGGGGTGTCGGCCACGATACCGGCTGGTTCGTTCACGGCCATCGTTGGCCACTCCGGTGCCGGCAAGTCCACGCTTGTGGAGCTTCTGCCGCGGCTCCGCGATGTGAACTCTGGCACCATCACCTTCGACGGGGTCGGTGTTAGGGAGTTTGATGTTGGCTCGCTTCGCAAGGGGATTGGATACCTCACCCAAAGTGCGATGCTGTTCAACGACAGTGTGCGCGAAAACCTCGTCTACGGCCTGGACTTTGAGCCGACGGAGGAGCAGATCAAGGACGCGCTGGACAGAGCGTACGCCTCGTTCGTGTATGACCTACCGCACGGGCTTGAGACCAATCTGGGCGACCGCGGTGTTCGCTTCTCGGGAGGGGAACGGCAGCGCATCGGGCTGGCGCGCGTGCTCCTCGACGGAAGCTCCGTGCTGATTCTGGATGAGCCGACGAGCGCCCTTGATTCCCAGTCGGAGGCCTACATCCAAGAGGCGCTCGGCCGACTTCGCGGCGAGAAGACGATCATCGTGATCGCACACCGCCTCGCGACCGTCATCAAGGCCGACCAACTGCTGGTGGTCGATGAGGGCCGGATCGTCGAGCGAGGGACGCACGAGGAGCTGGTGGCGAAGTCTGGCGCCTACCAGCAGCTGTTTGAGAGCCAGTTGATGGCGTAGGCAGGGTCTGGGGAGGTCGCAGAGATTCTGCGACGCACTGGGCGAGGGGACGGCGAGCGTGAGGTAAAGAGCGAGTGGCGAGCGGGGTGCAAGCCACGTGTATGCTGTTGAGTCTGCTCTCGGGGCCCGAAACCAGTCTCAGTCTGTGAGGAGAGTGACTTGATCCCATTCAACAGGCCGTACCTCACAGGCCGAGAACTCCAATTCATCTCTGAGGCCCACGCGGCCGGGCAGCTGTCCGGTGATGGTCAGTTCACCGCCAAGTGCAGCGAGTGGCTTGAGTCACAGATCGGGTGCTACAAGTCGCTGCTGACCCACTCGTGCACTGCGGCGTTGGAGATGGCGGCGCTGCTTGCCCAGGTCGGGCCGGGCGACGAGGTCATCATGCCTTCGTACACGTTTGTCTCCACCGCCAATGCGTTCGTCCTCCGTGGCGCCGTGCCCGTGTTTGTGGACATCCGGGAAGACACACTGAATCTGGACGAGAATCTGCTCGACTTGGCGATCACGGATCGCACCCGCGCGATTGTGCCGGTGCACTATGCGGGTGTGGCCTGCGAGATGGACAGCATTCTGGACGTCGCGCAACAGCACGGCCTTCTGGTAATCGAAGACGCAGCGCAAGGAATCATGTCGGCGTACAAGGGGCGGCCGCTGGGCGGTATCGGGCACCTTGGGGCGCTGAGCTTTCATGAGACCAAGAACATCACCTGTGGTGAGGGCGGCGCGCTGCTCGTGAACGATCCCAAGCTGGTCGATAGGGCCGAGATCATCCGTGAGAAGGGCACCAATCGCAGCCAGTTCTTCCGCGGCCAGGTTGACAAGTACACGTGGGTGGATGTCGGGTCCTCTTACCTTACGAGCGAGCTGTGCGCGGCCTTCCTGTGGGCCCAGATGCTGGAGGCTCGTGCCATCACTGATAGACGACTCGCCCAGTGGCAGCGCTATCACGAAGCGTTCGAACCAGCCGAGCGACTGGGGCTTGTGCGGCGACCGATCGTGCCGGAGGAATGCTCGCACAACGCCCACATGTACTACCTACTGCTGCCTGATCTCGAAGCCCGGACCCGGTTCATCGATGAGATGAGCAAGGTCGACATCGGATGCGTCTTTCACTACGTTCCGCTCCATCCCTCGCCAGCAGGCAGACTGCACGGGCGTTGCGCGAGCGGCATGGCGGTCACCGAGAGCACAAGCGACAGGCTCGTGCGTCTGCCGCTGTGGGTCGGGCTGGAGCCGGAGCAGGACAGGGTGATTGAGCGGGCACTCGACATACTGGTCTCGCCCTAGCGCTGGGCGAGCGCGACTTGTTTGGACCGACTACCACTGCCAAGCAACTGCGACTAGCAGAGCCGTTCTGCGCCTTTGAACCGAGTTCTGAAGTGCGTCAGGGGAAGCATCGAATTGCCCGAATCGTCGACAAGCGCGTCGATTCGTAGTAGGCCCTTTCCACACACGACTACTGGCTTTGAGTCATGGACGAACACGACCTTTCCGCAGGTTCTGTTCGCGACAGCTATGTCATCCACAGCTTTGGCTGCTAGCACCCTCACCACTTTGCCTTCGATGATGGATGCTGCCCCCCTGTATGGGGTGCCCAGAGCATCAACCGTTCGTTCCACGGTGGTTGCTGGCTGGGTCCAATCGACGTAGTAGTCCTCTTCGTCTCGCCAGAGGCTGTAGCTCGCGTCCGACTCGCATTGCGGCGTGCCGACCGGCGCTTCTTCGCGATACAGGCTGCCCGCAATCTCGGTGGCGAGTTCTCTGTAGTTCTTCAGGATTGTCCCTATCGCATCCTGGATGGTGATTGGATACGAGATTGCGGATGCTGACTGCGAGACAATCTCGCCCCTGTCGTATTCCGTACCCGCGTAGAGAGCCGAAACGCCAATCGTCGTGTCTCCATTGATGAGTGAGGTGACCAATGGATTGAATCCGCGGTAGCGTGGTAGCAGTGAGTCATGGAACACTATCAGACGCGATGGCTCTACATTGACGATCCACCGCCAGGACACCGCAAGCACGTATTCAGTTTGGACGGAGTAGGATTCGGGTCTGCTGAAGAAAGGAATCCCGCTCTCTCTGCAGAGCCCTGCAATCTCCTCAAAGAAGTCATTCGCGACGCTCGTGTCGTGGGCCCCGACGACAGCGCCAATCATGCCCGGGTAGGCAGATGCTATCGCTGCCACGACGGAGTATCCCTTTTCTGTCATCGCAAGGATCGTTAGTTTCTTCATCGAGCAGCATCCCCACTTACCCAGGCAAGCATCCAGCGGTGCGGTATGACTCCCATGCGACCTTCCATCCCCGGAGTCTACTTCACCTGCAACGACAGTACAGTGGTCGTCTTGCTCGTGCAGTGGGAATAGGACCGTAGTATCTACGCGCGGGGGGCAGAAAGTGAGTTGATGAAAGTATTTGAGGTAGTGGTCAGGGTGTCGACTCCCCGACCACATAGGCCGGCTTGTCCATGACACGGAAGTGCATGCGTGCGAGATACTCGCCGATCATCCCTATCGCGAAGAGCTGCGCGCCCGAGAGCACGGCAATAAGGCTCGCCAGGAATGTGAACCCAGGGACCGCCTGCCCGTGGACGGAATACATGAACAGGACGTAGGCCAAGACGCAGACACCAAACACCGTGAAGCCGAAACCCACGAGACTTGCCAGCTGGAGAGGTATGGCGGTGAAACCGGTGAGCATGTTGAAAGCGTGGATCACGAGCATCCCGAACGAGTAATTGGACACGCCCTGTTCACGTGGCTCATGACGCACCGGCACTGAAGTGAAGCTGCTAGTACCCCAAGTGAGCAAGACGTCGACCGACACGTAGGGGCCGCGGAAGTCCGCGAACGCGTTGCGTACGGACGTGCGCAACGCCCGGAACGCCGAGACGTTTCGGGCGGTCTTGGCACCCATTGTCTTTTGGAGAGCCATCTTCGTGATTCTTGATGCAAGGTCCCGAAAGAGACCATGCTGCTCGTGTATCGGCGTGCCATAGACGACGTCGTATCCGGAATCCAGAACATCGAGCAGCCCGAGCATTTCTGCGGGAGGGTTCTGGAGGTCATCATCAAGCGTCACGCAGACCGGGTACTGGGCCGCTCGTAGGCCACACAACAGAGCGCAATGTTGACCGAAGTTGCGGCTGAGTCTAACGCCGCGGATCCGCCGGTCGGACTTCGCCATCTCGCAGATGAGTGTCCAGGACCCATCGCGCCCGCAGTCTTCCACCAACACGATCTCGAATGGCCTACGTGCTCCGTCGAGAGTCTCTGCGACTTGTGTGCAGACGGCGACGATCGTCTTTTCAGCGTTGTAGACGGGAATGATCACTGACACGCCGCTGGGCGGATCCGTGCGCATGGCTCAGCCCTTTCCTGGCGTCAGATGGTTGCTCATGATGAACGATTCTAGAATCAGGCACAGGGATTCACAAATCGGGCCCCATGCCGCATTGTTTTCGCACCACCCATTGGTTGGTTGTGTCCCTTAGATAGCCTGTAAGGCAGAACGGAATTCCATTGGCAGCAGTCGAGGTCGTCAGAGTGACTTGCGGGTTAGTGCAGTGAGCCCCACTCCTCGGGCGGAGGTTCACGGACTTGTTGCCGCCATGGATCAGCACTGGTGGTATCGCGGCAGGAGAGTTGTCACGAAGGGCCTTGTCCGCCGTGGGGGCGTGCAGCGTGGTGGGCTAGTGCTCGACTTCGGATGCGGCACGGGACATATGGGTCCAGTGCTCGCCGAGTTCGGTGAAGTCATCGGGGTCGAGGCTGCGACTGATGCGCTCGAAGTTGGCAGCTATGATGCCTATTCAAGAGTCGTCGTGGCGTCCGATCTTACAGACCCAGTGGTGCCCGTGGGACCCTTTGAACTCATCGCGTTGCTTGATGTCCTTGAGCATGTGGAGGACGACCTAGCAATGCTGTCGGAACTCCGTCGACGTCTGACCCCAGCTGGTCGGATCATCGTCTCGGTGCCCCTGTGGCCCGACTTGTTTGGTGAGGGAGACCGATTTGCAGGTCATTTCAGACGGTATACTCCCGAGTCATTCCTTGCGCTGGCAGCCAACTCGGGCCTCTCCGCAATCGTGTCAACGGGCTACGTGGTCGCATTACTGCCTGCTGCTCGGCTTCAGCGCCGCCTCGTCAAAGTCGGAGCTGCATCCGCTACGCAGGAGCTAAGAGTCCCTTGGGCGCCTGTGAATGCTGCTCTATCAGCTCTAGCCATGACGGAGGGATTCGTTGGGGGACGCTTCGGCCTGCCGCCAGGGTTGAGCCTTGTCGCGATTCTGAAACGGGCATCGACCTCGAGGGACTCTCACGGGGTACAGCTCGGTGAGTGACTCAAGAGTCAGTGCACTCTTCGCCGCTGGAGTTGCGACTTTGCTCGCGATCATCTATTGGATGGCGCGGTGGGGTCTGGGCGGTGACTCGCCATTGCTCATCGGTCAGGTCCTCGCGGTCTCTTGGTTTCTCTTGTTGCTGCCGCCCGCGCTCGTCGCACACATTCGCTGGCGAGGGGGCGAAGATCGCCCGCAGTGGTATCTGACTCAGCCGGCGCTGGCACTCCTTGCGTTAGCTGTCCTCGTGGTGGCCGGGTTCGTCGCCGATCGCGCGGGGGTGCCGTTTGGGGGAGCCTTCTCTCTGTGCGGGGTAGGGTTGTTTGTCTGGATCCTCGCGAGCATGGGCTCGTCTGTTCGGAAGCATCCCTTCGTGGCGCTCGCGGCGATAGCCGGCACCTTAGTCTTCTCGGCCTTGATTGCAGGGCAGGTGTGGGCCGCCGGCTACCTGAGTCCGCTCTTTCTGGAGAAGGTGGCCCTCGGTGCTGCCCACCGAGACACTCTGTTCCACTCCAGCATCTCGAGCATGATTCGAACCTACGGAATCCCGAGCACCGGGTTGAACGGGTTGCCGATTCTCCACTACCACCTGGGCAGTCACTGGCTCATTGCGTGGCTCTCGGCCCTAGTTCGCGTCAGTCCGTTGGACTTCTACCAGCTCGGCTATCCAGTTATCCTGGTCCCGCTGTTCCTGCAGAGTCTCTTGGGCTTCGTGTCGAGCGTGAGTGAGCGCATGTTCGGTAGGCCAATCCGGTTTGGCTCGAAGAGCGGCATCGCCGTCTGGCTGGTTCTTGGATTGGCGTTCGCGAGCGTTCTTCCGCGGGCCGCGTCCTTCAAAGCCGGCCTCTGGGGAATCGTCGTCAGCGAGTCGTATCTCGTGGGAATGACTTTGTTCTTTCTGACCGCTTGGCTCCTGGTCGGGCGATTTGCTGGCCGACGGGATTCCCGGTTGGGCACCGCGGACAAGGCTCTTCTCATCCTGGCTTTGCCTGTGCTCCTGGCGTTGATCGGCTTCGCAAAGATATCGATCCTCATCCTGAGTGCGGTGCTGCTCTCCTATATGTGGCTGCGCTACGGACTGTTCAGAGACAGGTTCCTGCTGATGGCAGCCGGTATTTGCGCCGTTGTCGCCGTTGCGACCTACGCGATGGTGTCGCCGAGCGGAGGGACTGGCGGTGGCGGAATCTCGTTCTTGCCGTTCATCCGCGAAAACGTGACAGGCAACTCGAGCGGCGCTGCGGCCGTGCTGCTGGCGGTGTGGTTCTTGATCGGGCACTTCTTCTGGTCGTGGCTGTATGCGGTGCTCCGTCTGCGCCAGCTCGACGTCACGTCTGTCGCGCGACTGCGAGAAATCTGGCGGGACAGATTGGCGACCGACGTCGAGGCTGTGGCCTTGATCTGTGTCATCGGCGCACTCCCGGGCATGTTGGTCGCCATCCCTGGAGGGTCGGCCTACTACTTCTCCGGAATCCAGCAGTGGCTGAGCGTGGGGCTGCTCATGGGGATGATTCCGAGCTTGGCGCCGTTCGAGGGCGGGTCCCCGTCGCGGACAGGGGGCACGGTGCCTTCGAGCCGAATCGCGTGGATCGTCGCCTCGCTCATGTGCTTTGCCGTCCTCGCAAGTGCCCTCTTCTGGGGCGGTGAGTTCGCTGCTTCTCAGGGATCAACACGCGCCGGGATCCTCGCCGCAGCCGGTGAGCCCACACCGCCCCTTGTGCGACCGGTACTCTCCCAGCTTCGCGCTGGCGACTTCGCCGAAGCGCGCACTGCAATCGAACAGCGCGTGTTCACACCCGGTTCGGCGCTGGATCGCAATCCGCGCTATCAGTTGATTATGCAGCTCAGGAATGTCGCGAACACCTCGGCCAGCGAGAAGAGAAAGACCGCAGTCTACATTCCCAGAAGCAACATGACCTACTGGGGCATGTTGCCGGGCTTCGATGTGGCCTTTGTGGCGCCGGCGATGACCGAGGTCGCCGCCATGGACGGCCTGCCGCAGGAGCCTCCCGCGGGCCTCATGTACGGGTTCGCGACGTACGATTGGCCGCGGCGCACACTGTCGGCGGCCGAGGCCTCGGCGCAGGCGGCTCGGCTAGGGTTCGACCGGCTGGTGGTCTTTGATGGGCAGCAGCTAGAGGGCAGAGCGGTTGGTGTTTCTGAGCCCAAGTAGGTGCCTCTTTCGTTCCACGGCGAGGAACGTCGGGGGGCAATGCGGATTGACGGTTGCTAGCGGATTTGCGATTCCGGAGCCCCGAACTCCCGCGTCGCCGGCTGTCCATTTCGCCCAACCGTTTCGCCTAGCCCTTGGATTCGGGTGGCACACACCAGTCTGTACGGTATACTGTACAGAGTACTGTATTCGACTTGGAGGCCCGACATGCCGACGCTGCGCCCTTCCATAGACGTTTGGCCGGTAACGGAATTCCGCGCAAACACTTCCTCGGTCCTCGATCAGGTGCATGAGACCAAGCGGCCCGTCATCCTCACCCAACACGGCCGGAGCACTGCCGTCCTCATGGATGTGGATGTCTACGAGGGCCTGCTCGACGAGGTAGCGCTGGTTCGAGCGGTTCGCGCAGGCGAAGAGGAACTTGCCGCGGGCAAGGTCATTGTGCACGAGGACGTCGAGGCTCGCATCAGGGCGCGGCTCGCCAAGTGAAGATTGTCTGGACAAGACAGGCCGACGCCATGCTTGCAGCGGCCTTGGACGACGGCTTCCTCGGATGCCGCTTTGCGCAGCTGAAGTCAAACACGCATGGGATGGTCAGTGGGAGTGAGCGTGGTGGACATCACGCGGTCCGAATTCGCTCGCAGCGAGACGCCAAGCCGCTCACGACCACCCTCGACTGCTACAATCCTTCCCGCGCCCGTTGACTTCCGGAACAGTCGGGAGCTGTTGGGTGTGCGACGAGGGCCACGAATCGTGAGAGGTACCAGGTTGGACGAATCGACAGTTGTACCCGTGGTGATCGTTGAGCCGCCCAAGAAGTGGGCGCCGCTCAACCTCGGGGATGTCTGGGCGCACCGGGAACTCTTCTGGACGCTGGCGATGCGCGACCTGAAGGTCCGCTACAAGCAGACCGAACTCGGCGCAGCGTGGGCAATCATTCAGCCGCTGTTCAACATGGTCATCTTCACGCTCATCTTTGGCAGGCTCGCGGGATTCAGCGCCGATACCGGGGGGGTTCCCTACCCGGTATTCACCTACGTTGCGCTCTTGCCGTGGACGTACTTCGCAAACACCATCGGTAAGGCGGGCAACAGCCTGGTGGACAGCGCCCAGTTGGTCACCAAGGTCTACTTTCCGCGAGTGCTGCTGCCGCTCTCGACGGCGGTGTCGGGTCTGGTCGACCTTGCGATTGCGTTTGTTGTGCTCGTCGGCCTGATGCTGTTCTACCGGATCGGCCTGACGTGGGCCGCTCTTGCTCTCCCTCTCTTTGTGCTGCTGGCGACGGTGTCGGCGCTAGGGGTCGGCCTCTGGCTGGCTGCGCTCAATGTCGAGTACCGCGACATTCGCTATGTGATCCCGTTCCTCACTCAGATCTGGATGTACTCAACACCGGTCGCGTATCCCATCAGCGTGATTCCCGCAAAGTGGCTGTGGCTCTACGAGCTGAACCCGATGGTGGGTGTCGTGGAGGGCTTTCGCTGGGCCCTGCTGGGTAATTCGCAGTTCCCCGGGCGCTCGTTGGCCGTGTCGACGGTCTTTGTC
>JBAXEO010000022.1:0-20539 GCA_037140395.1 Coriobacteriia bacterium
CTCGTGCACATCTGCTTTGTCGGCGATGACAACCGCTGCAGCGGCGGCTGTCGCAGGATCCGACGCGTCCTCCTCGTGATTGCCCACAGCGTTCATCACGATTGCGACCTCGTCGTACGGCATTCCGAGCCGCGTCAACGCTGCGCGCGCGATCAACGCCGACGAAATCCAGTGGTCTGAACGCGACACACAGTTGCCGACATCGTGAATAAAGCCGGCAATCTCGGCAATCTCGGCCTCGCGCTCGGTGTAGCCCAACCGTGACAGAATAGTGCCCGCTAGGTGCGCGGTGAGGTTGGAATGACGCAGCCCGTGTTCGGTGTAGCCGATCGTACCGAGGTAGTCGTCGCCCATCTGTAGGTACGCGAGCAACTCGGGATCGTCTTGGACAACCGCGAGCGTGACCCGGGGCGGATGCACGGGTAGGACCGAGACGGCAGCGTCAGACATCCGCGCTAGCATCTTCGGTCGACTTGGAGTCTGGTTCGGCGACATCGGAAGCAGAGTCGTCTTTGGCATCGACAACGTCGCTGGTCACGTCGTCGGCCTCGCCGATTGCACCAGCGTCGATGTCGACGTCGATGGCGTCGTCGGCGTCCTCATCCGCATCTTCATCGGCGTCGTCAACGGTGGGCGCCACAATGCGCGCGATGGCGCTCTTCGCAAAGACAAGCTCAGAGCCATCGGCGACCACCAGACGCACCCGATCGTCATCGATGGAATCAATAGTGCCGTAGAGGCCGCCGATCGTCAGAATCTCCGCACCCGGCTTGAGATTGCTCATGAGCTCGGCCTGATCACTTTGGCGCTTCTTTTGGGGCCGGATGATGAGGAAATAGAACACCGCGATAATCGCGACGATGAAGATGATCTGTGAGTACTGCGCCATGCCGAGGACCTTCCCTTAGATTGAAGCAGTGATTCGCTCGAGTGACCGACGCACCATACTACCTTCTGGAGCCAATCCATAGAAGTGGCCGCTGTTAGAAGTCATCGGCGGCGGGCGAGCCCAGCCACGAGGCCATGAACGCCCCGTACGAACCCTGCCCGACAGCTTCCCGCGCCCTTGCGGTGAGATCGAGCAGAAAGTGCAGGTTGTGTAGGGACAGAAGGATGGACCCCAGCATCTCCTTCGTGCTCACAAGGTGGCGCACGTATGCCCGCGAGTACTGAGTGCAGGTCGAGCAAGCGCACGCGGGGTCCAGGGGGCCGAAGTCCCGCGCGTACTGCGCGTTCTTCAGGTTCATCCTCCCCGCCGACGAAAACGCGGTACCCAGTCGCGCCGTCCGAGTAGGCAACACGCAGTCGAACATGTCCACGCCAAGAGCGATGGCCTGCAGCATCGTGGTGGGATTGCCGACGCCCATCAGGTAGCGGGGCTTGTCGGCAGGCATCGCCTCCGTGACGGGCGCAAGCGACTCAAGCATGAGGTCATGTGGCTCGCCTACGGAGTAGCCGCCGATCCCGTAGCCCGGCAGGTCCAGCTCGGCAAGCCGCAGCACGCTTTCGAGCCGCAGGTCCTCAAAGATCCCGCCCTGCACGATGCCAAAGAGCGCCTGATCTTCTCGGCTGTGAGCGGCTTTGCAGCGGGCAGCCCATGCGGCGCTGCGCTCGACTGCGCCGGCCACGAGCGACTTGTCCGCCGGGTAGGGAGGGCACTGGTCGAGCTGCATAGCAATGTCGGCGCCCAGGTCTTGCTGGATGCGCATGTTGTCCTCGGGCGTCCAGAAGTGCTTGGAGCCGTCCAGGATGGAGCGGAATTCGACGCCGTCATCAGAGAGCTTGAGCGTGTCGGCCAGGCTGAAGATCTGGAAGCCACCTGAGTCGGTCAGGATGGGTCGGCGCCAGTTCATGAACGCGTGGAGACCGCCCGCGTCCTTCACGACATCTGCACCGGGACGCAGGTAGAGGTGGTAGGTGTTGGCCAGCACCACCTGCGCACCGATCTCGGAGAGCTGCGGCGTAGTGACACCCTTGACGGTCGCGCGAGTTCCGACGGGCATGAAGACCGGCGTCTCAACGGGACCATGGGCGGTGTGGAAGCGTCCTCGGCGGGCGGAGGTGGAATCGTCGCGCGCGAGAAGCTCGAAGTCGAAGATGGCCATGCGTGCGATTGTACCTGAGTGCTGGGAGCGGCACGCACTGGGCCAACGAGTAGAATGGTCGCGAACCATCCCCTCCTGACAAACGTCAAACGGAGCACAATGCCCGATAGGCCGACTGACGATGCAGCGCTCCTCGCTGCCGCGCGCGAAGGCGATCTCGCTGCGTTTGAGGCGCTCGTTCGCGAGCACACGAGAACGGTGTTTGCGCATGCACTTCGCTTCTTTGGCGACCAGACGGCAGCCGAGGACACCGTGCAGGAAGTGTGGATCAAGGTGTACCGATCTCTGGGTAGTTTCGACGGCCGAGCCAAGTTCTCGACGTGGCTCTACCGCGTGACGCGCAACACCTGCCTCGATTCCGTGCGCGCAGGCGCGCGGCGCCCGATTCCGGTCGACCCCATCGACGCCATCGCAGCGCCCGGAGACCTCGCCGACGAGGTAGCTCTGACAGTTTCCGTTGAGGCTGCAATGCGCGCCTTGGCTCCCGAGGACCGAGATGCCTTCTCGGCAGTCGCACTCTTTGGTCTGACCTACGCCGAGGTCGCCGAAACGCTCCAGATACCGGTCGGCACCGTCAAGTCGCGGGTATTTCGCGCAAGGAGATCGCTCGCGCACCTGCTCGACTTCCCGAAGGCCGGTGTCTAGATGGAGTGCTACGACGCCCAAGCCACGATTTCTGAAGCGCTCGACGGTACAGCTCCCGACGCGGCCACGCTCGAGGCCGCCAAGCAGCATTGTCGAGACTGCGCCGACTGCGTAGCGTTCGTCCGCGCGCTTGACCTGATCCAGCGCGCTCCACTCCCCGAGCCGCCAGCCGATCTTGCCGACCGCGTCATGGAAGCCGTACGTCTGGAAGTCGTCGCCGAGCAGGCCCTCGCCGCCGAGCAAGCCCGCTCGGTTTCAGTTGCAGCGGCGGCTCCCGAGACGCCGGGCCAGGCAATCGGGGTCACACCCGAGATCGCTAGCGTTGCTGAGCTAGATAGCACCGCCAGCTCAGTCGCCAATTCACGCCCCGGCGCCGAGAAGACCACACCGTTCCCGTTGTCGCGCGGTCAGAGTCGCCCACGGCCTGCGGTCTTGGCGGCGTGGATGGGCGCGGCGGCGCTGCTCGTGGTCAGTGCCGGAACTGTCGGCGTGATGGGGATTCGTGTGATGTCGCAGGAGCGGTCGGGTTTGCCGTCTCAGGCGGACGTCAACGTGGCAACCGTCCAGAGGGATGCGGGGAGTGCGGTCCAACCTGCTGCTCCACCGCCCGCCGAGAGTACCCCAGCCAGCTCAGGCGGCGGCGCAAGTGTCTCGGCAGGACCCAACTACATCGTCTTCAAGCAAACTGCCTATCGCCTCGTGGGCCCGTCCTCAAGCTCGAAAGGTCAGATGGCTTCCTTGGGCACCATCACGACGTCGCTCGGCGGTGGCGATTCGCGCTCTCGCAACGTACTCGGGACGACTGGTGCGCCTGGGGTCTACGTCGAGAACGATCAAGGTGAACTTCTGGAGTTTCAACCGCTTGAGCGCACGTTTGAGGGTCGCACCTATCGGCTGCGGTCGGCCGATTTGCCCGCCTTCGGCGCATGGCCCGCAATGCCATCTGGGATTACCCAGCCCACGTCCGCCGACGGCTCGCCGACCTTCTCAGTAGTGAGCGCGGACCCTTCAGGGGTCAAGATCTACCGCCTCACATCGTCCACGGTCAGCGAGGGAATCGCCGTGGCGCCTAGCACTTCCGCAAGCGATGCCGCAGGTGGTAACCCCAACTGGACCTGGTGGACTCCGGCTCCCTGATCGACGCCGAGTGCTACAGGATCAACATTGCATCGCCAAAGGACAGGAATCGGTAGCGCTCCTCCATAGCCAGACTGTACGCCGAGAGAATCTGTCCTCGGCCAGCAAATGCGCTGACCATCATCAGGAGCGTCGAGCGGGGAACGTGGAAGTTGGTCACCATCGCGTCGACCACTTTGAAGCGATATCCAGGCAGGATGTAGAGCGAAGTCGAGCCTTGAGACTCGACGAGCCCGGCCGAGGCATCATCGTAGGCACTCTCCAACGCCCTGACGCTCGTGGTACCGACAGCGAACACGCGACCGCCTCGCTCTTTGGCCTCGTTGACAACCTCGACGGTTCGCCGAGGAACCCTAAAATGCTCACTGTGAATCTTGTGCTTCTCGGGGTCGTCTTCGCTCACCGGGCGGAAGGTGTCGATGCCCACGTCGAGCTCGACCGTCTCCACACGCACGCCCGCTTCTTCGACGCGCGCTAAGAGCTCAGGCGTGAAGTGAAGTCCTGCCGTCGGCGCGGCAGCCGAGCGCTCCTCGCGCGAGAACACCGTCTGATAGAGCTCTGGGTCCGAGACCGGCTTGGTGATGTAGGGTGGCAAGGGCATCTGCCCTACGCGGTGGACGACATCGAGGAAGTTCCTCTCCCCCGCTCCGAGCGTAAACTGGACAAGGCGGCCACCACCCTCGTCAATCTGCTCGACCACGAGCCCGGTCATGGCCCCGTCGGCGAACACGATGTGAGCACCCGGCTTGAGCCTTCGGCCCGGCTTCACAAGACACTCCCATGCATTCTCGTAGCGCTCGCGCAGGAGGAGCACCTCGACGGCGCCCCCGGTCTCATCCTTGAGACCGAGCAAACGGGCCGGAAGCACGCGCGTCTCGTTGACGACCATCACATCGCCAGCGCGCAAGTACTCCGGCAGATCCGAGAAGACCCGGTGATCGAGCTGCCCGCTGGAGCGGTCGAGCACGAGCAGCCGACAAGAGTCGCGCGGATCGCTCGGCTCTTGAGCGATGAATCCCGTGGGGAGGTCGTAGTCGAAGTCGTCAGTCAGCACGGCGCTTAGTGCCCCCTCAAAGCGGCTCGAGTGCGGTCACCCAGAGTGTAGCGCAGAGTCTTTGGCGGCGGCCCGCTCAGCTCGCCGAGCGGCCCTTGCCTCGGCAGCCTCTGCCTCAGAAAGCATGCACCCGCAGTAGTTTTGCCGATACATGCCCAGTTCGCGCGAGCGGCGCGTGGCCTCGCCGTAGGAGTCGCGAAAATCGCGATCGACCCATTCGATGCCTGCTCGTAGGGCCGCTGCCTGACCCTCCTCGCGAATCGCATCAGGATCCTGGTACGGGCTGATTGTGAGCGTGGTCGCGAGAGCGTCGTAGCCGTTGTCGGCCGCATAGGTGGCTGCCTCGCCGAGCCGCAACCGATAGCAGGCGCGGCACCTCTCGGCGCCTTCATGCGCGAGCGGCCCAACCGCATCGAGCCAAGCCGCGGGATCGTAGTCCAGCTCTACTACCGTCGCTCCGACGCTCTTGGCGTAGGTGTAGAGCGTCTCCTTGCGACGCTCGTACTCCTCGGCAGGGTGGATATTGGAGTTGGAATAGACGATTGCAAGCTTGTCGACGGTCGCAGAGAACTGCTCAAGTGGTTCAATCAGACACGGTCCGCAGCATGCGTGCAGAAGGAGTCTCACGCTTAAGTTGAGGCACCCGCGGAGGCGTCCGGCTCAGACTCGTCTTCATCGTCGAACTCCTCAGCAACTTGCCCACCCGAGCTCTGACGCTGGATCAGGACGATGATGACGACTACCGCAATTGCGAGCGCTATCGCGAGCCCGATAAGCACTTGGTTGAGTTGCGCACCTGGAGCGGGCTCCACCGGCGGAACCGTGCTGTAGAAGACGGTGATGAGCTGCTTCTCGCCGGGCTTGTACGAGCTGGGGTTGATTGCGTAAAGCGACTCGCCATCCACGTTCGCAATCGGGTCGCCCGAGGGCTTGGGCGTAATCTTGACTTGGGAGACGTTTGCTGGGACTCGAACAGAGATGGCCGTCAGCGGAGAGCTGACCGACTGAACATAGTCGATGGCCAGTGAGACTTTGTCGCCCGACATCTCAAGAGGAAAACCGATTGCGTCGACCTGCCCGCGGTGCGACGTGGTTAGCGTGAGCTCAGCAAACTGGCCGCCTCGGCCCTGAACGAGCGTATAGGGCAACTCCAAGTCGGACTCAGCGGCGCCGCCAAGAATCTGTCCCGCCCACTCGACGGTGGAACCAGGGATAACCGGAATCCTGACGGTCACTGGAAGTTTGGTCGCTGCATCAACCTCGACGACGGTGATGATCGCCGTCTTGCCGCCTTGCCCCGGCCAGATCTGGACGTCGATTGGTCCGCCAGCACTGGCGTCGACCGGAACGGACGTCGAGGCCGACTTGGGCGCGGTGGCCGTGGTCGACTTGGGCGCAGTCGTCAAAGGTGGCTTAGCCGTAGTAGCGGCAGGCGCTCCAAGGGCAGGAGCAGCCACAGTGGCCGCCAATGCGAATCCAAGTACCGTTGATATCCAGAGTCGCCGTGTGCGCATGTTAATCCTCCGTAGCGCCCGAGGGGCCTCGAGCGCGGCTAGTGTATCACGCGTATTTCATCCCTCTACCACCGCATCGTGAAGCAAGGAGCGATGGCTGAATGACCTCACGCGCGCCTACTCCTTGACGATGCGCAGGAGGCTCCGAAACTCATCGGTTCCCGCAGCGCCAACAAGCTCGTACATGACCGATTCGGTGTGCGAGACCACCGCGCCCGCAGCACGCATCCTGTCCAGCGCGAGCGAATGGGCGTCGGCGTCCCGAGAACAGCACGCGTCTGCAGCGACCTGGACCTCCATGCCGAGGCGCAGGCCGTGCATCGCGGTTTGTGCGATGCAGATGTGGGTCTCCATGCCCGCGATAATCAGCTGCGAACGCCCGGTCGCCGAGACAAGCTCGGAGAACGCGGAATCCGCGAAGCAGTCAAAAGCGAACTTGTCGGCGTGAAGGACTTCGTGTCCTGCCGCCTCCACGGACGTGAGCGCCTGCACGATCGTGGGGTCCGTATCGCCGAGACCATCCGGATACTGTCGCGTCACCACGATGGGAACCCCCACGAGCGCGGCCGTTTTGACCAGTCGCACCACAGCGGCGGTGACGGCATCTCGGCGGTCCATGACTGCTGCGAGACGCTGCTGGACGTCGACAACAACGAGCACGGCATCTTCTCGGCAGGAGACTGCGGCTAGGTCGGACATCTTAGGCTCCCTGGTGTGCGGACTGGTCGGCAGCGGAGTTCCCGATGCAGATACAATTCTAGACCGACGGCCTCGGGGGTATACACCCTGTGGCTGGCGAACGGCTGGCACAAGTCCGCGAACGACACGGAGGTACACACGATGAATGAGTCTCCCGTCTTGGGTGGCATCCACAGCGTCGACGATATCGACGCGGCTGACGACTTCTCCAAGAAGCACGTTCCGTTTGTCTCGGCCGCTCGCGACGGTGACCAGATCACGCTTACCATCGAGGTTGGTCACGCTGTGAAACACCCCAACCTGCCCGACCACTGGATCGATACCATCGAGGTCTACGCGAACAAGGCGCCAATCGCCACCTACAACTTCGCCGCTGGGGTGGTGGAGCCCAAGATCACGGTTCTCGCCGCGCTCGACCCGGGCACCACAGTGACGGTCTCGGGCCGCTGCAATCTTCACGGCGTCTGGATTGCCGAGACGACCGTCTGATCCGGCTACAAAGCAACTTGCTCTTCGCCGGCGGCGTCGTTCCCCCGAGAACGGCGCCGTTGTAGCGCCCGACGCACTCGCCCCCAGAGTCGCTCAGTTCGCTCTCCTGGGGTCGATGGACGCCTGCACGGCAGTAGCCTGCTCGCGACGGATTCCGGCCATCACAAGTGCACCCTCGCTCTCTAGGATCTCGGCCTGCATGTTGAGGGCCTCGGAAAGCTTGGTCACCAGCCGATCGTCAAATCCGGAAAGCTCCAGAAATGCGACCATCGACTGCGGCGAGAACTTCACAAAGAGCTCAGGTTCGACGTCGACAATCATCTGGATCGCCTGGTTCGTCACATCGAGAGGCTCAGATGAACTCTGCCCCTCGCGAAAGCGCGAGAACGCGAGCCGCATCATGGAGCCGAGCTGCTCAACCAGCCTCAAGATGTAGTCATCCTGGTATTGCACCACTCGCTCCTCTCTCTGGACTCGTGCTGATGTTGCCTCGCAAGTCATACATCGGAATGTACCCGAGAACACATTAGGGGACCGGCAAAACTAGGCTCCAGTACTCCCCTGAGGCGCATCCAGCGAAGCCATCAACCCCTCTACTCCCAGGACCTCACAAAGCCTCTCGAACCGTCTCCGCTCCGCAGCCTCAACCTTTGGCGTCCCCGAGGTCGACGCATAGAATATGCCATCGTAGGACTGATCCCCGCACGCGACGAGATTCGACGAAAGAATCGCACGCCTGAGAGCCGAGATCATGGGCGCCGGATCCTTGAGAAGGAGCATGCCCTCAGCATCCGCCTTCTCGTAGCTCGTACGCTGCAGCGCCCTGCCCCACAAGGTCACGATCCACGAGGCTATCAGCAACGCAACGTAGGTCACGGCGACCACGAAGGCGATGAACAGCACAATGCCGATCGCGCCCACGCATCCGCCCGCAGAATCGCTGTCCAGGTCACCGATGCCGGAGCAGCCATCACCGCAGCCGCTCGCGTTGGAGCAGCCCGGATCGCTGCAGCCGGGATCCGAGCAGCCCGCGTTGGCGCATCCCGAGGCGGCCACACCAGCGCCTTTGCGCGACCCGCGGATAGCCTGGATGGGTCCCATGAGCGCAGCAAGCGCGGTCGCAAACATAATGTCGCCAGCCGTGATGCGAGCGATGAGCGTCGCCGCAACCGCCCTCAGTTCGTCGGCGGAGAAGTCGGCAAGCATGCCCTCGGTAATGCCGACGACCGCCCGCTTGCGCGCTGTGCCCAGAGCAAACGCATTCTCGCCCTCCTCGGCGAGTACAAGAACGCTCGGTGGCGCCGAGAGACCCGCGGCAATCGCCATGTCGGCGAGTGCCGACTCGAGTTGCGGTGCCTCGCCCGACTTGAGTGCCCGGCCCTTGAAACGATTCTTGACCCAGTCCTCAGCGTTGGCGAGTTGGATTGCAGCAATCAGCGACCCCACTAGCAGGAGCACCAGCACCGCACCCGCAACTGTGAGCGCGTAGATGGGCCAGTATCCCGAACCCGGAGTGGCAAGCACGAGGCCGATCAGCGCGCCTGGCACAGCGACCAGCGCGAGTGAAAGCAGTAGCGCCGAGCCAAGAACAAAGAGCACCACAAACGATGCGAGTTTGGTTCGGTTGGAGTCGACTCGCGCCCAAAGCGGCTGCATCCGAGACGTGCGGGTGCTCTCGGGAGCCTCAGGCATTGCCTAGCCCACGATCACGCGGTAGGTGACGAAAGCTATGCCAAGGGCGCCGACGACGCTGACGACGATCTTCGCTCGCTGCGAGATGTGCTTGGTGCGCCACAAGAGCACGTAGGCGAGAGGAAAGAACAGCAGGTAGGCCAAGACGATGCCCATCCACACGACAGGCAGATCGATCTCCTGGGATACACCAGCGTTGAGATCGGGCGCAAAGTCATCGACGACCTTGAGCTTGGGATTCTTCTCGCCGAGAAGCCCCTTGACCTGGTTGGGCGGCAGCTCGGCGAGCTCGCCCTTTGACAGCGCTCGGTCGAGCTTCTCCTCGCGTGTGAGCGGTTGAGTCGAGGAGCCGGCGGGCTGAACGTCATGTTCCGAGGCTTCCGGCGGCATCAGAACAGCCCCGCTTGACCCGCGGCGTCGGATGGCGGCTTCACGCCCAGATGCTCGTACGCCCGCGCGGTTGCCTGTCGGCCCTTGGGTGTGCGGGCGAGTAGCCCCAGCTGGAGCAGGTAGGGCTCATAGACGTCCTCGAGCGTACCGGGTTCTTCGCCGACGGCGCTGGCGATCGTGTTGAGCCCAACCGGCCTGCCACGAAACGTGTCGGTGAGCATGAAGAGAATCTTGTTGTCCATCGCATCTAGTCCCAGATGGTCGACCTCAAAGAAGGCAAGCGCCTCGGCGGCGATGTTCTCATCGATACTTCCTGAGTGTCGCACCTGAGCGAAATCTCGTACGCGCTTGAGGAGTCGGTTTGCCAGCCGAGGCGTTCCGCGAGACCGGCGTGCGATCTCGGCAGCACCCTCCACGTCGATAGTGACGTCGAGAATCCTTGCCGACCGAACAACGATGGCCTGCAGCTCCTCGGCGGTGTAGTAGTCCAGACGGAATGACATGCCAAAACGGTCGCGAAGTGGGCCCGTGAGCAGTCCCGTACGCGTGGTTGCGCCGACGAGCGTGAACCGAGGAAGCTCGAGTCGGATGGAGCGCGCAGCGGGGCCCTTGCCGATGATAATGTCGAGTGTGAAGTCCTCCATCGCGGGGTAGAGCACCTCTTCGACCACACGGTTCAAGCGGTGAATCTCGTCGATGAAAAGGACGTCGCGCTCTTCTAGGTTGGTCAGTATCGCCGCGAGGTCGCCTGCACGCTCAACTGCCGGCCCGCTGGTCGTCTTGAGCTTCACGCCGAGCTCGTTGGCTATGACTTGCGCGAGCGTGGTCTTGCCCAAACCCGGCGGGCCCGACAGCAGCACGTGGTCGAGCGGTTCATCGCGCTGGCGTGCAGCATCGATCAAGACGCCGAGATTGTCCTTGACGCGCTCTTGGCCCAGGTACTCGTCGAGGCGCCGAGGGCGCAGCGAGCGGTCGATCTCTAGGTCGTCCTCGGTGAATGTGCCAGTGACCAGCCGCTCGGCGTCGTCTTGGCTGCCGGCGTCGGGCGCCTCCCACACCGTGCTCATCGTCCGCTCCCGAGCCGCTGCAACGCGTACCTGAGGAGTGCCTGCGGATTGTTGGCGGCTCCCTCGTAGCCCTTGAGCGCCGCTGCAGCTTCCGCCGCCGAGAATCCCATGCCGAGAAGCGCGTCAGTTGTATCGGTAGAGGCCGTCGCAGCCCCACCACCGCGTGCGGCAGCCGATTCGCGCCCGAGGCCCGCCCCCAGCTTGTCTTTGAGGTCGAGGATGATGCGTTGCGCCGTCTTGCCGCCGATACCCGGCACGCTGGAGATTGTCGCGACGTCCTCCGCCGACACTGCGGCGGCCAAAGCGTCCGGCGATAGCGTCGAGAGCGTGGCCAGAGCGACCTTGGGGCCGACGCCGTTGACCGTAATGAGCAGCTCGAAGGCTTTCTTCTCGGCGAGGCTCTCGAATCCGAATAGCGAGAGCTCGTCTTCGCGAACGTAGAGGTAGGTGTGCACGGTGACGTCGTCGCCCTCAGGAGGGAGAGCCGCGAGCGAGGTGCTCGACATGGCGAGCTGATAGCCGACGCCGTGGACCTCGATGAGCGCATGCGTCGGGTTCTTTCCGGCGACGCGTCCGCTGAGGAATGCAATCACGCGGACTCCCGAGCCGGGCGCCGGTCTTCGCGCTCGAGCGCCGCGTGACCGCGCATGGCCGAGTGGCAGATAGCAGCCGCAAGTGCGTCGGCGCAGTGGTCAGGTTTGGGCTCGTGGTCTAGGTCAAGCAACGCGCGCACCATGTATTGCATCTGCTTCTTGTCGGCCGTGCCACTGCCGGTCACCACGCTCTTGATTTGCACCGGAGAGTACTCGGCGAGCTCGATTCGCGAGGCAGCGGTGGCTAGCAGCGCGACTCCCCTCGCCTGCCCGGTCGCAAAGGCGCTTTTGGCGTTGGTGCCAAAGAAGACGCTCTCCACCGCACACTCCTCGGGTGCGTAGCGTTCGATGACGCCAACGATGCCGTCGTGAATCGCCGAGAGGCGCTGCGCGAGTTGCTCACCAGCATGCGTCGTAATGCAGCCGTATGCGACGCAGGTGCTGCGCGATCCGGTCTGCTCGATGACGCCCCATCCGGTGTTGGCGAGACCGGGGTCGATGCCCAGAATAATCACGCTTCCCCGCCTCCCTCGCACAGCAATCGAACATATGTTCAGGATAGCCGCATGGGCTGACACCGTAAAGCCGAGACTCTCCCGCGCGAGCCCGCGCAGGCCGAGTCGCTCGCGCGTGTGCGGTTCTGCGCGCTATGGGTGCTGCCCCACCACCAGCTCGGCGAACTCGGCAACACCCATCGCTCCGATGTCACCCTGCGTGCGCTCGCGGACGCCGACGGAGTCGTCTTCCATCTCCTTGTCGCCAATCACGAGCATGTAGGGAACCTTCTGCTGCTGTGCCTTGGCGATCTTGACGCGCATCGGCTCGTTGTCGACCTGCACCTCGGCACGCACGCCCGCCGCGATGAGGCGCTTGGCGACCGCCTCGGTATGCTCGATGTGCCGGTCGGAGATTGGGATCAACAGGGCCTGGACAGGCGCCAGCCACGTCGGGAACGAACCCGCGTAGTGCTCGATGAGGATGCCAAAGAACCGCTCCATGCTGCCGAGGATGGTGCGGTGCAGCATGTACGGCTGCGCCTCGGAGTTGTCGGCGGTGCGGTAGGTCAGGCCGAAGCGTTGTGGCAGGTTGTAATCGACCTGGATGGTCGACGTCTGCCAGGTGCGGCCGATCGCGTCTTTAAGCTTGATGTCGATCTTGGGGCCGTAGAAGGCGCCGTCGCCCTCGTTGATCTCGAAGGGAACGCCCTTCTCTTCGAGCGCCGCAATGAGTGCTTGCGTGGCGTTGTCCCAGAACTCCTGGCCGCCGATGGACTTCTCAGGACGTGTCGAAACCTCAGCCGAGTATTCAAAGCCGAAGACGCCGTTGACGTAGGCGACAAGGTCGAGCATGCCCATGACCTCGGCGTGTACCTGCTCGGGGGTACAGAAGATGTGCGCGTCGTCCTGCGTGAAGGAGCGAGCGCGCATGAGCCCGTGCACGACGCCCGACAGCTCGTGGCGGTAGACCGTGCCGAACTCCGACATGCGGATGGGCAGGTCGCGGTAGGACTTCATGCTGTCGCCGTAGATCATGAGGTGACCCGGGCAGTTCATCGGCTTGATGCCGTACTCGCTGACGCGGCCGTCGCCCTCATCGATCTCGAAGAAGTACATGTTCTCGCGGTAGTTCTCGTAGTGGCCGCTGATCTTCCAGACGTCGGCCTTGTAGATGTGCGGGGTGATGACCTCGACGTAGCCGCGCTCGTAGAGTACGCCGCGCAGCCACTCTTGGAGGAGCCTCAGGACGCGAGCACCCTTGGGGTGGTAGAGCGGCAGACCGGCGCCGGCTTCCTCGTGAAAGCTGAAGAGGTCGAGCTCACGGCCGAGCTTGCGGTGATCGCGCTTCTCGGCCTGGTCGAGGCGCTCAAGGTAGGTGTCGAGGTCCTTTTGCGTGAACCACGCGGTGCCGTAGATGCGCTGCAGCATCGGGCGCTCGTTGTCGCCGCGCCAGTACGCGCCGGCGATCTTGGTGAGTTTGAAGGCGCCGATGCGTCCGGTGTCGGGTACGTGCGGGCCTCGGCAGAGGTCGGTGAAAGCGCCCTGGCGGTAGATCGAGATGGTCTCACCCTCGGGTAGCTCGGAGATGAGCTCTCGCTTGAGTTCCTGCTGCTCGAACTCGTCAAACGCCTCAAGCTTGTCGATCTCGGTGCGCTTGAACGGGAGCTCCTCGGCGATGATTTGGGTCATGCGCGCCTCGATGGCCACAAGGTCGTCGGGGGTGAAGGCGCGGCCGATCTCGAAGTCGTAGTAGAAGCCGTCTTCAATAGCGGGGCCGATGCCGAACTGCGCCATCGGGAAGAGATCTTTGACAGCCTCGGCCATGACGTGAGCTGTCGAGTGACGCAGGATATGGAGCGCCTCGGGGCTCTTGTTCGTGATGATCTCGATGGAGTCGCCGTCTGCAACAGTGGTGTTGATGTCGACGAGTTCGCCAGCCCTTTTGCCAGCGATTGCAGCCAGTGCCAGACGCGGTCCTATGGCCTCGGCGACTTCGAGAACTGTGGAGCCCTCGGGAACCGCTTTGGCGCTGCCGTCGGGAAGATTCACGCTAATGTCAGGCATGGCTTGATTGCTCCTCGTCAGTGCGAAACCGCCCCGCTTCTCGGCGAGGCGGTGCGGTACGGCGTGGTACAGCAGCGAGTAGACGCTACTGCTTGGTCTTGCAGTACGGGCAGACCTGCCAGTTGAGCTTGAGCGCCTTGCCGCATTCGATACACGGCTTGCGGAGCTTCTTCATACAGTGCGGGCAGATGAGGAAGTCCTTTTCTACCGGCTTGTAGCACGAGGGACAACTCTCGTAGTCACGCTCGAGCTCCGCTTCACGCGCACGAATCTCAAGTTCGCGTTCACGGGCATCCGCCACGAGCTCTGGCGGGCGGACCATCAAGTACACAATCCAACCAGCGAAAGAGAATATGAGAGTGGCGAGCGCCCAAAACCAGCCCATCGCTCCTCGGCGGCTGGCATCGCGGTAAACCCAGAAAATCAGTGCGAAGTCGATAACCACGATGAAGAGCGTGCAGAGATTCTTCGTGAGGCCAAACAGGGGGTTGGTCAGAATAGGTTGCAGCAGTTCTCCCATGGGTTCCCTTTCAGACGGATGGCGTCGGCGCACCGACACACATGCGGGATTCTAGCAGAAGCATGGGTGGCCAGAGGTGGCGTTCCCTGCGAAACACACCATGAATCGTTCCACGGATTGTTCACCACGTCTCACGTAGAAGTCGACGAGCCTGACCTGCTGTTGTGAGGCTCCCGGCGACCAGCAAGCCGCCGCTCGCTAGGGGCTGCAGAGCACGGAGCGCCTCGGCAATGCTCGGGTAGCTCGCGACCGGTCTCACGCCGGTGACTTGCTCGACAATTGTCGCAAGCTCCTCGGCCGAGAGCCCGCGCGGCGACTCAGGCTGCGTCACGGTGATGTGCCCGACAGCCGGTGCGAGTGCGGCAACGATTCCGCGCGCGTCCTTGTCTGCGAGGACGCCAAGTAGGAGGTCGGGGCGCTTGGTGGGGAAAGCCTCGCGAACGGCATCGGCGAGTACTGCGGCGGCCTGGGGGTTGTGCGAACCGTCAACGATGACGGGCGGCTCGGTGCGCACCAGTTCAAAGCGGCCCGGGAAGGTGAGCGTGGATAGAGCCGACCGCGCCGCGCCTGCATCGAGCGGCCTACCGAGCGCCGCCTCCGCGATCACGACCGCCGTGGCAATGTTGGCGGCCTGGTAGCTGGGCGCGGACACTGCGAGCGCCGGATAGCGTGCGTGGATGCCGCGAACGTCGACGACGGTCTGCCCTCCGGGTGCGCTTGGGCGCTCGGCGAGCGTGTAGCGCACGGTGAGATCCTCGGCGACCGGCGAGGGGTCGCTCTCCGGACGCACGGCTCGAGCGTGCGCGCCGACCGCCTCGGCCCGCGCGAGGAAGACCTGCTCGACGCCGACGGTTCCGGGTCCCAGCACAGGCACCGTCGCGGGGCCGATGATGGCGGCCTTCTCGGCAGCGATGGCGGCCAGGGTGTCGCCCAGAATGGCGGTGTGGTCGAGTCCGACTCCCGTGATCGCGGCGACGCTGGGCGATACGACGCTGGTGGCATCCCATCGGCCACCCATGCCGACCTCGAGGACGGCAATCTGGATGCCGCGCTCTCGGAAGAGCCAGAGAGCGGCCGCCGTGAGCAGCTCAAACTCGGTGAATCCGGTGGCGGTGCCGACGGCATCGGGTCCGCGCAGCACGTGCGCTGCATTGAGCGCCGCGCCGAGAGCAAGCGCGAACTCGTCGTCGCTGACGACCGCTCCCCCGATCTCTATGCGCTCCGGATAGCGCTCGAGTTCAGGGCTCGTGTAGAGCCCGACGGAGATACCCTCCGCGCGTAGCAGCGCGGCCGTAGCGCGAGCGGTCGAGCTCTTGCCGTTGGTGCCGGTGATCTGCACGGAAGCGAATGCGTCCTGTGGATTGCCCAGTTCCCCACAGAGCTCCGTCACACCATCGAGCGAAGGGTTGATGCCAAAGACGAGCGCCCGCGAGAGTTCCGCGAGCGCAAGGTCGTAGGTGAGTGGAATAGGCACTCCCGCGCGGCCCGTCAGGCCAGCTCGGCGAGTTGCGTGTCCATGACGGCGATCCCCTCGGTGAGCTCGGCAGCTCGGGCACGGTCCTTCTCGACAATCTCGGGCGCGGCCTTGGCGAGAAATCCCTCGTTGCCGAGCTTCTTGTCGAGGCGTCCAAGCTCGGTCGCCGCCTTCTCGCGTTCCTTGCCCAGGCGCTCGCGCTCTGCGTCGAAGTCGACGAGACCCTCGAGGGGAACGTAGATCTCGAGGTTGCCCGCGACGGCGACGGCGGAATGCGAAGGCTTCTCGGCGGTGGGCGAGAAGGTCAGTGAGCCTACACCCGCGAGCGAGCGGACGAGGCCTGACTCGCCTTCGAGCAGCAGGAGTTCGTGCTCCGGAGCCTTGACGACGACGTCGAGCGGCACGCGCGGAGACACACCGTAGCGGGCGCGCACGGCACGGATGGCGACGACGATGTCTTGCACGGCTGCGATCGACTTCTCGGCACCCGGATCCGCAAACTCCGCGAGCGCAGAGGCGTCGGGCCACTCGGCGATCATGAGCGACGGCGCGGTCTCGGCAGCATCCAGTGGCAGGTTCTTCCAAATCTCGTCGGTGACGAACGGCATCATCGGGTGCAGCAGGCGCAGCGCGCGATCGAGCACGAATACCAGCGTGCGTTGTACGGCAAGTCGCTGCTTGGCGTCGCCGCCATTGAGGCGGTCCTTCGCAAGCTCGATGTACCAGTCGCAGTACTCGTTCCAGAAGAAGTCGTACAGCGCACGCGCGGTCTCGCCAAACTCGTAGGTGTCCAGACCCTCGTCCACCCGCGCCGACAAGTCCGCCAGGCGCGACAAGATCCAGCGATCCGCAACGGTCTGCGGCTCCGGAGCTCCAGGCTCGTAGCCGTCCATGTTCATGAGCACGAATCGGCTTGCGTTCCAGATCTTGTTGGCGAAGTTGCGGCTGGAGAGCAGTTTATCCTCGGCGAACTTGATGTCCTGGCTCCCCGTGACCTGGAGCATCAGGCCGAAACGCATGCCATCGGCGCCGTAGTGCTCCATTAGGTCGAGCGGATCGACGCCGGTTCCGAGGGACTTGCTCATCCGCTTGCCTTCGGCGTTGAAGACCGTGGGATGGATGATTACGTCCTCAAAGGGAATCTGACCGTCGTTGAAGTACATGCCGCTCATGACCATCCGCGCGACCCACAAGAACAGGATGTCGCGCGCCGTGGACAGCACATTTGTCGGGTAGAAGTAGGCGACCTCCGGCGTGGGCTCGGGCCAGCCGAGGGTGGCAAACGGCCACAGTTGTGAGGAAAACCACGTGTCGAGCACGTCCTCGTCCTGCCGCATGGCCGCGCCGCACGTGGGGCATGCAATCAAGTCGTCCATGCTGGCGACGGCCAGCTTGCAGGTGTCGCAGTAGAACACCGGGATTCGATGCCCCCACCACAACTGCCGAGAGATGCACCAGTCGCGGATGTTGTCCATCCAGTGGAAATAGACGTTCTCCCAGCGCTTGGGGTGAAACTTTACGCGGCCGTCGTGCACGGCTTCGATCGCCGGCGCCGCCAGCGGCTTCATGTCGACAAACCACTGGTCCGAGAGCCACGGCTCGATCACGGTGTGGCAGCGGTAGCAGTGACCGACCGAGTGGACGTGCTCGTCGGTCTTGACGAGCGCACCAATCTCCTCGAGGTCGGCGAGCACACGCTTGCGAGCCTCGTAGCGATCGAGCCCCGCGTAGACGCCGCCTTCAGCCGAGATGGTCGCGTCGGCGTTCATGATGTTGATCTTGGCGCAGTCGTGCCGCTCCCCGATGTCGAAGTCGTTGGGGTCGTGCGCTGGCGTCACCTTGACTGCGCCTGAACCGAAGGCCGGGTCAACGTAGTCGTCGGCGACGATCGGAATCTCGCGCCCCATGAGCGGCAGTACGACCGTCGCACCAACGAGCGCGGAGTAGCGCGCGTCGTCCGGATGTACGGCCACACAGGTGTCGCCGAGCATCGTCTCAGGACGGGTGGTCGCCACGATCACGTGGTCGATACCGTCGACCGGCTCCTTGAGCGGGTAGCGCAGATGCCACAGATGGCTGTCGACATCCTCGTGCTCGACCTCGATGTCCGAGAGCGCCGTGGCGCAACGCGGACACCAGTTGATGATGCGCATGCCGCGGTAGATGAGTCCGGCCTCAAACCAGTCCACGAACACCTTGCGGACGGCGTGGGCGTAACTGGGGTCCATCGTGAAGCGCTCGTTGTCGTAGTCGCAGCTGCAACCCATCGCCTTGAGCTGGCCGATGATGGTGCCGCCGTACTTCCGACGCCAGTCCCAGCACGCCTCGATGAACGCCTCGCGACCTACGTCGTGGCGCGAAAAACCCTCTGCAGCAAGCTTCTGCTCGACTTTGTTCTGGGTGGCGATTCCAGCATGATCGGTGCCCACGACCCACACGGTAGGGCGGCCGGCCATGCGAGATCGTCGGATAACGACGTCTTGGATGGTGTTGTTCAGCGCATGGCCCATGTGCAGCGAGCCTGTGACGTTGGGAGGCGGGATGACCACCGAGTACGGCTCGACGCCTTCGACGATCTGTGCCGAGAAGTACCCGCCCTCCTGCCATGACGCGAAAATGGCGCCTTCGACGGCTTTGGGGTCATACGCCTTGGGCATCTCGCTCACGGTGTGCCGAGCCTTTCTGGGGATTGTTCGATTGTGGTCACCCGATCCTTATGCTCCGGCCGCCGCCTCTTCTTCACCCGCACCCTGGCACACCGTTGTGGGTTCGGCGCCGTCACGCACGACCGCCTCGGTAACCACGACTTCTTGGATGTCACAGCGGCTGGGAAGCTCGTACATGAGGTCGAGCAGCATCTTCTCCATGACCGAGCGTAGCCCGCGCGCTCCGGTCCCACGCGTCACAGCCTGCTCGGCGATGGCGCGAAGGGCCGTTTCGGTGAAGTCGAGCTTGGCGCCCTCCAGCGAGAAAAGGCGCTGATACTGCTTGACCAGCGCGTTCTTGGGCACCGTGAGGATATGCACGAGGTCGTCCTCGGTCAGCTCCTCCACGTGAGTGACGACCGGCAGACGACCCACGAACTCGGGAATCATCCCGAACTTGTTGAGGTCCTCCGGCAGCACCTGCGAGAACAAAACGCCAGCATCGTGCTTGGCTGGATCGGGGAGCTCGGCGTGGAAGCCAACACCCTTCTTGCCAGTCCGCTCCGAGATGATCTTCTCCAGGCCGACAAACGCCCCGCCCAAGATGAACAGGATGTTGGTGGTGTCGATGCGGAGCAGCTCCTGCTGAGGATGCTTGCGACCGCCCTGCGGCGGAACCGCAGCCTCAGTACCCTCGAGAATCTTGAGGAGCGCTTGCTGCACGCCCTCTCCCGAGACGTCGCGGGTGATTGAGAGGTTCTCGGCCTTGCGGGCGACCTTGTCGATCTCGTCGATGTAGATGATGCCTACCTCGGCGCGCTTGATGTCGAAGTCGGCCGCCGTGATGAGCTTGAGCAAGATGTTCTCGACATCCTCGCCCACATAGCCAGCCTCAGTGAGCGCCGTCGCGTCAGCGATGGCGAACGGGACCTTCAGTATCCGCGCAAGCGTCTGGGCGAGCAGCGTCTTGCCGCAGCCAGTGGGGCCGAGCAGCAGGATGTTGCTCTTGGCCAGCTCGACCTCCTCTTCCCCTTCGATGGGAGCGAGGTGAACGCGCTTGTAGTGGTTGTACACCGCTACCGAGAGGACCTTCTTGGCCTGCTCCTGCCCGATCACATAGGAGTTCAGCGTTTCGTAGATCTCCTTGGGAGTAGGCAGGTCCTCAAGAAGGGTCTCTACTTCGGTCTCCTCGGCGAGCTCGTCTTCGACGATGTCATTGCACAGGTCGATGCACTCATCGCAGATATAGACGCCCGGACCCGCGATCAGCTTCTTGACGTGGCGCTGGCTCTTGCCGCAAAACGAGCACTTCAGCGACTCGGGGCCGTCCGGGGGGGTACGGTTCATTCCGGCTTCGCCTCCGCCTTGCGGGTCTGCAAGACCTCGTCGACCAGGCCGTAGATGACCGCGTCGTCGCCACCCATAATGTTGTCGCGCTCGGTGTCGAGGTGGATCTTCTCGACGGTCTGACCGGTGTGATGCGCCAGGATGCCGTCGAGCTCGGCGCGCATCCTAAGCATCTCCTTGGCCTGAATCTCGATGTCGGTGACCTGGCCCTGCGTGCCACCCCACGGCTGATGGATGAGCACGCGAGAGTGCGGCAGCATGTAGCGCTTGCCGGGTGCGCCGGCCGCGAGCAGAACCGCTGCCATCGACGCGCACTGGCCGACGCAGATGGTAGACACCTCGGACTTGATGAACTGCATCGTGTCGTAGATGGCCAGGCCCGAGGTAACCGAGCCGCCCGGAGAGTTGATGTAGATGTTGATGTCCTTTTCGGGATCGGCGCTCTCCAAGTGCAGGAGCTGGGCGATCACCAAGTTGGCCACGTGATCGTCGATCTCAGTGCCGAGAAAGACCACGCGGTCGTTGAGCAGTCGCGAGTAGATGTCGAAGCTGCGCTCGCCTCGGCTGGTCTGCTCGACGACGATGGGGACGAGTGCCTTGATGTCAG